>JBAVEY010000233.1:0-10723 GCA_049587975.1 Actinomycetota bacterium | reverse complement strand
ATCCCGGGTCGGGCAGGTTCGCCCACCCCTGGATCGCGAGCGTGAGCGAGGCGCCGAGGGCGAACCCCATCACCACGCCCGCCGCGAGGCTCGCGGCGCGGCGGCGACTCACCGGTTCGCCTCGTCCGGGTCCCGGCCGATCGACGAGGCGATGGCGAGCAGCTCGTCGAGCTCGAGCCCCGGCGCGTCGAGCGATCGGTACACGTCGTCGCGGATCCATTCGAGCTGGGATCGGCCGGGCGTGAACCGTCCCTCGGCGCCGGCGACGTCGACCGTCGATTGCATCGCCGCGGTCGCCGGCGGGAGCTCGGTTGCGGGCTCGAGGTGGAGGCGGATCGTGCCGATGCCGGCGTCGGCGTCCCGGTCGCGCAGGTACAGGGTCACCCCGACACCGTACCCGGCGTCCACGAGCTCCACGCTCGCGAGCGCGAACCCCGCCGGCAGCAGCCTGGGGAGCTCGATCGGGAACGGGACCGACGCTCTCGCCCTCGCCAGCGACACGCGCTCGACGGTGACGGGTCCGATCTCGCGCAGCCTCCACGCCTCGGGCATCGAGAGCCCCCGGACGGGGAGCGCTGCGGCGGCCGCCAGCAGCTCCGAACGCGGCAGGTTGGATTCCAGGTAGAGGTCGGTGCCCGCCGCGTGGATCGAGACGCGACGGCCGTGGTCGTCCGACGACGGCTCGTAGTAGGCGATGCCGCCGCCGGCGAGCGAGACCTCTTCGGCCTGGACGCCGACGGGCCCGAACGGCGCGTCGCCGTCCCACGTCCGCGTCTCGCCGAGGTTCAGGAAGGCCAGTCCGTCCGCGTACGCGACGAGCGTCTCGCCGGCGGCGTCCCGGGGGAGCACCACCCGGTACCGGTCGAGGCCGGCGACCGCTCGCGGAGCGACCGGCTCGAAACCGGCCTCGTGTCGCACGTCGGCGAGCGCTACCGGCCGGGCGCCCTGGTCCCGCACGGAAGCCGTTGCGGGGATGTCGAAGACCGCGGGATCCGGCTCGCGAAGGCTCACGTCGAGCGCGGTCACCGAGAACACCGGTCGAAGGGCGGGCTCGTCGGGCAGGCCGAACCGCAGGGCCCACGCGTCGCGCTCGGCTCCCGTCGCCGGGTAGACGCTCCACCGCAGGGGGAACCAGCTCCGCTCATCGAGCCAGATCCGGACGCGGTCGTTGGGGAAGAACGGCCGCCAGTCCCCGCCGATCGACAGGAACGGGAACAGGGGCTCGGCGCGCTCGAAGGGGACCTCGACGCGGATCGCCGGACGGCCGAGCACCATGCCGCGCCCGAGCACCGTCAGCCGGTCGGCGTCCGCGAGCGTGGAGATCGGGAGCACCAGGTCGGTCGGGATCGGGGCTGCGGTCGAGAACGGCAGGCGGTTGCGGACCACCGATTCGCGCTGCGGACAGCTCGCGGTGGGGCACGGGGCGGGGCCGGCCGCGTACCACGTCGAACCGTCGACCACGAGCCGCAGGTCCGTCGAGGTGGCCTTGGTCGGGTAGTCGGTGTGATCGACCACGTCGAGCCGGAAGCGTTCCGGCGCCTCGAACCACACGCCCATCGTCAGCTCGCGTTGTGGGACCTCGGGGGACAGGTGCAGCTCGGTGATCGCGAACGTCGCCTGGTAGGCGTCGAGCCGGACCGCGGCCGCCGAGATCCCCTCGGTGATCTCGGTGGCGGCCAAGGCCGAACCGGTATCCGGTCGTTGCCAGGGGCCGCCGACGACCAGGCCGCCGACCAGCGCCCCCACGAGCACCGCCACGCCGATCGGAGCCAGTCGCGGCACGAGCCGGCGACGGGGTGATCGGGTGGGTGGCGCGACGCGCAGCCGGTGACGAGGACGGCCGGCCTCGGCGCCGACGGCGGACATCACGTCGCCAACCAGGTCGGGGACGGCGGGGGCGACCTCGAACCGCGCCGCCTCGCGCAGCCGGTAGGCGCCGCGCTCGAACGCGCGGCACTCGGCGCAGGTCTCGAGGTGATGCTCGAGGGCGGAGGTCGCTCGCGCCGACAGCCGCTCGCCGTCGATACGGGCGGACAGGAGGCGTTCGGCCTGGTCGTGGTTCACCGAGCCTCTTCCTCGACCTCGAGGGCATCCATCATCGCGCGGCGTGCCCGGTGCATCCGGCTCTTGATCGTGCCCACGCGCACGCCGAGCACGTCGGCGGCCTCCTGGTAGGACAGGCCGAACACCTCGACGAGCAGGAACGGCTCGCGGTGCTCGGCCGTGACCGCGTCGAGGGCCACGTGCAGCTCCACCCGCGCCTGCGCGTCGACGGTCGTACCGGCGATCGGCGTGACCCGCTCGACGTACACGTTCCGCGCCTTGATCTGGTCCATCGCGCAGTTGCGTGCGATCCGGAACAGCCAGCTCGTGAACCGGGAATCCCCGCGGAAGCCGCGGAGGAACCGGAACGCCCGCAGGAACGCCTCCTGCGTGACGTCGTCGGCGAGTGACCGGTCGCGCGTGAAGTGGTAGGCGAATCGCCACACGTCGCCCTGGTACTGGCGCACGAGGTCCTCGAACGCGCGGAGGTCGCCCTCACGCGCTCGCGCGAGCGTCCGCGGGTCCGGATCGTTCACCCCTGCCCTTCCCGTTCGCCTGTCCCCGAGGCCGGCCACTCAGCGTAGCCCCGCGCCGGCACGCGGGCCGCGTTCGGGCGCGAACGTGTGCCGGGGCGCCTCCCTCCCGGAAGCTTCCGGTTACGCCCTTGATGACCGGGGCTCGGCCGGTGCGGTTCCAGCCATGCTCGAGGTCGTGAGACCGAACCTGGCTGTCGGGGGCGCCCGCGACTAGCTGGAGCGGCGGGCCGACGGGTGCTCGAGCCGTTCGGCCAGGCGCTCGGCGCGCTCCGCGGCCTCATCGTCGAGCCCGGCGCTCACGGCGCCGGTGATGGCGAGCAGGTCGGACTCGACCCGGCTCCCGAGGCGCCCGGACCCGCTGCGACGTAGGAGCCCGTCCAGGCGCGCGATGGCTCGCTCCAACCGGGTCATCGGGTCCCGTTCGCGGCGCTCGCGCCACGCTCGGAGGTCGATCACCGAACCCATGCCGCGATCGTAGACCCCCGGTCTGACACTTCCTCGGAACCCGGGTGTTCTGTCGTCGACCCTCGCTCAATGCCTCGCGTACTCGTTCGCACCGAGCAGGTGGAGCGAGACGTACGGCTCGTCGCCGACCACCCAGGAGTCGTGACCCGGCCCGATCGCGAACAGATCGCCCGGGGTCAGCACGTCTTCGGTCCCGTCGGCCATCTTGACCGCCGCGCGACCCGAGACCACCAGGCCGACGTGTTCGACCTGGCACAGATCTTCGTCGGCCGGCCTGCCGACGTGCTCGGACCACACCCACCCCGGCTCGTAGCTCGCCCGCCCGATCGTCATGCCGCCGATCGTGACGACATCGAACGAGCCGTGCTCGAAAGTGCGTGCCTCATCGGCCTGCTCGAACCGCCGGATCTCGATGCCCGCCATCCGCTCCTCCTCCGTTGGCCGGCGCCGGGCTCGGCCGCCGGAGGGGGCTCAGCCCCCGAAGCAGACGTTATCGGTGATGCGCTCCACCAAGAAGAGCTGATCGCCGACGTCCCGATCGGCGGTGTCGAACCCGGGCCCGCCGAGCACGCGGTCGCCGGGGTGCTCATCCATCGCGGAGAGGCAGAGGTCGCTCCCGGCGTTGCCGACGATCCGATCCCTGCCGGGTCCTCCGCGGACATCGTCTCGGGCGGGGCCCCCGAACGCGCGGTCGCGTCCTTCCTCGCCCAGCAGGATGTCCCGACCCTTCTCGCCCCGGAGCGTGTCGGCCCCCACCCCGCCCTCCACCAGGTCGGCGCCGGAACCACCGAAGACGAGGTCCGCACCGCCGCGAGCCTCGATGAAGTCCGAACCACCCCTGCCGCAGATCACGTCGGCGCCGGGCGTGCCGTGGAGCTCGTCGTCACCGTCGGTCCCGGTGATGGTGCACGCCGGCCTCGTTCGCCCGTCAGCGCGCGGGGATGCCGATGACGTCGCCACCCCAACGATCCCGGTCGAGACCACGACGATCAGGGCGAGCAGCCGGCCGATCCGCGCGCGCGCCCTCACGCGGAGCCCTCGACCTTCGCCTTCAGCGCTTGCATCCGCTTGCGCCCCTGAGGTTTGCCGGAGAGCGGGTACACCACGGGCAGGAGCAGCGCCGCCAGTCCGTGCATCTGCAGGAACTCGATCCGGTACGTCACATCGGTGCCGTTCCCGTTCGGCGCCAACGCGAAGGTGTTCGCGTACTCGCCCTGGGGGTCGCGCGAACGGATCGCGAACCTCGAATACGGGAGGTTCTCGGTGACCTCGCCCTCGTTCGCGTGGTGCTTGTCTCCTGGGATCACGCCCACCGATCGGAACCGGCTCCCGACCGCGTTCGGCTCGCCTTCGAG
Organism: Actinomycetota bacterium; assembly: GCA_049587975.1. Classification (GTDB taxonomy): domain Bacteria; phylum Actinomycetota; class UBA4738; order UBA4738; family HRBIN12; genus DASSJM01. The sequence goes on along the minus strand of JBAVEY010000233.1, from coordinate 6,324 downwards.
CCACTCGATCCGATACGACGTCGGCGACCAATCGCCGTGGCGGGCGAGATCGGCGACCCATGGCCACACGGCTTCAGGCGTCGCGGCGATCGTCACGGTGAACGAGCCCGACGTCACCAGTCACACCTCCCGCCCGGGGCTTCCTTCCTTCCGCATCGAGGCTACCGCCTCCGGACCCGGTGCGCCGAGGGCCGGCCCCTGTTGGGACCGGCCCTCGTGCTCGGGGTCGTCGTATCAGCTCGTCGGGTGGGTGATCGCGCGCCTCGTCTCGGGCCAGGCGGGGATCCGGGGGTCCCCTTGCAGACCTACGGAACCCTCCGGACGGCCGACCGAACCATCCGGCGGCACGTTCGCCCGACAAGATCCGCGAATCGGTCGGCCTGGTGATTGTGCGCAAGCGGCGCGTCCGCGTAGTGTTCGCCTACGCGGTTCGCCGCCACTCCCCCGAACGGAACCCTCCCTCATCGGTGCTTCCCCGTTGGACCCTGGAGCGGAAGATGGAGGAGGTCGCGCGGATCGTGCTCGCGCTCGAGACGCCGGACGTCGCAGAGGAGGTCATGCACTTCCTCGACCGCACGGGCCGAGCGCGTGTGGTCGGAACCGCGGTCGACGCGTCGCAGCTCGCGGAGGCGGTCCGACAGCTCGAGCCGGACGCGGTGGTGGCCGCGCCCGCGCTCGCCCCGTCGCGCGGAGCGTTGAACGGCAGCGCGCTCCTCGCGGTGGACACGACGCAATCGGTTGGGGCCCTGCGACGTGCGATCCGGTCGGGTGCCAGCGGCTTCTTCCTCTGGCCGGCAGAGCGGGAAGAGCTCGCGAACGCCGCGGCACGCGTCCGACCGTCGCGGAGCGACGATCTCGGCGACCTCGCTCGCGTCCTCGCAGTCTATGCGGCTCGTGGCGGTGCCGGGGCCACGTTCGTCGCGACCCACCTGGCGGCCGCCTTCGCCAAGCGAGGTCGCCGCTGTGTCCTGATCGATCTCGACGTCGTGTTCGCGGACGCCTCCGCCGCGATCGGGGTTCCGAGCGACGAGCCGGTGCGGACCATCGCCGAGCTCGTGCCCCTCGGCGAGGAGCTTGCCCCCCATCACGTCGACGAGATCCTGTGGCGGCATCCGAAAGGGTTCTCGGCGCTCCTCGCGCCGGCGGATCGGCAGCTGTCGCAGCGACTCGGTGCGGAGACCTACCGGGCCGCGATCGCGGCCGTGCGGCGATCGTGCGATGTCGTCGTGCTGCATGTGCCCCGGGCGCTCGACGAGGTCGCGCGGGCCGGTCTCGAGGCGGCCGATCGTGTCCTCGTGGTGCTCGGCCTCGACGTCCTCTCGTTCCGGGATGCGAAGCGAGCGATCGAGGTCGCGGCGCTGGACGACCGGTGCTCGTTCGTCGTGAACCGGGCGACCCGATCCGAGATCACCCCGGGCGACGTCGAACGCGTCTTCGGACGACCGGCGCTCGCCGTGATCCCCTCCGATCGTGCGGTCGCCGCGGCCCAGGATCACGGCCGGTTGCTCCCGATGCGCGGACGCATCGGGAGGGCGATCGACCGGCTCGCGCAACGGGCGGAGGGGTCGTGAATCGAGCGGGCACGACGTTGGTGGATGTTCAACGCAGCCTGCACGAGCGACTGATCGGTCGGGTCGACGCTCGGCAGCTCGATGCGATGCCGCGCGCCGAACGGCGACTCCACGTCCGTGAGGAGGCGCTGTCGCTGCTCCGGGAGCAGGGCCACATGCTTCCGCAGAGCACGCTTGCCGATGTCGTGAACGCGGTTTCGGATGCGGTCGTCGGGATGGGTCCGATCGAGTTCCTGCTCAAGGACCCGGACGTCACCGAGGTGATGGTGAACGGGCCCGACGACGTGTTCGTGGAGCGGAAGGGGCGGATCGAAAGGGTGGGGGACCGTCTGTTTGAGGGGGAGGAGGCGGTCCTCCACGTGATCGAACGCATCGTGGCCCCGCTGGGTCTTCGGGTCGACGCAACGTCACCTTGGGTGGACGCGCGACTTCCGGACGGCTCTCGGGTGCACGCGATCGTCCCGCCTCTTTCGCTCTGCGGTCCGGTCCTGAACGTCCGTAAGTTCTCCTCGATCCCGATCGGCCCCACCGACCTGCTCGACAACGGGACGCTGGGTCCGAGGATGCTGGCCTTCCTCGCCGCGTGCGTCCGGGGACGCATGAACGTCGTGATCTCGGGCGGGACCAGCTCGGGCAAGACGACGCTCCTCGGGGTCCTGTCCTCGTTCGTTCCGCCGGACGAGCGGCTGATCACGATCGAGGACACGGCCGAGCTCCGGCTCGCCCAGCCGCACGTGATCGGACTCGAGGCTCGGCCCGCGAGCGTCGAAGGTCAAGGCGAAGTGACCGTACGCGATCTCGTGCGTAACGCCCTGCGGATGAGACCGGACCGGATCGTGGTCGGAGAGGTTCGGGGCGGGGAGGCGCTCGACATGCTTCAGGCGATGAACACGGGGCACGACGGGTCGCTGTCGACGGCACACGCCAACTCCGCGCGACACTCGCTCTGGCGACTGGAGACCATGGCGTTGATGTCCGACGTCGATCTACCCGTTGCCCATGTCCGCGCGCAGGTCGCCTCCGCGATCGACGTGGTGGTGCACACGGCTCGGCTGCGGAACGGCCGTCGTGTCGTGTTCCAGGTGGCTGCGGTGGACGAGCTCGACGGGGCGGGCGAACCGGTCGTCATGGAGATCTTCGGGTTCCGTCCACGGATCGGTCGCCACGGGTCGTTCGTCTGCACGGGCATCGCGCCACGGGTCGTCTCCTTGCTGGCGGAGCGCGGCGAGGAGCTCGATCCGAGATGGTTCCAGACCGGGGTCGACGGCCCGGACGCCACGTGATCCACGCGGCCCTCGCGGGGGGGCTCGCCGGCCTCGCCACGGTCATCGTCGCGCGGGCCGCGGCGATCGAACGTCGGACGCGGCTCCTCACGCGACTCGGGTCCGAACCTGAAGTGCGTCGATCCCGACCTCGCGTCCCGGCGCCGGTGCTCCTCGTCGTTGGCGCGGGGGTCGCGTGGATGTTGGGCGGTCGTGCCGCAGGAGTCGCTGGCTCGGTCGCCGCGACCGCCGCCGTCGTGGCGGCTCCCACCTGGACCACACGGCGGAGACGTCGCCGCCGTGAGCACGAGATGCAGGAACGGCTGGCCGATGCGGTCTCCCTGATCGCCTCGGCGATGAGGTCGGGTCGGTCCCTCCAGCAGGCGGTCGAGCCCGCCGCGGCCGAGCTCGACCCTCCATTGGACACCACGTTCCGGCGCCTGGCGGATCGGGCCGAACTCGGTCACTCGATGGACGAGGCGATCGAAGCCTGGGCGATCGACGTGGGTGGTCCAGACGCGAGGCTCGTCGCCGGCGTACTGAAGCTCCATCGACGGACGGGAGGTTCGCTCGCGGCGACGCTCGACGATCTCGCGGGCACCCTCCGCGACCGTCGGGGCGCCGCCCGCGAGCTCGAGTCGCTCACCGCGCAGGCGAGGCTATCGGCCACGATCCTCGGCCTGCTCCCGATCGGATTCTTCCTGTTCCTGTCGGTCGTCGCTCGGCCGGATCTGGAGGCCGCGTACGAGACGCCGACCGGCGCCGTCGCGATCGCTCTCGGGTTCGGGCTGCAGGCAGCGGCCTACGTCTGGATCCGACGGTTGCTCAGGGTCGAGCCATGACCGCCATGTTCGCCGCTTCGCTCGCGGCCCTCGGATCGGCCGCGGTGATCGTGGCCATCGGATCCGTGAGGGCGCTCGATCCGATGGCCGGGATCGCGATCGTCCGGCCCGCGTCCCATCACACGGCGAGCGCACTCGACCGCGTGGGGGCGTGGCCGGTCCTGCGTCGGATCGGTGTCTCGCGGACGACGGCGACACGGCTTCGCTTCGTCCATACGGGCTGGGGCGACCGACGGGTCGTGGGCTCGAAGGCGATCCTCGCAGCGACGGCGTCGCTGACGGGGCTCCTGGTGGCGGGTCCGGTCCTCGCGATCCCTGCCGCCGTGATCGGGTGGCGGGTTCCCGACCTCGTCCTCGCACGGCTCGCCGGACGAAGGATCGCGGCGGCCGATCGCGAGATCCCGGTGCTCCTGGATCTCCTCGCCGTCGCGACCTCGGCGGGGCTCCCACCCCAGCTCGCCTTCCGTCGAGCGGTCGACGCCGCCACGGGCCCACTCGCCGAGGAGCTGCGCTCGGTGATCAACGCCAGTGACCTCGGCGGTCGCTGGCGTGTCGAGCTGATGAGTGTCGGCGAGCGCCTGGAACTTCCCGACCTCCGGCGACTCCTCGGCGCGCTCGCTCGCACCGACAGCCTCGGATCCTCGCTCGCCGACGAGATCGCGCGCCTCGCGTCGGACGTCCGCGAGGTCCGACGCGCGGCCGCGGCGCACCGCGCTCGAACGGCTCCGGTGAAGATGTTGTTCCCGCTCGTGTTCCTCGTCCTCCCCGCGTTCCTCCTCCTCACGGTGGTCCCGGTGCTCCTGACCACCGTGCGTTCGATCGCCTAGAGAGGGGGTGAACCGGGATGCTGTTGTCCTGGTACGTCCGCGCGCGCTACGTACGGGCACGTCCGCGGCTCGCCGACGACGTGGGGCAGACGACGGCCGAGTACGCGCTCGTGATCCTGGCTGCCGCGGCGGTGGCCGTCGTGTTGATCGCGTGGGCGCGGTCCTCCGGTCGGCTGCCGGCCTTCTTCGATTCCATCATCGATCAGGTCGCAGGCAGTGCCGGATGATCGAGCGCTCGACCGCGGCTCCGCGGCGGTCGAGTTCGCGCTGCTGCTGCCGTTGCTCCTGCTGCTGCTGCTGGCGCTCGTGCAGGTCGGGGTCGTGGCGCGGGATTCGCTGGTGCTCACCCAGGCCTCGCGTGCCGGAGCACGCGAGGCCTCCGTCCGGCCGTCGGTCGACGCCGTAGGCGAGGCGGTGCGCGCGGCCGCCGTCGGTCTGGATCCGGAGCGGCTCCGGGTGGCCGTCACATGGAGCGGGAGTTCCGGGTCGCCGGTGACGGTGTCGGTCCTGTACGACGTGCCGGTCGCATCGTTGCTCGCCGGTTGGCTGCTCCCGCCCTCCGTCTCGCTCGAGGCGAGCGCGACCATGCGTCAGGAGTTCGCTTGACGCGCCGGGCTCGCCACGGGCGACCTCCCCGCACCGAGTTCGCCCGGGGCGAATGGGGCTCGGTCTCCCTGCTGGTGGCCGGCGTCGTCGGGGCGCTCCTCGTGGTGTCGATGGGTGCCGCCGACATCGCCCGGGTGCTCCACGCGGCCTCGAGGGCGCAGACGGCCGCCGACGCCGCGGCGCTCGCTGCCGCGCAAGCCCTCGCGATCGACGACCGTGGGCCCACGCCCATCGAGCTCTCCAGCGAGTACGCGTCGCGGAACGGAGCCGAGCTCGAGGCCTGCGTGTGCGAACCCGGCACGTTCGTGGCCACGGTATCGGTCCGTGTGGTCGTGGGCGACCTGTTCCTCCTCGCGGGTGACCGGACGGTCGTGGCGAGGGCTCGGGCCGAGGTGAGCCTGCCCGAGGCCTGATCGCCCCGAACGCGCGGAGGGGCCGCCCGCGTCGGGACGCGGGTGTACCATGCCTCGACCATGGCGATGAGGCAACGGCTCCCGGTCAAGCGAGGCCGCCGCTCGCTGCTCGCGACGGTGGACTACTCGCTCGCCAAGCGCGCCCTGATCAATCAGGTCCGGACCGGTCTCGCCTCGTGGACCGACATCTGCGATGCCCACCCCGAGCTGATGCGGGCTGCCCAGCACGTGGGCGAGCCCACGCGGCGGGAGTGCCCCGTGTGCCACGACGCCAAGCTCGTGCTCGTCACCTATGTCTACGGCGATGGGCTCAAGCACGACAACGGGCGCGTCTGGCCGCTCGACGTCGGCCTCGACATGGCGGCGGACCGGCCCGGCTCCTGGTGCTACGTGGTCGAGGTCTGCACCGAATGCCACTGGAACCACCTGCACGAGGCCTTCGTGGCCCGCGCCGGCTGATCCGAGCGTCCCGAGCCCTGCCCCGCAGTCTCCACGGGAACTCCACGACGTTTCCGCAGGTCACGTCCGGGGGAAACGCGTCCCCGTCCGACTAGACTGGATAATGGTTTGGCGGTCAAGACCGCGCCCGCGCGGACACCCAAGGGTCGCAAGCACGCCCCCACGAAGCAGCGGAAGGGTTTCAAGGCCTGGTTCCGCCGCTGGTGGTGGGTGTTCGTCGTCGTGCCCCTCGTGGGCGCCATCGGGCTGCTGCTCACGCTGTTCTACGTCTACTCGCAACTCGAGCTGCCGAAGACGCCTCCGCCGCTGCAGACCACCTACATCTACGACCGCGAGGGCAACCA
>JBAVEY010000232.1:0-2568 GCA_049587975.1 Actinomycetota bacterium | reverse complement strand
CTCGTTCCGGCTTGGGAGCTGCAGCATCAAGGTACTCAGCCGGACGCGCTCCGTGACGGTCGCCATCCCGGCCAAGGTGGCCAGGCCGTCCCACGAGTCGTAGTTGGGCCGGTCGAATGTGGCAATGACGTGGAACCCGGCTTCGTCGGCGAGCCGCGCCCACTCGATGGCCCGTCTCCCGGTGAGGCCGAAAGGCATCATCGTAGGGAGGTAGATGCCGAGCTTCATCGCATGGGGCCCGGCGTACGCCCGAGCAGCTCGGCAGGTGGCGGTGGGCGTCGAACGATCTTACGGGTCATCCGTTGCCGGATTCTTCGATGTACGCGGTCGCGTCGATCTCGAGGATCCAGTTGGGGTGCACTAGCCCGCGAACAGCGGTCGCCGTGCATACTGGATACGGCGGCTCGAAGAACTCCTTTCGAATCCATTGGTACTCGTAGTAGTAGCGCATGTCGGTGACATGAACGTCGGCTCGGACGATATCGCGCATCGTCCCGCCGGCAGCCTCGACGATCGCCTTGAGGTTCGTCAAGCATTGACGCCACTGCGCTTCCGGGTCGATCGACTGCGGGGTCATCGGGCCACCGCCGGACAGTCCGATCGTCTCGCCCTTCTGGAGGTCGACGCTGACCACTCCGGAGATGAACAACCAAGGTCCAACCTTGATGCCTGGACTCCATATTCGATCATCGAGACCGTGTTCGTAACCAGGTGCGGTGACGAGTTGCTTCTCCATCGACTTCTCCTCGATCAACGACACACGCGTCGCTCGCGCGCGGTCGCAAGCTATCAAGTGGCATATCGAGGAGTCAAGCGAGACAGCCGTCACTTCGCTGTTCAGATGACCTTGACGAAGAACAGAAGGCGACGTTACGGTGTGCGCCTCTGCCCCGTCTCCGAGCCGAGGCGTCTCCTTTGACCGACGATAGTTCTCGCCAATCGTTCGAGAGTCCGACCGAGGAACGCGATCTCCTTCGATCACGCTACTGGGCCCCACATGCGAGTCTGCCGATAGACCGTGATCGACCATTCGTCATCTCTCACGGGAAGGGGTCACTCGTCTGGGATCGAAGCGGCAAGGAGTACGTGGATGCGACCGCCGGCCTCTGGTATGCCATGGTCGGCCACGGTCGACCGGAGCTCGCCGACGCGGCACGTGACCAGATGCTCCGTCTCGGCGGGTACTACGCGCACGGCGACGTCGCGAATCCTGCAACGTTGGAACTCGCGGAGCGCGTGTGCGAACTCTCACCCGTCGACGACCCACTCGTCCTACTGAACTCCGGGGGTGGTGACGCGGTCGAGACCGCCGCGAAGCTTGCGCGCAGGTATTGGGACGTCGTTGGGAAGCCTGGCAAAGTTGAACTCCTCCACCGGGAGTTCTCGTATCACGGCCTGCACGGTCTCGGGACCGAACTCGCCGGCATCAGAGCCTTGCGAGAGGGGTTCGGGGAACGATACCTGAGCTACTTCCGCCCCCTCCCCGTCAACGATGCGCAAGCACTCGAGAACCGCATCCTGGAGCTCGGAGCCGACCGCGTCGCGGCCTTCTTCGCCGAGCCGGTGGTCGGTGCTGGAGGGGTGATTCCGCCAGCGCCCGGTTACCTCGAGGCGGTCCAACGGATCTGTCGAGAACATGACGTGCTCTTCGTCGTCGATGAGGTGATCACCGGCTTCGGTCGCCTGGGGCGGTGGTTCGGGTCGTCCGCGTACGGCCTCTCTCCCGACCTCGTTTGTTTCGCCAAAGGGGTGACGTCCGGGTACGTGCCGCTGGGAGGCGTCATCTCCTCGAGGCGGGTTTGGGGACCCTTCGCCGAGGGTGGATCCTCTCCGATATTCCGCCACGGCTACACGTACGCAGGACATCCGACCGCATGCGCGGTCGGTCTCGCGAACCTGGAGATCCTCGAGACAGAGGAGCTCGTTTCGCGCGCCGCGGAGATGACGGTTCCCTTCGCCGACGCGGTGTCGACGCTCGGCACCCACGCTACCGTGAACGAGGTCCGGAGTTTGGGGATGATGGCCGCGGTGGAGTTGGACACCGACGTCATGGGCGAAGATCTCCCTCGTCGTGCAGCGCAACGGTCTCGGGAGTTGGGCGTCCTGACTCGCGTGTTGTTCGGCGGCAGCTTGCAAATCTCTCCGCCTCTCGTGATCGAACTGAGCGAGATCCAGCGAATCGTCGAGACACTCGGCCAGGCTCTGACCGAATGTGCGGCAGACCCGACCGCCGGGCGGCGAACCTGATGCTCACGATGGCGGTTCGCCGCCTACAGCTAGCCCGTGGTCGCGATCATCTACCCGGATCCGAGCTCTGGAGGGGACACGCCCTGTTCGACAGGTTGACATTCGCCGCCAGCTCTGGCGCACGCAAGATCGTCGACGTCAGCGGTCGCCATGCCGATTAGCCGCTCAAAGGGGTTCGCCAACCTGAACGGCGAGATCCTCCCGACGGCTGAAGCGCGTGTATCCGTCCTCGACCGCGGGTTTCTCTGGGGTGATGGCGTGTACGAGATCACGCCGTGCTTCAACGGGAAGATGTTCCGACTCGATCAGCACCTCGAGCGC
>JBAVEY010000231.1:0-1723 GCA_049587975.1 Actinomycetota bacterium | reverse complement strand
GTTGAGGGCCTAGTGACCCTTTCGGGTCGTGGGGGTTCAAATCCCCCCTCCGACACCCCTGTGATGTCTCGAGACATCGTGCACACGTGTCTCGGGACATCCTTCCATGTTCATCCCTGCCCCTGGTAGCTCCGGGTCGGATCGATCATGAGATCGCGAAGCAGCTCGCCGTCCTCGGTGAGGACCCTGACGTGGAGATCCGCGACAAGGACGAGGACCCTCCGCCGTGCGTGTCGACGGCCCAGGCCGATGTGAAGCAGCCGGCTCTTGTAGCGCAGCGTGATCTTCCCCGTAGTGTCCACGCGGTCCTTGCGCACCCGGTAGTGCACCGGAGCGACGAACCCCGCACGCGACGGTGTGGCCTTCGGTCTCGCCTCGAACGCCTCCAGCGGCGTCCGCCGACGAAGGGCTCGGTGGGGACGCTCGGCGTTGTAGTAGGAGCGGAACCGATCGATCAGCTCCTGCAGCACCTCGATGTCCTTCGCTTTCGGGTGCTTGGCGAGCCACTTCTTCTCGGTCTGGTGGAACCGCTCCACCTTGCCGCAGGTCTGGGGGTGGTAGGGCGTGGAGTGACGATGGGCGACCCCCAGCGCACCCAGCTCGACCTCGATGGCGCAGCGACCGCCTCCTCGTGGCCCGCCCGCGAACACCGCGGCGTTGTCGGTCAGCACCGATGCGGGGAACCCGTGCGCCGCAAAGGCCGTGTGGAAGCTCTGCACGACGTCGGCGCCCTTCGTGATCGCTCTCGCGTCGGACGCAACACAGAGCCGGGAGTGGTCGTCGATGATGTTCAGGATCTCCACTTCGGACCCGTCCAGAAGCTCCCAGTGGGTGATGTCGGCCTGCCACCGTTCGTTGGGCTGATCGGCCTCGAACCGGATGAAGGAAGAGCGGGGCCGTTTCTGGGGCTGGGGTGTGACGAAGCCCCTGCGGGTGAGGACCCGCCAGATCGTGGAGGGGGCAGGAGCGCTCCCGTGACGCCGCTCCAAGTGGAAGGCGATCGTGTGGGCGCCGGCGTCCAACCCCTGCTCCGAGAGAGCCTTGCGGAGCTCGACGATCTCCTCTTCCAGTGAGACCGAGGTCTGCTGAGGGCTCCTCAGCGGGCGACGGGAGCGGGGCTCGAGCCCGGCCTCACCCTCGGCCTCGTAGCGTCTGACGATCTCATGGACCCACCGCCTGGACACTCGGTAGTCCCGGGCCACCTCGGACTTCGAACGGCCGAGCTCCTTGACCGCCGTGACCACCAGCCGTCCCAGCGACACCGCCCACCTCCCTCGGTCGAGGTGTGAACGATGTCCCGAGACAGGTGTGAACTATGTCGTGAAACCAGACACCCTCGCCCGCTCAATCGGATGGACGTTCCTCCCCTCGCACACCGTGATTCCACGGGCGCTTCCTGGGGGACCTCTCTCGTCGCCGGACGCTCCGCGGAGGTGGCCATGACGAAGGGGACGAGGGCGGTTCCAGGTGACGTCGATGTGCGAGGACACGTTCGAAGGGCTCGAGGGCGGCGCGAAGCTGACGCGGGGCGTGGGGCGAGCAGACGTTCGCCGGCGACCTCGATGGCGATGGGACGGTGCAGTGGCTGATGTCGTGTCGGGGTGACGGCACTGCGCGCTTCGTCGGTCGGTGGCGCGTGACCGGGCGATCGTCGGACGCAAGGGTTCGTTCGTGATGGACTCCCGGGACGACTTCGACGGCGTGGCATCGAGGGCACCTGGAC
>JBAVEY010000230.1:0-6826 GCA_049587975.1 Actinomycetota bacterium | reverse complement strand
GACCCCACAGTGTCCTTGGCTCTCGAACGTCCATCCCCCGGCGCGCAACCAATCGAGCAGCGCCGGGAGAATCGTCGGCGGGAACCCATCGAACGTCCGCTCGGGGGAGAACATCGCAGCCGCGGCTTCCCCGTCGCCTGCGAGCCAGGCTTGCGCGAAGGCGTCGCCGACGGCGATGTCCTCATCGGTGACCGGACCCAGCGTGTACGTCGGTCCGTTATGTGTCGGTTCGATATCGGTGGGTCCTGTAACGGCCGGCGTCTCGGTGCGGTCGAACCACGCACCGCTCGTCACGATCCAGACCGCCGCCACGAATACCGCCATCCCGACGACACCCGCGGCGATGCGCTGGTTCCGGCGTTTGCGATCACGTCGGCGACGCACGTCGTCGACCGTGAAGCCGGCCGGACGCGTGACCCGTTCGAGGTCGCGCTCGAGGATCGTTCTGTAATCAGTCATCCGGCGGCTCCATCTCTTGTCTCAGCGCTGTGCGTCCCCGGTACTTGAGCACGCCGATCGTCGAGACCTTCACGCCGAGCGCCCGGGCGGCGTCTTCCGCGCTGTAGCCGAGCAATTCGGTCAGGACGAGCGCGGCGCGCTGGCGAGGTGTGAGGGCTCGAAGAGCCTCGCTCAATAACACGGCCGAATCCGCCGGCGCCGAACTCGTCCTCGGCGGCAAGGATGCGGCGATGCGACCGAAGAGCTTTGCTCTTCGGTACCGCTTGCGGAAGTTGTTGATGGCCGTCCGGTACAGATAGCCAGCCGGGTTGTCCATGAGGCGAACCTGGTCCCAGCGCTCCCAAACGACAACGAACGCGTCCTGGGCGATCTCCTCAGACTCGGAGCGATCGCCCGTCACGAGCGACAGCAGGTCGCAGAGGTGATCCCTCTCGAGCTCGAAGAACTCTTCGAAGGACGCGGCCGCCGCGAACGCGTCGTCCACGCCGTCCAGATCGTGCAGCGGAATCACCTTCGGCTTGCCCACTCGGGTTCCAACCTTCTCATCGAACGTCGCGGGCCGCGCCGCGCCACCAGAGGTTTGCGTCCATCTCAGCCGGTGGGGACGAGGCGCACACGCCATCTTGGGCACTGCGGTCCTTGCTGGATTCCGATCGCCGTATCTGTGCGCCGGTCGTATCGCAACTCGACCAGAGAGCCGCCCTGTCTTTGCCATGGGAATCGTTCCCCACGTGCGTACCTGAGAGGCCAGCCCGAACCTGGGGCAAAGCGGTCGTACGTGCGGACTCTCTCACTGACATACCGGATGCGGACCCGATACCAGGCAGAATGGAAGCCGCAAGCGTCATCGAGCGCAGTGACCCGATACCGCCCCCGAAACCCCTCATCGATCGCGACCGCTGGTTGGCCCGCCGCGACGATGGTCACCATGACGAACGCCAGGATCGCCTTTCTCATGCCGTCACCCCTCCCTCTGACAGCGAGCGCTTTCACCCGTACGTCGTAGGTTCAATCCTCGAGGGGCGCTCTACATTTCGACGGCCGTCCGGAATCTCAGAATCGATCAGAGGGGGTCGACTGCACGGTCGATTGGCGGGGACCGGGCTACTTCCGCTCCATCTCCTGCAGCATCCCGACGAGCACCGCCCGCAGGTAGCGATCCTCCTCGCAGTCAATCAGGAGCTCGGCGAACGTCTGCGTCTTCGGGTAGCCCCAGAACTCGCCGATCCGGTCGGCGCGCTCGAAGTCGGGCAGCATCAGGACGTGGAGCAGTTCGGCGCGTGGAGGTTCTATCGACCCGGCTGTCCAGTAGGTGCCCCGACGATGTCTTGCCGAGGCATCCGCGGCCTATGCTCTGCGGATGTCAGACGCGTTGATCGAGGCGGCGGTCGATCTCCTGGACGACTCACTCGTGGCGGTGCGTGCCGCGATTGCGGATGCGCCGCTCGAGGCGCTGGCGTGGCGGCCGCCGGCCGAGGACGCGAACCCACTCGTGGTCCTGGCCGTGCATGCGATGCACAGCACGAGGTGGTGGTTGAGCGTGGCAACCGGCGCGGCGATGCCCGAACGCGACCGCCCGTCGGAGTTCCGGGCCACCGCCGCGGACCCGGACGAGCTGCAATCGTTCGTCGAGAGGATGAGCGACGAGTGCCGGGCTCTCCTGGCCTCCACGGAGCGGTTCGACCCGGCGGCCACCTGGACAAGCCCGACCGATGGCGAGATCGTGACGCGCGGGTGGGCGTTGCTCCATGCGCTCGAGCATCTCCGCGAGCACGCGGCCCAGGCGCTCCTCACGCGGCAGCTCTGGGTGCGCTCACATTGAGTCGCTAACGCGGCCTCGTTCGCCATATGCACGAAGCGCCACGTGTCGTTTGGCAGGCAATGCCGCCTTGGTCAGAACATGCACTTCTCCCTCTCAGGCACTTGAGTAGGGACGACGTTAGACTCTTGGGGACACGGTGTTCCAGCCTGGGAAGATAGGCCCCGAGATGGCCGCCAAGACAGGAGAGGGGTACGAGAGGCACAGACACCGCTTCGGGTCAAGATCGCGCGCTGACGGATCGCGAGGCTACGTCTCGTTGGATACCGAGGACGAGGCGCGAGAGTTCGTTCAGCAGCGCAAGGCATCCGGCCGAGGCCCGACTGTGGTCCACCAGGAGAATGGATCAACGCTCGGCGGCCTCGATGTGCACTGGGTGAGGGGACTCGGCGTCTCCCCTGGACACAGAGCGCACGGTGAAGCCCCGCGCCGCACGGCGAGCCCGCGGTCTGACTGAGTAACTCCATCTCCTTGCGGCGCGGGACATCGTTGTCCCTGAGCCACTGCACATCTTCTTGTCGGCCGGCCCCGATGCCTCAGGGCTTGACGGTGAACGGCCGCATCATGTCGTTGTCCTCGTGCTCCACGATGTGGCAGTGGTAGACGTAGTCCTGTGGCGCTGTCACTGTGGTAGGCAGCTCGAACCTCGCCCGGATCGTCGTGAAGTATCCGGGGTTCGCCTTGACCGTGTCCTTGAATCCTCGCTCATCGGGCGTCGGCGGGAGCATCGGACCGGTGGCGAACGGGGCTGGGTCGTGTCCGCCGGTGACGCCGGGCGCGCCCGCCACCTCGAATTCTTCCTCGTAGGCCTCGACATCGAACGGGGTGCGTCCGACCACCTGGAAGGTGACCAGGTGCATGTGCATCGGATGGGTGTCTCCGGTGAGGTTCACGAACACCCAGTCCTCCACAGCCCCGACCTTCGGGGTCTCGGTCGTCGGGGCATCTTCGAAATGCACGCCGTTCAGGTTCAGGAACCAGCTCGGCTCGTCGATGTCGATCTCGTTCAGCGTGATGAACCGCGTCGTGTCGGGATCGGGCAGAACGGCGGCCCGACCCGGCAGGCTCGAGGGGACGGAGGTCGGTCCCGCATGGGTCACGTTCGTCCCCACCCGGATCTGCATCACCTGAGGCAGCGATGGCGCCGGTGACACGACCGGGAACTTCGGGTTGTGGTTCTTCAGCACGAGCGTCTGACCGGCGAACTTACTGAAGTCCACGAGCACGTCCGCCCGCTCGGCCGGAGCCAACACGAGACGGCTCACCCGTACCGGTGCGTCCCACATGCCTCCCTCGGCGCCGATCTGCCACAGGGCCGCAGGGCCGACGTCCAGGGTCAGGATCCTCGCGTTGCATCCGTTCAGGATCCGGAACCGGTACATGCGTGGCTCGACGTCGAGAAACGGCCAGACCTTGCCATTCACGAGCATCGTGTCGCCGAAGTACTCGCCGATCCATGTCGCACCAGGGATGCCGCTCGTTGGATACAGGAACGTCCCGTCGGGCTTGAAGAGGCGATCTTGGATCACGAGGGGGACCTCGTAGGCGCCGCCGGGGATCCCGATCGGGTTCGGCTCGTGGCCGGTGTCGTGTTGGTCCCGCAGGATGTATGCGGCGGCGAGCCCGGCGAACACGTTGAGCCGCGTGGTGCCGAGGCCGTGGTCGTGGAACCAGAGCAGCGACGCCGGCATCTGGGGAAGCTGGTTGGTGTAGTGGACGTTCTGCGTCTGGCCCGGACCGAACCCATCGGGCGTCACCGCGGGGTTGCCGTCGCTGTCGGCCGCGACGAATCCCCCGTGCAGATGGGTCATCAAGCGGACCTCGTTATCGAGCGGGGTGAGTCGGGTATCGACCGGGATCCAGTCCGGGTACGTCTTAGGCAGGTCGTGGGTGAAGCTCACGTCGAGCGGCGTACCGGCCTGCGCCACAACAGCCATCCCGAACGACCCCGACTGTCCGGCAAGTCCGGAGCCGTCGTCGTACGCCCACAGCGGTGTGGGCGCGAGCTGCGGGTGCAAGTGACGCGTGATCTCGGTCTGGGTGAAGGAGTACTGGTTCGCTCCGCTCTGGGATGCGACGACGATACCGCTGCCCGGGAGCGGAACCGGTTGCACGTACTTCGTGAGTTTGCCGCCCGGAGCGGCACTCGCCCCGGGGATCCGCGATGTCCACGGAACGGCTAGAGCGGCCCCCGCCCCCACGCCGTACTGCAGAAAGCGTCTCCGTGTGATCGGCCGCATCTCGTCCTCCTCTTTCGAAACGGACCTGTGGGGCACATATATGCCTCTCGAGGAACGCGGAGCAATACGGCGAACGCATGAGCGAAGATCACCTGGGCGCGCCGGGAGCCCGCGCCGCAACGGCGAGGCGGTGGTACATAACGTCCTCCGCCTCGCCGAGCTCGAACGGCCATGCATTCGCTACTGTAGGGGCTAGGGGAGGATGAATCCTTCCCCTTGAGCCTGCCTGGCGACTTGTCGAACGACCCCCTTCGGCAGGCCTGAAGTCCCGTCCCGAACAGGGCCGGCGGACCCATGTGACGCCAAGGCGGACCCGCGAACCTTCCGCCAAGGAGGGAGCGCAGAACCAGGCGTCGACGCGGGCCAAGGCCCGCGAGGGAGGCGAAAGGAGGAGACCATGCGCCGTCGGACCTTCGACCTTCTGATGTCGCTGGGGGGAGTCGTGGTCACGGTCGTCCTGCTTGTTGCGGGCACCCTGCTGCTGGTCGGGTGGAACTTCGCGAACACGCAGGTGCACGATCGGCTTGCCGCTCAGCGGATCTTCTTCCCGCCCAAGGGCAGCGAGGCGCTCGCGGACCCGCAGATCGGGCCGTACCTGAACCAGTACGCCGGCCAGCAGCTGCTCACCGGGCCACAGGCACTCGCGTACGTGGACCACTTCATCGGGGTCCACCTCCAGGGAGTGGCAGGTGGGAAGACCTACTCGGAGGTGAGCGCGCTTGCGCTGGAGAACCCGGACGACCAGGAGCTTGCCGCCCAGACGGAAACGCTGTTCCGAGGAACGATGCTCCGCGGGGCGTTGCTCGACGCCTACGCGTTCTGGACGTTCGGCCGGATCGCCCTCATCGCGGGCATCATCTCCTTCATCCTCGCGGGCGTGATGGCGGTCCTGACGATCCTCGGGTTCATCCATCTCCGCCGGGTGCCTCCAACAGCGGAGGTGTTCGCGCCCGACGTCGGGGAGACCTCCGCTCCGGCCTGAGCGCCCAGGCGCAAGTTTCGAGCCGAGTCGGGGATGACCCGACTCGGCTCGCGCGCGTCTCGAGGACTTCTCCGTCAACTGCTCAAGTGCGGCCTCGACGTTCACTGGATCAATGGTCTCGGCGTCACACCCGGCCACTGGGCGCACCGGGAGCCCGCGCCGCACGGCGAGCCAGCGATCTGGTGAGTACTCGCGACACCACCGCTGCCACCTGCTCATGTCGCACGCGAACCTTGAGCGGCTGACGTCGGGCTAGTTCGACTTCGACGTGTCGCCCGTGGGCAACGGGACACCGAGCCCGCGTCCTACATCGACTCGAAGAACTCCTCGCGGTCGTGGGCGGCGCACGCCAGTGCCATCGCGATCGACCCGAGGAACGCACCCACGAAGAACACGAGGATCACGAACGCGACTGGCATCAGGCACCTCCTCGTGCAAGTAGTTGATCAGGATGCTCTCCACCGAAGGCGACGGATCGGTGGCCGGAATGTATCGCGTCAGTGAACAACAGACGGAGCCATAGGCCGTGACCCCGGAGCCCGAGCAGTCCATCCCGCCGCCGAGGGGGCGCTACGATCGGTTAGTCGCCCGGCCCGCTCATGGTGTCACCGAGGACCAGCGGAGATCGGCACCAGAGACGATGCCGGTCGCGCCTGTTGGGGACACGATGTCCCCACGGGGCGAGAAGACATCCCAGCTGAACAGGGACTTTGGGAGGCGCGAGGTCATGCACTCTCGCTCCTGGGCACGTAGCGTCCTGAACCGTGCCGCGCGACTGGGACGCCCAGACCTACGACCGGATCGCCGACCCCCAGTTCCGGTGGGGTGCAGCGGTCGTCGACCGTCTCGAGCTGCGGGGCGACGAGACCGTCCTGGACGTCGGTTGCGGCTCGGGACGCGTCACGGAACTCCTCGCCGAACGGCTCCCGGGTGGCAGGGTCGTGGCGCTCGACGGCTCGATGGCGATGATCGAGCGGGCGCGGGGCCGGCTGGGGCGCTTCGGCGACCGCGTGCGGTTCGTGGTCGCAGACCTGCTGCACCCGCTCCCCCTGGCCGCACCCGTGGACGCCGTCCTGTCGACCGCGACGTTCCACTGGGTCCCCGATCACGACGTCCTGTTCGCGCACGTCGCCGCGGCGCTCCGGCCGGGTGGTGCGCTCGCCGCTCAGTGCGGTGGCGCCGGGAACCTCCTCACGGTGGTCCGGGCCCTCGAGGACCTCGGGGCGGATCCATTCACCGGCAAGGCGTTCGCCACGCCCGAACGCACCTCGGAGCGGCTGCGGAAGGCCGGGTTCGATGAGGTCGAGTGCTGGCTCCACCCAGAAC
>JBAVEY010000229.1:0-4294 GCA_049587975.1 Actinomycetota bacterium | reverse complement strand
GACCAGGACCTCGCCGCTCGTGGGTTCGCTCAGGTTCGCGATCAGCCGCAGCTGCGTCGACTTGCCGCATCCGGACGGCCCGATCAGGGAGACGAACTCTCCCGGCCGGATCACGAGGTCGATGTCGACGAGCGCCTCGACCGCGTCAGGGCGCCCGGCGTTGAACACCTTGGAAAGGCCGCGGACCTCGACGGCGTTCGCCCCGGCGTCCGCCCCGACCCCGGTCACTCGGTCACCTCGCGCGGGCGGTTCCGCATCCCCACGAGATCGATCAGAGCGACGATGCCGGCCATCAGCAATCCGAGGGCGGCCGCACCGAACACCGCCGTGAACACCTTGGCGGGGTCACTCGTGGCTTCGCGGGCGTATTCGATGATCAGCCGGCCGATACCGCCGGCCAGGCCGGTCGAGATCTCCGCGACGACAACGCCTACCACCGAGGCGGTCGCGGCCAGCTTCAGGGCCGGGACGATGTACGGGAGCGCCGCCGGGAACCGGAGCTTCACCAGCGTCTGGCGCCATGAGGCTGCGTACGAGTCCATGAGCTCGAGCGACGCCGGAGGTGTCGACGTCAACCCCTTCAGGGTTCCGACGGCCACCGGGAAGAACGCGAGGAACGCTCCCAGCACGGCCGCCGAGAGCCACCTCGGCCACTCGAACGCCCCCAGGTGGAGCTTGCCGCCCCAACTGACCACGAGCGGCGCGAGCGCGATCAGCGGCACCGTCTGCGAGAGCACCAGATACGGCAGCAGCCCGCGCTCGACGACCTTGTAGCGGGCCATCAAGATCGCCAGGCCCAGCCCGACGAGCGTGCCGAGCGCGAACCCGGTGAGCGCGATCCGGAAGGTGAACCAGGCTCCCTGCAGGACGATCAGCGCGATAGGGGTCGAGGACGCTCGGTTCTCCGGTTGCGCGTAGCGCGAGAACATCTCCCAGACATGCGGCATCGCCCGGTCGTTGGCGCGAGGCAGGATCGTCCAGCCGAAGACCGTTCCGCCGTCCTGCGGGCCGAGGACCTTGTAGAGCTCCCAGAGCACAGCGACGAGCACCAGCGCGAGTGCGAACGTCCAGATCCGCCGGACCCGGGTCGTCAAGTCTTCGCGCGCACGGTGTCGGCGATCGCCGGGATGACCCGTTCGCCGTAGGCCTGCAGGGTCTCGTCCTTGGCGTCGTGCTGCAGATAGACGGCGAACTGATGCACGCCCATCGCCTTCAGCTCCTCGAGGCGGCGCACGTGCTCCTCGACCGGCCCAAGGATGCAGAAGCGGTCGATGATCTCGTCGGGCACGAACTCGGTGTGCACGTTCCCCGCCTGCCCGTGCTCGTTGTAGTCGTAGCCCTCCCGGCCCTTGATGTAGTCGGTGAGCTCCCTCGGCACCGTCGAACCCTCCCCGTACCTCGCGACGATGTCCGCGACGTGGTTGCCGACCATCCCACCGAACCACCGGCACTGGTCGCGGGCGTGCGCGACGTCGTCGGTGACGTAGGCGGGCGCCGCGACACAGATCATCACGTCGTCCGGGTCTCGGCCGGCCGCTCGGGCGGCGTCGCGAACGGCGCCGATCGTCCACTCGGTGATGTGGGGGTCGGCCAGCTGCAAGATGAACCCGTCGCCGATCTCGCCGATCAGCTTGAGCGCCTTGGGGCCGTAGCCCGCGATCCACACCTCCGCGCGGCTCCGCGATGCCCACGGGAACCGGATCATCGAACCGCGGTACTCGGCCGAGCGGCCGTTCACGAGCTCGCGGATCACGCCAACGCTTTCGCGCAGCGTCGCGAGCGTCGTCGGCTTGCCGTTGATGACGCGCACCGCCGAATCGCCGCGGCCGATCCCGATCACCGTCCGGTTGCCGAACATCTCGTTCAGCGTCGCGAACGCGCTCGCGGTCACCGTCCAGTCCCGGGTGGCCGGATTCGTGACCATCGACCCGACGACCACCTTGCGGGTATTCGCGAGGATCTGCGTGTAGATCGGGAACGGCTCCTGCCACAGGATGTGGCTGTCGAACGTCCACACGTGGCTGAACCCGTACGTCTCCGCCTTGGTCCCGAGGTCGACCACGCGGGCGCTGGGTGGAGTGGTCTGCAGCACGACGCCGATGTCCATCGGTCCCCCTCCTCGGATCGCCGCTCAGCGAGCGACGATCGGGTCGTACGCGTCGGGCCGGCGGTCACGGTAGAACGCCCACCGGTCCCGGACCTCACGGATCTTGCCCAGGTCGAGCTCGCGCACGATCAGTTCGGGCTTGTACGGGTCACCGACGTCGCCGACGAACTTGCCCTCGGGATCGACGAAGTAGCTCTGCCCGTAGAAGTCGTTGTCGCCGAGGGGCTCGATCCCCACCCGGTTGATCGCGCCAACGTAGTACATGTTCGCGACGGCCGCGGCGGGCTGTTCGAGCCGCCAGATGTACTCGCTCAGGCCTCGGTGCGTGGCCGAGGGGTTGAACACGATCTCGGCGCCGTGCAGGCCGAGGATCCGCCAGCCCTCAGGGAAGTGGCGGTCGTAGCAGATGTAGACGCCGACCTTGCCGACCGCCGTCTCGAAGACCGGGTACCCCTCGGTCCCCGGCGCAAAGTAGAACTTCTCCCAGAAGCCCTTGACCTGTGGGATGTGCTGCTTTCGGTACTTGCCGAGATACGTTCCGTCCGCGTCGATGATCGCGGCGGTGTTGTGGTACAGGCCCGCCTGCACGAACTCGTACATCGGCAGGATCATGACCATGCCGAGCTCCTTGGCCACGGTCTGGAACCGCTTGGTCGTCGGGCCGTCGGGGATCGGCTCGGTGTAGCTGTAGTACTCGGCGTCCTGCACCTGGCAGAAGTAGGGCCCGTAGAAGAGTTCCTGAAAGCACATGACCTCGGCGCCCTGGGCCGAGGCCTCGCGCGCCGCTTCCTCATGCTTGTCGGTCATGGACTCCTGATCGCCGGACCAGTCGGTCTGCAACAGTGCGGCCTTCACGGTCGTCGACATCGCGCCCCCTTCGGGTTCACGCCGGACGCCACGCGCGCCGGTTTCCCCACGATGCTAACCACACGCCGACCGGAGCGCGAGACGGGCTCGGCGCACCGATCACCGCCCGGGCGGTACGGTATCCCCGATCCGGCGCGAGGACACGGCGCCGACCGACGCGGAGGTTCGTCATGCCGCCACGCACGATCAAGGTCGTCGCGATCTCCAGAGCGATCGGAGCCGAAGGGGAACGGATCGGCTCGCTCGTCGCCGAGCGGCTCGGGTTCCGTTACGTCGACGAGGAGATCATCACCGCGGCCGCCGAGAAGCAGGGGGTCGACCCCGCGATGATCGCGGACGCGGAACGCCGCAGGAGCGTGATCCAGCGCGTCCTCGAGGGCCTGGGTCAGGGCGGCGCGGCCGGCGCCGCAGCCGGCGCCCCGACGTGGGTCCCCGACGACGCGTCCGAACTCACCCGGGGCCACGACTTCCGAACGTTGATCCGCGAGACGATCGACGAGACGGCGGCGCGGGGCGACGTCGTGATCGTGGCGCACGCGGCAGCGTTCGCCCTCGCGGGACGCGACGACCTCCTCCGCGTCCTGATCACGGCACCGGTCGAGGTCCGGACTCGCCGCGTCGCAGAGGTCCGAGGGGCCCCGGAGGCGGATGCCGCGAAGGAGCGGAAGCGCTCCGACGATGCGCGCGCCGCGTACCTCAGGTCCTTCTATGGCATCGAACGTGAGCTGCCGACCCACTACGACCTGGTCCTGAATACCGAGACCATCGAGCCCGACGCGGCCGCGGACATCGTCGCGCGGGCGGCGGGCAGGTAGCGGACCGAAGCCCTAGGGGACGATCGCGAAGCGGTCGATCGAGATGAGGGTGCCCTTCGCGGCGGGTCGTGCGTCACCGAGGACCACGATGCGCAGCGTGTGCATGCCGTCCGCGAGGCCCCCGAACGATCGCACCACGCCGAACGTCGGCCTGGCGGCGTAGTTGTCGACGGTCCGGACGAGCAGGCCATCGAGGTAGACCTCGGCACGACCCTGATCCGGCCCTCGGTAGGTGACCCAGTCGATGCCGGTCCCACTGAACCTCAGCTTGGCGCTCGAGCGCGCGAGATCGCTGGAGCCGAGGCTCCCGCCGGACGCGCGCTCCCTCTCGACGTCGCCCCAGGTCGCCCGCAGGTCCGGGTTCGCGACGAGGTGTCCGCCGGCGCGGAACGCGTCGACCGCGACCTGCGTGTCGGTCGCGCTCACGCGGGCGCGGCCGAGCACCCGCACCGTGACCGTGTGCGGGCCGGACCCGAGTCTGTCGAACGTCCGGCCGACGCCGAAC
>JBAVEY010000228.1:0-2338 GCA_049587975.1 Actinomycetota bacterium | reverse complement strand
CAACGGCGCGATGACGAGGATCTTCCGTCGAGACCATCGGTCGATGAACACGCCGGTGAAGGGGCCGAGGATCGAGAACGGCAGGGACACCACCAGCGTCGCGATCGCGAAGCCGAGGATCGTGTTCTGTTGCTCCGGGTTGAACACGATCGAGGAGATGAGCGCTGCCTGGAACAGCCCGTCGCCCGATTGCGTGATCAGCCGGATCGAGAACAGGCGTCGGAAGTCGTCGCTGCGTAGGGCCTCGCGGGCGCGCTGCCTGGTCGACTTCACGCCGAGGATGGTAGGCGCCGGCGCTCCGGTCGGCGGCTACCTCCGCAGGTGGGGGACGATCGCGCCGAAGTCTTCGTCGCCGAGCCCGACTGCGATCGCCTCGTCGCACCGCGCGGCGGCCGTCTCGGCGACCGTGAGAGGGGTGCCGAGGCGCTCTGCCTCGTCGAACACGATCGCGAGATCCTTGCGCGCGAGCGCGAGACGGAAGTGGGAGGACTGGTCCTCGCCCTTCAGACGCGGCCGCCAGCGTTCGATCAGCGAGGCGAGCGGCCCGGCCGCCAGGCTCTCGAGGACGCGGTCGGTCTCGATGCTCGCCCGGTCAGTGAGCGCGAGAAGCTCGCCGAGCGCCACCAGCGTCGCGATCGACGCCGCGTTGTTGACGAGCTTCAGCCAGGCGCCGGAACCCGACGGCCCGAGGAACAGCGTCGTCCCCAGGATCGACAGCAGGTCGGCGTGTCGATCGAACACGTCGCGGTCGCCGCCGACCAAGATCACGAGGCGGCCGGCCTCGACCGACGGGACACTGCCGAGCACCGGTGCGTCGAGCACCGCGATCGGCTCGAGCCGCTGGACGACGGACGCGATCGCGGCCGGACCCACCGTCGACATCTCGATGAGCGTCGCGGTGGGAGGGATCGCGGAGGCCGCGCCGTCGGGTCCGAACAACACCTGCTCGAGCGCCGGAGGATCGGTCAGCATCGTGAACACGACCTCGGCGTCCCGAGCGGCTTCCGCGGGCGTCTCGCCCCGTCGGGCGCCCGCCTGGATGAGCTCCCCGTCCTTGCCCGGCGTCCGGTTCCATACCGAGAGCTCGTGTCCGGCGTCCAGCAACCGGGCCGCCATCGCACAGCCCATCGCGCCGAGACCGAGCACCGCGACCGCGCTCATGCCGGCACCACCGCTGCGAGGTCGACTTCGATCATCGCGTCGGGGACGACGAGCGCGACGACCTGGACCGCCGTGCTCGCCGGCGGCTCGGTCGTGAGGTATTCGCTGCGGATCTCGCGCATCCCTGCGAGGTCGTCGAGCGTCGTCAGGTAGGTCCCGATCTTGACGACGTCGGCGAACGTCGCCCCGTTCGCCTCCAAGATCGCTCGCAGGTTCTCGAACACCTGGCGGGTCTGGGCGCGCAGGTCGCCCGGCCCGACCAGGTTGCCGTCCCGATCTGCCGCGATCTGTCCGGAGATGTGGATCCAGATGACGTCGGCCGTCTCGACCCGGACGGCCTGGGAATAGGTGCCCATCGGCGCCGCGACGGTGTCGGGGTTCGAGCGCGTTGCTCGCATGGTTGGCTCCTTCCGTGTCCTGCGAGACAGGGTACGGAGGGACAGGGAAGGAGACACCCATCCGAAACCCAAGGACGATCGATGAAGGGTGCGGAGCATCTCCGCGCCTCGAGGCTTGCCCCGGAGGATCCCGCCCGGTGCCCGACGACTCCCGAACTCAGGGCGGTGGCGGTGGTCGTGTCAGCCGATCCGGATCCTCAGGCCTCCGCGGGCTCGATGTCGAAGAACGCCGTCCAGTCGGCGTCCTTGCTCGCGCCGTTGCCGAGGATGAACTGCTCGACCATCTCGCGGGCGGCCTCGTCGCTGAACTGCACGGGCGGCGACTTCATGAAGTAGGCGCTCGGGCCGATCAGCGGGCCGGCCTGGCCACGGTCGAGCGCGACCTTCGCGCACCGCAGGGCGTCGATCACGATGCCGGCCGAGTTCGGGCTGTCCCAGACCTCGAGCTTCAGCTCGACGTTCAACGGCACGTCCCCGAACGCCTGGCCCTCGAGGCGGATCTGCGCCCACTTGCGGTCCTCGAGCCACGGCACGTGGTCGCTCGGGCCGATGTGGATGTTCTGCTTGTCCAGCTTCTTGCGCATCTGCGACTGGACCGACTGCGTCTTGGAGACCTTCTTGGAGGTCAACCGCTCGCGCTCGAGCATGTTCATGAAGTCCATGTTGCCGCCGAAGTTGAGCTGGTAGGTCCGGTTGAGCTTCACGCCCCGGTCCTCGAACAGCTTGGTGAGCACCCGGTGGATGATCGTCGCGCCGACCTGGCTCTTGATGTCGTCGCC
>JBAVEY010000227.1:0-2466 GCA_049587975.1 Actinomycetota bacterium | reverse complement strand
AAGGCACCGGTGAGCGTCAGAGCCAGTCACACCGCTCTTGACGAAACGGCGGTGACCGCCGCAGGCTCTAGCCTTTCGCCGCGAGTTCGCTGAGCTGCCACTCTTGCGCGTCGGCGACGAGGACGTCAGGGAACCTCGACCGCACCGGGAAGGAGGTTCGAAGAACCGGGGTGGGGACGCGCAGGTACATCCTCGGCAAGGTGTTGCAGGTGTTGCTGACCCTGGCCTTCGTCATAGTCTTCAACTTCTTCCTGTTCCGCGTGATGCCGGGCGATCCCTCGGAACTGCTGCTCCAAAGAACGAGCGCGCTCAACCCAGAGAACGTCGAGCTTGTGAGACAAGACCTCGGCCTCGGCAAACCCTTGCCGCAGCAGTTCCTCATCTATGCGCAGGACACGCTCACGCTCAACTTCGGGGACTCGTTCTCCTTCCCGGGTCAGGACGTGAAACGTGTGATCTTCCACCACCTCTGGCCCACGATCTTGCTGGTCGGAACCGCGACAATCGCGTCTGCAGCGATCGGGCTGATCATCGGCATCAACGGCGGATGGAAGCGTGGAAGCGCCTTCGACGTCGGCTCCTTGAGCTTCACGCTCTTCGTGTACGCGATGCCGGAGTTCTGGTTTGGGATCCTCGTCCTCATGGCCTTCGCAGCTGGGGTGGGTCCGTTCCCGGCGATCTTCCCGACGGGGGGGTACGAAACCGTACCATCCGGCCTGACAGGTATGTCCCACGTCGTCGACGTCCTTAATCACATGGTCCTTCCCCTCTTCGTCCTTACGGTGGCCTACCTGGGCGAGTTCGCGCTCATCATGCGCAACTCGCTCATCGACATCCTCGGCGACGATTTCATCCAGACGGCATGGGCGAAAGGGGTTCGTCAGAAGAGGATCCTCTGGCACCATGCGGTCCCGAACGCCCTGTTGCCGACCACGACGCTCGTGTTTCTATCGATCGGGTTCATCTTCTCTGGAGCCATCACCATCGAGTACGTGTTCTCGTGGCCCGGAATGGGCTTGCTCACGGTGCAGGCGATCGGCGGTAAGGACTTCCCTATGCTCCAGGGCCTGTTCCTGCTGTTCTCGGCCGCGGTGATCGTCGCGAACCTCATCGCCGACATCCTGTACACGTACCTCGACCCGAGAGTCAGGGCCGCCTGATGTGCCCATCAGCCCGACTCCGAGCCCGCCTCGACGCGCCAGGCGCAGCTCCCCGCGCCGAGCTGCTCCACGTCCTCATGCCCCCGACTTCGACCGCGCGAAAGCCTCTTGACTCGACCCTTGGTCAGGGAGTCTCATCGGGCGATCGGCTAGAGGGAAGCGGGTGATGAGGCATCCCCTGAGTGCATTCGCAGACCGACTCCGGGCCAAGGCGGAGGTCCGACGGAAGCGGGATATCAAGCGGGCTCGCGAGAAGGCGCGGACGTATGAGGAGATGACTTCCCGCGACTTGCACGGCGAACCCCTTAGCCTCCACATCGTTCCCCTCGCGCACCAGCGAAACCCACGCGGTCGCGACGGGCGGCGTCTCTGACCAGGAGGTGCGGAGCAAGGAACCGACGCCGAAGTCTGCGGTTGGATCCGTCCAGACCACCTCGAAGAACGGCACGGGAGCGCCTCGACGCGCTCGGCCCAGCTGAGGAAGTCTAGGGTTGCCCGTCCGGGGTCGCCGGCCATTTCGGCCAGTCCACTCGCTGATGAGCGCGTCGCTCCTGGGAGAGCCCCTCAGACCGGGTCGCGCATGTATGCAGCCAGTCCATAGAGCAGGTTGGTAGCGATGTTCGCCTCGTAGATCACGTCGCGGAACGCTGCTTTGGGGAGCAAGAAGCAACGGACAAGTGTGCGGGCCGTGACGGTAGCGCTCCGAGGCTCCCTGCCAAGCAGTTTGAGCAGGGCGATCTCCCCGAAGTGGGCTCCTGGGCCGAGGGTTCGGACCTTCTTGCCCCTGCGGGTTACGTCGGCCTGTCCCTGAAGGATGACGAAGAAGTCATCGCCAGGTTTGCCCTCCTCGCACAGCTCACTCCCTGCCGGATAGTCCCGTTCCCACCCACGACCGGCGATGCGACGCAGCTGCCGAGATGAGCAATCGCGAAAGAGAGGCACGTCCTTCAGGCGCTCCGCCACCTCGCGTTTGCTCACGTCGCGAGAATACGTGAACGGGGGTCGATCGTGGGATGGTACCCGGCGGGGGCTCCCTCGGCGTCACCCCGGGTCACTCTACCCACCAGGAGCCCGCGCCGCACGGCGCGCCGGCGGTCTAGGTGCGCGGATGTATGAACGGGGGGTGCAACCCTCCGCGCGTGATGCAGGTGTAGAAATGCCTGGTGCGGGGGGACGAAGGGCGGGAGATCGCCGGTTTCCGTGTCGAGTCGGAGATCTTGCCGTCGGTCTCGACGCGATGTGGGTGTCGAACCTGGGCGAGGGGACGATCTCGCGGATCGACCCCGTCACGCATGCCGTGAAGACC
>JBAVEY010000226.1:0-6596 GCA_049587975.1 Actinomycetota bacterium | reverse complement strand
ACCGTCACCTGGTCCTCCCTCTCCGGGAGGATCAGGTCGTAGATCCGATCCGCCTCCATCTTGGCGATCGTGGCGATGTCCAAACGCAAGCTCACCGGGCGCTCCCTCCCTATTCCCTCTCTCTCCTCAAACCTCCATTACTCTCGGCGCGATGTCTGTCCAACCTGACCCGGAGATGGGCTCTTTTTCCACGCCCGTCCGCGCGGACTCGGCACACCTTTCGCGTCAGCACCATGAGGCCCCATCCGTCGGGGACGAAGATGGCCGCGCGTTCGCCCTGAGCTCCGCCACGGCGCCACGGTCCTTCGTTCGCCCTTGATCCCGACACGGCAGACAGGTCGAATCATCGCGATCAGGACCGCGGCGCGGTCATGCCCGGAGCCGCGGTGGTTGATCGGCTCACGGTGGGACCGTCCGCCGTGTGGGCCGACCAGGTGACTGCAGCGCCCTGGTCCGACGGACACATCACGACCGAGAAATAGTCCTTAGGGCGGATACGCCCGACCCATCCTCGCGCCGATATCACCGTCGAACGAACCCAACCATTTGGGGGGAAACGATGTCGGGACACAGTGAGGGGCGTAAGCGACGGTGGCGCCTTCGGCGTGCGCAGGAGGAAGACGGACGACGGACCCAGGGCGACGAAGGGGCGGAGATGCAGACCGAAGGGCAGCAGCCGGGGGAGCAGCAGCCCACCGAGAACCGCGCTTCCACCTATGAGGAGGTCTTCGGTCTTCAACTCGACGCGGGAGATCTTCCCCACTCGCCCGAAGACGAGGCATGGCCGGGCGACGAAGGCGCGGAGATGGAGGTTGACGAGCAGTGGTCGGCAGAGCAGTCGCCGGCGGAGGAAGGCGCTCCGACCCCCGAAGAGGATGCTCAGGCTCCCCACGCCGACCTCGACGAAGGGGTCGATCAGGTCGAGGCCCTCGACGCCGATGGCGAGTCCCAGGAGTACCTCCGGCGGATACGCGAAGAGTTCAAGGCCAGGGCCGAGGAGGCCGCCCTCCGGGTCAAGCAGCGTGAGGCCGAGCTCCAAGAGGCTTCGTCCGCCGCGGATCCGAAGCGATAGGCGTGCGGAGGATGCGGGACCTGGGGGCGACCGAGGTCGGCGATCAGACGGTCGCGGAGGGAGCGATGGTCAGATCCGCTGGCGGGCGTGGGCGACGGTGGCTGTGGGCGATCCTGTCGTTCCTCTTCGCCCTGGGCGTCGCCGTATCCACGGTCATGGTGCACTCCGAACGGAGCCGCGCCCTCGACAGCGTGGTCGAGCGGGCGCGCGACGAGGCGCAGCTTGCGACCGCCCGCTTGACCGGCAGGCAACTCAGCAAACCTGTCACAGGTTCTGACTACGACAAGGTCGCTGCCAAGATCTGGAAGTCCGTCTCGTCGGACGCATCCATCGTCGGCGTGACCGTCTGGTCCCCACACGGCCGGATCCTCTTCTCGTTGAACGAGTCGCTCGTGGGGACCACCCCTGCGGAGACGCGGTCGCTGATCATGGGGACCGCAAAGGGGTCGGGCTCGACGCGTGTGCTTGACGACACCGTGCAGACGTTCACGCCGGTCTCCAAGGCCACCGATCGCCCGGTCGCGATCGTGGAGGTCGACCAACCGCTCGCGCTCGTGGACGCCCAGACCGGCGACCTCTGGAGCATGGTCCGGCTGGGATCCGCTCTCGGACTGGCGGTCTGTTTGCTGCTCCTCGGCCTCACGTTCGTCCCATCCAGGAGCCTCGTGCGCGCGCCAGAGAACGAGGAAGGGCCGAGCCACGATGAGCGCCAGGAGGGCGACGAACCGGCGGAGACGGAAGCTGAAGCGCAACAGCCGGAGGGGCAGCCGCCCACCGAAGGACGGGCGCCCACCTATGAAGAGGTCTTCGGTCTCCAACACGATCTCGACGATGGAAGTCTTCCCCGCGCGCCTGAAGACGAGGGATGGCCGGGCGACGAAGGGGCGGAGACGGGGGCTGAAGGGCAACAGCCCGGGGAGCAGCCGCCCGCCGAAAGACGGGCTCCCACCTATGAAGAGGTCTTCGGTCTCCAACACGATCTCGACGATGGAAGTCTTTCCCGCACGCCTGAAGACGAGGGATGGCCGGGAGACGAAGGGGCGGAGATGGAGTCCGACGGCCGATCGTCGTCGGAGCAGCTGCCGGCGGAGGAACGCGCCCCCACCTCTGTGGAGGACGTTCAGCCTCTCCATGCTGATCTCGACGAAGCGGTTCAGGTCAAGTCCCTCGACGCCGATGGCGAATCCCAGGAGTCCACGGGGCAGTGGCCTGAGGGGTTCCAAGACATGTTCCAAGACATGGCCCGTGAGGGCGACTCCCAAACCCAGGAGATGCGGCAGCGGCGTGAGGAGTTCAAGGCGAGGGCCGAGGCGGCCGCGGTCCGCGTCAAGAAGCTGGAGGCCGAGCCCCACGAGGCTCCGCCGACCCCGGATTGATTGAGAGGGACGATGAGCGACATGACTGAGATCGAGACCGGCGAACAGACGGCCGCTCCCACCGTGCCCGCCGGGGCCGCGGTTTCACACGCCGCCGGGGAGCTGAAGCGAGCCGCCGAGCGGCTCTTGGCTAGAGAGGAAGAGCAAACCAGGCAGGCTGAGGCCCGCGCGCGGGATGCGATGGAGCGGGCCGGGCAGGCCGAGCTCCGAGCCCAGGCCGCAGAGGAACAGGTCAGGGAATCCGCCAAGCTGATCCAGGCCGCAGAGGAAAACGCCAAGCTGGCTGAGGACAGGATCAGGATGGCGGAGGTCCGCGCGCAGACGGCGGAGGACCAGGCGAGAGAGGACCTCGAGCGTCTCGAGGGAGCGCAACAGCAAGCAGAGCAGCTCAGACAGGCCGAGCAACGAGCCACGGAGCAGGTCGGGCAGGCCGAGCACCGGGTGCAGACCGCCGATGACCGGGCAAGGCAAGCGGAGCTTCGCGCGCAGGAGTCGGACGAGCAGGCCCTGCAGGCCACCCAGCTCATCCAGGTCGCCGAGGACCAGGCCAGGAAGGCCGACGAGCGCACCCGGGCCGCAGAGGAGCAGGTCGGACAGCTCGCTCATCGCGCTCAGGCCGCCGAGGAGCAGATCGGACAGCTCGCCCATCGCGCCCAGGCCGCCGAGGAACAACTCCAGCAGGCCAACGAGCTCATCGAGGCCACCGAGGACCAGACCAGGAAGGCCGAGGGGCGGGCCCGGGCCGCCGAGGAACAAGCGAGGCAGGCCACGGTGCACACCCAGGCCGCCGAGGAGCAGGCGAGGCAGGCCGCCGAACTTCTCGAGGCGGCGGAGGAAGATGCGGACCGAGCCGAGGAGCGGGTCAGGCAGACAGAGCTCCGAGCCGCACAGGCGGAGGAACAAGCCCTCCGGGCCGACGAGCGCACCCGGGCCGCCGAGGAGCAGATCGGGCAGCTCACCGAGCGACTTCAGGTCGCGCAGGCGGAGGTCTCGCAAGTCACAGAGCGGCTCGGGGCCGAGGAGGAGCAGGTCGCTCGGCTCACCCAAGCCGCCGACGAGCAAGCCCTGCAGGCCAACGAACTCATCCAGGCCGCCGAGGACCAGGCCAGGAAGGCCGACCAGCGCACCCGGGACGCCGAGGAGCAGATCGGACAGCTCACCCAGGCCGCCGACGAGCAGGCCTTGCAGGCCAACGAGCTCATCGAGATCGCGGAGGACCAGGCCAGGAAGGCCGACGAGCGCACCCGGGACGCCGAGGAGCAGATCGGACAGCTCACCCAGCTCGTCGAGGCTGCCAACGAGCAAGTCCTGCAGGCCAACGAGCTCATCCAGGTGGCGGAGGATCAGGCAACGAAGGCCGAGGAGCGCACAAGGGCGGCCGAGGAGCAGATCGGACAGCTCACCGAGCTCCTTGGGGCGGCCGACGAGCAAGCCGGGCTTGCCAACGAACTCATCCTGGTGGCCGAGGACCAGGCCAGGAAGGCCGACGAGCGGGCGGGGGCCGCCGAGGAGCAGATCGAGCAGCTCACCGGGCGACTCCATGCCTCGGACGAGGAGGTCTCGCAGGTCACCGAGCGGCTCCGGGCCGCCGAGGGGCAGGTCGTGCAGCTCACCGAGGCCGCCGACGAGCACGCCCTCCAGGCCAATCAGCTCATCCAGGCTGCCGAGGACCAGGCCAGCAGGGCCGACGAGCGGGCGGGGGCCGCCGAGGAGCAGATCGGACGGCTCACCGAGCGGCTCCGGGCCTCGGAGGAAGATGTTTCACAGCTCAGAGAACGCCTGGAGGCCGAGGAGGAGGAGGCGAGAGAGACCGCTTCGCGTCTACTCGCCGCCGAGACCGAAGGGAAACAGACCGAGATCCGCGCACAGGCCGCCGAGGAACAGGTCAGACAGCTCACCCAGCGCGTCCACGCCGCGGAGGAGCGAGTCGGCGAGGCCTCTGCACGGATGCTGACCGCGCAGGGGGAGGCGCAGCAGGCGGAACTCCGCAAGCGGGCCGCCGAGGACAAGGCCGACGAGGCCACCAAGCGTATGCGGGCCGCGGAGGACGAGGCCAACCAGGCAACCGCTGCGGCACTGGTCGCCGAGACCAAGGTGAAGCAGGCCGAGGTGCGCTCGGCAGCGGTGGAGGATGGGTCGGCGGAGACCGCCGCGAAGAACGCGGAGCTCCTCGAGCAACTGCAACAGGCCCGGGGGGAGTTGGTCGGTGCCGAGGAACGAGCGCGCCTGAGCGAGGAGCGGTTCCGGGCCGCCAGCGAGCGGGTCGACGTCCTTGAAGGGCAGCTCAAGGAGCTCAAGGTGCGGCTGACGGTGGCGAAGACAGACCTGCCGGTTGGCGCCGTCCCAGACAAGGAGCGAAGCGCCCTCAAGGACGGGTTGGCGGCGGAGGTGCGCCGGCCGCTGACGTCGCTCCTGGGCGTCAGCCTGGCGCTTCAGCACAACGATCCCGATTCCCGTGACGGCCAGGAGCTGGTGCGACAGCTCGGTGCCAATGCCCGCAAGCTCGATCGCATGGTCAGCGTGCTCCTGGAGCTCGACAGGCTCGCCGACGGGACCCTGAGGCTGAATCGCCGCCGCACCGACCTCCAGGCTCTGGTGCGCCGGGTGGTCGAGGAATCGCCGGATCTGACGAACCGGAACGTCCACGTAGAGGCTGAGAAGGTCGTGGTGCCGGTCGACCCATTCATGGTCGAGGAGATGGTCGAGACGCTCCTGGCCAACGCGAACAGGCGAACGTCCTCTGCCAGTCCCGTGTGGATCAACGTGTCGAGCGACCCCGAGGGCGCCGTCGTCGCCGTCGACGATACCGGCTCCCACGCTCCCGAGGAGCTGGGCGAAACCCTGACGGCCTCATCAGAGGAGCAGAAGGGCGGTGCCGGCCGGGGCGGGTCGTCGACCGGTCTGGCCATCGTGCAGAGGTTCGCGGAGATCCACGCCGGCAGGGCCTGGGTCGAGGAGCGCGAGGGTGGTGGCGCCTCGTTCCGCGTGTTCCTGCCGGACGTGACGGAGCTCGTCACGGAGACCGCCGGTCAGGAGGCCGACCGCACGGGGTCCGGCGGGGACGTGGAGGAGCCTGACGCGAGCGAGGAGTAGTCCCCACCAGGGTTGTCGGCCCGCGCCTCCGCCCGCAGCCGGTTGATGCTCAAACCCCGGCGCCTTGCGGCCGATGGATAGGGCGAGGCACATGGAACAGCCCTCACCGATCACCCGTGTCCTCGTGGTCGACGACCACGAGGTCTTCTCGGAAGCGCTCGAGCTGTTCCTTGGGCGTCAGTCCGACGTCCGGCTCGTGGGCTCGGCGCGCGATGCCGATGAGGCGATGGCGCTCCTCGGGAAGGAGCCGAACGTCGTGCTGATGGATCTCGACATGCCGGGGACCGATGGGATCGAGGCCACCCGCCGGATCCGGGACGCCGCGCCGGACGCGAAGGTGGTGCTGCTCACCGGCGTCGAGCGTCCCGACGCGATCGCGGAGGCGCTGTCGGCCGGCGCGTGCGGCTACGTGCCGAAATCGCGAGCGGTGGAGGAGGTGATGGACGTCGTCCGGCGGGCGGCCGCCGGCGAGATCGTCATGCCCGCGAGCGACCTGGCGTCCGTCCTGGGACAACTCCGGGGGAGCTCGGGTGAGTACGGGCTCGATCGCATGACGCCGCGAGAGACGCAAGTGCTTCAGGCCCTCGCGGCCGGCGAGACGGCGGCGCAGATCGCCGCGTCACTCGGCATCAGCACCCTCACCGTCCAGAGCCACGTCAGGAGCATCCTCGCCAAGCTCGGAGCGCACTCGAAGATCGAGGCCGTCACGCTGGCATGGCGTCACGGCCTTGCCCCGACCAACCGCCCCGGTCCGTTGGCCACGGTACGCTCGCCCGTCCGACGCCCGAACCCGACCGCCACGGGCGCGCCGGCCCGGGTCCTCGTCATCGAGGACCACCCCTTGCTCCGAAGCATCATCAGGATCGCCTGCGAGCAGACGCCCGGTCTGCAGATGTTGGGCGAAATGAACGACGGTTCGTCCGCGCTCGAGGCGTGCAGGGAGCTCGCGCCGGACGTGATCCTGCTGGATCTCTCGCTCCCGGGCGAGCTCCAGGGGCTCGATCTGGCCCGTGCCATCCGCAGGGAGGGGCTCCCCGTTCGGATCCTGGTCCTCA
>JBAVEY010000225.1:0-3257 GCA_049587975.1 Actinomycetota bacterium | reverse complement strand
GCGCCAACGGGTGGCGATCGCCCGCGCGCTCTCGGTCGAGCCCAGGGTGCTTGTCCTCGACGAGCCGACGAGCGCGCTCGACGTTACGGTGCAGGCGCGGATCCTCGAGCTCATCGCCAAGCTACGGCGCGAACGCGGGCTCGCCTACGTGCTGATCTCGCACAACCTGGCGGTGGTCGAGCAGCTCTGTGAGGAGACCGCGGTGTTGTACCTCGGCCGTATCGTCGAGCACGGCCCGACGGAGCAGATCCTCACCAGGCCGGCCCACCCGTACACGCTGGCGCTGCGCTCGGCCGTGCCGGAGATCGACCTCGCGGCCAGGCGGTCGCGGATCGTGCTGCCCGGCACAGTGCCGGATCCCGCGAACCCGCCACCAGGATGCCCGTTCCATCCGAGGTGCCCGTACGCGATCGATCGCTGCCGATCCGAGGTGCCGGAGCTCCGGGTGGTCGATGCCGGTCGAGTCGTCGCGTGCCACCGGGCCGAGGAGATCCTTGGCGGAGACGCCGAGGAGATGTGAGGACCGCCGATGAGACACCCGAGCCGATCCAGGCTGTCGAAGATGGATACGCTTCGGATCCAGGAGGTGCGCATGGACGGTCGAGACGAATCTTCCGACATCTCGGTGGTTGGACCAGGCACCCGGATCGAGGGGACGGTCGTGGCGGCCGGCTCCCTCAGGGTCGAAGGGGAGGTCAAGGGCAAGATCACCGCCGAACGGGAAGTGACGCTCACCCCTCAGGGTCGTGTGGAAGCCAACATCCAGGCCACGAGCATCGTGCTTGGCGGACAGGTCAAAGGCAACCTCGCCGCCAAGGGCGACGTCTCTCTTCCGGCCGACAGCCGCCTCGACGGAGACATCCGCGCCCACAACGTGGATGTGGGAGGAATCGTCAAGGGGAACATCGTCGGGAAGGGGAGGGTGGTCCTAGGCCCACGCGCTCGGGTCGAGGGTGACGTCACGTCGACGACGCTTGCGATCGCCGAGGGGGCAGTCTTCATCGGGAGCTCCAGCATGGACGAGGAGGCGCGCACGTAGGCTCAGCAGACGGCCCCAGGCGCGACGCTCCTCCGACTCGTCCGATCGCGTGGGACCTCACGGTCCTAGGGAAGGCAACCCGAGATCAGATCGCCGCGATCGGCCGAGCTTGCATCGTCGCCCGCTCCCCCATGCAGCGTGTCGTCCGCCCGGACCTCGTCGCGGCCCCGGAGACGATCGTCGCCCGGACCACCGGACAGGAGATCGGCGCCGGTGTCCGGGAACACGCCCTGTGCGACGCGGAGCGAATCGTCGAGCACGTCCGCACCCGGGCCGCCTCGGAGCAAGTCGTCCCCGCGTCCGCCGAGCAAGCGGTCGGCATCCGTGCGGCCACCGAACGCTGTAAGCCGAACGTGAGAGCACGAACGCGATCTTCCACGTCCGAGATCGCTGGTGCCGCCCCGCCCTCGGATCTCCGGCTCAGAGTCGTGCCTGTTTGCACGCACACCCGTCCGACTGGCGGAATGGCCATCACTCTCCGCTGGCCCGAACGAGATGCAGTTCCGTTCGTATCCGATGACTCACGGTCCGCGCCGCCTCGGTTCATGTTTGATCCCAGCGGATCGCCGGCCATCCTCGAGACACCGGAGTCAGGCAGCCTGACCGCTCTTATCGCTGTTCCTCGGGTGGCCGAGTGTGGTCGTGGATGTGGCCCACTCCGAGCGCATCCCCCGTCAGTCGGAGGTCGACCTGCTCGAACCGCGAGGTCAAAGCAACCGCGGCGCGCCCCGCTGCGGATCTGCGAGCGGCGTCGAGGACGTCGAGGAGGTGCAGGTCCTGCTCAAGGTTCGCGACCGGATCGCGTGCCTCACGCAGGGCTTCCACAAGCTCACGGAGTCCATCCGTCCACAACCACGTCGGATCCAGGGCGTCGACCTCTCGCCAGGCACGGTCCCCGGCTCGGTAGAGCTGATAGCCGCGTGGGTCCCAGTCGTCGCCGAGCAGGTTCGCGGTGCCCTCGGTCCCATAGAGCTCGAGCGCGGGCCGTCGGTAGCCGTGCACCTCCCAGCTCGCGATCACCGACGAGAGCGCGCCCTGCTCGTGTCGGATCGTGAGGTGGATCACGTCGGCCGGGTCGGCGCGACGACGTGTCGGGTTCGCCCGGGTCTCCGCGGCGATGACTTCAATCACCGGACCGAGCAGCGCGGTGAGACTCTTCAGGTTGTAAATCCCGAGATCGACGAGCGGCCCCACCCGAAACATCCACGTGTTCCAGTCGGGCGGCGCCACGCCGTACAGCCCCCGGGCCGTATGCACGTGGCCGAGCGCGCCGTCCTCGACCTCGGCCCAGAGCGCGCGGAACGTTGGCGCCAGGTGCACGAACGGGGCGGCCATCAGGTGCAGGTCGCGCTCGCGCGCGAGGGCCGCCAGCTCGGCGCCTTCCTCTCGAGATCCCGCGAGCGGCTTCTCGACGAGGACGTGCTTGCCGTGCTCCAGGGCGAGGCGCGCGAGCTGCGCGTGACTCTCCGCTGATGTGAGCACCGCCACGACGTCGACATCGGACTCCACGACCTCCATCGGATCGGCGACGAGGTCGGCGCGGGGTCGGCGGGTCAGGAGTCGCTCGCGCACCTCTGGGCGTCGCGCGCAGATCGGCCCTTCCCGGGCGAGGCCGCGCGGGATGAGCCGATCGAGCATCTGCAGGTACGCCCACACGACGCTGCCCGCTCCGATCAGCCCGACGCGAACGGGGGTTGCCGCTGACCCGTGCACCCTGCGCTCGGTCGTCACGACCGGACTATAGGCACGACCGGGCGTTTGACCGGATTGTTCATAAGGTTGTAACGTTCGGCGCCATGGTGGTGGGAGGTCACCGCCGGGAGCCGCAGCGTTGATGCAGGTCACCGCCGCCCCACGCAAGCTCGACCGGAGCCTCCCGGTGCCGCTCCACTTCCAGATCCGCGCCTTGCTGATCGAGATGGTCGAGCGAGGTGAGATCGAGCGGGGGCGACCGTTGCCCACGGAACGGGAGCTCGCGGCCCGCTACGACGTCTCGCTCTCGCCGATCCGTCAGGCGATCCTCGACCTGGTCAAGGAGGGGGTCCTCTACCGGCGACCAGGAGCCGGCACGTTCCTGCGCGAGCCACCGCGGACCGAGCGTGTCTCGGTCCTGACATCGTTCAGCGAGAGCCTGCGCGCCCGCGGCGTGAGCGTCCAGGTCGACATCCTGGCGCGGGAGAAGGTCCCCGCACCGCCCGAGATAGCCGACCTCCTCCCC
>JBAVEY010000224.1:0-5604 GCA_049587975.1 Actinomycetota bacterium | reverse complement strand
AGACCAACGATCGAACGTCGTTCATGCTCAGAAGATCACTCGATCGGGCAGATGCGGTTCCTCACCCAAACACAGTCGGCCCCGTGACGCACGTCGTCTCGGGGTTGCCTGAGCAGCTCCACGACGGGGCGGTACGCTGCCGGCTCCGCCGGCGACGTCGCGGAAACCGGCCAGGGTCGGCGGGAAGCGTCGGTACGACGCAGACGTCCTGCGCCGGCTGTCGGTGTTGGACGTCGAACTGCGGAATCCGCGGATCGAGAGGGTCAGGCAGCGTAGGCACGGAAAGCGTCGCTGGACGCGGCGCTCCGGGCTTTACGTGCGCTCGGAATCGATTCCAACGAATCCGGCTCGGGTCTCCTGTTGCGGATTGATGCGGCTGGCTATGTGGGTGGCATCGTCGTTCACGAATCCGATGAGTGCCGACCCCCGCGTGTGCTGCCACGTGAGCCCGAGGAAGAACAAGCCGGAAGCGTCGGTCACTCCACGTCGATGGACGATCCGGTCACCCGCTCCCTTGACCCCGGGGATATCGATCCAGGAGAAATCGGATCGGTACCCGGTGGCCCAGACAATCGCGTCGACGTCTTGTTCGCTTCCGTCTTCGAACACGGCGTGCCGCCCTACGGCCTTCGTCAACCGCCCTCGCAGCGTCACGCCGGAGCGCCGAAGTCTCCTCGAGCTTGATCCGATGAGCACGTCGCGTTTGGCCAACTTCCGACCGAGTCGCGAATCGGTACTGACCTTCATGAATCCGACCCCGATCAGCCACCAGAAGAGGTCCTTGCCGAGCAGGCGCTGTGGGAGCGAACGGACGTGCCTGCCCACGGCAAGATCCACCTTCCGGGTCGCGGCGAGTTCCTCGGCGATCTGGAAGCCAGAGTTGCCCCCTCCCACGACCAGAACTTGACCGTGTGGCAGTTGATCCGGGCTTCGATAGTCGGCGCTGTGGATCTGCGTGACGGTGTCATCCAGGTCCTCGGCCGCAGGAGGCACGAAGGGGACCTGGAAGGGACCGGTAGCAACGACGACGTGCTTCGCCGTGAATCCCTCGTCCGCGGTCGCAATGAGGTACTTGCCATCACGTTCCGTTAGAGACGTGACCCTTGCGTTCAGCCGAACCGGAAGGCCGAACGTCGATGCGTACGCTTGGAGGTATCGGGCGACGTCGTCCTTCGCCGGGTATGTGTCCCTCGACGACGGGAAAGCCATCCCCGGAAGGCTGCTGTACTGCGCGGGGGTGAACAGCCTGAGCGAGTCCCACCTGGACCGCCACACGTGGCCGATCTCCGGACCGGCATCCAGGATCACGAAACGCAGTCCACGCTGAGCGAGGTGATAGCCGATGGCGAGTCCTGCCTGGCTGCCGCCGATGACGACGACGTCGAGCGAAGGTGTTCCGTTCCCGGGGGCTATGTCGCCACCTCCGCAGGATTACGCCGAGAAACGTTGAAGCTGAACATCATGCCGCTCTGGGCATGCTCGGCGATGTGGCAGTGAGCCATCCACAGGCCCGGATTCGAGACGTCGAGCAGGACGTCCACAGTCCTTCCCGCGGGGACGAGCACGGTGTCCTTCCAAACCAGGTTGGGCTCCGGCTCGCTGTCACGCGACAGGACCAGGAAGCGACCCGCGCCGTGAACGTGGAACGGGTGGTGCATCGGGTGATCCGACTCCATCTCGTTCACGAGGCGGATCTTCACCCGGTCGCCAACGGTGAAGGCCCACGTGATGGCCCCGTTCTCGGCCCCGGTCTCCCGGTCGATGAGCATCCATCGCATGTTGCTGGGCCCTGAGGCACGGTTGATCTCCGGCATCAGGTCTTCCCATTCGAGCCCGTCGCTTTGTTCGTGTTGGTCGTGCTTGTGGTGAACGGCATCTTCTGGCGGCTTCGGCGCGGACGCCGGCAGGGTGTCTGCGGGCACGAGCTTCATGCCGCACTTGGGGCACGTTCCTGGCTCCGAGGACGTGACTTCCGGGTGCATGGGACAGACGTACGAGGCCGGAGCCGGTTCCTCGGAACGCACGGGAAGCAGCTGCATCCCGCATTTTGAGCAGGTTCCTGGCTCCGAGGACGTGACTTCCGGGTGCATGGGACAGGCGTACGAGGTCGCCGGCGCTACGTCGTCCCCGTAAAGGAGTGGCATCGAGGCCACGAAGGCGAGCACCTTGTCCGGCGGCCGCTCGATGTCGGCACCGATCGATCGATGCTCTGCCGTGAGTTGGGGATCGACCCGCAGCGCCTCGAACGACTCGGTGGCGGCGGCGCTCGCGTTCCCTGCGACCGAGAACGAACCGAGATCGTAGACGTGATCCGGTGTGCGATGCTCGAGTCGCACCCCTCCCGGGTCGTCGAACTTCACGTCGACGACCGCCCGCTCCGAGGGAGCCAGCATCACCTCGTCGATGAACGTCTCAAGTTCGTAGCGGCCGCTGTCACCACCGACCAGCTTCATCCGAGCACCGGGCAGCGCGAAGTTGAAGATCCGCGTGTTCGCCGTGTTCACGAGATAGAGGCGTACGGCCTCTCCCACCGACGCCTCGCCGGAGAACTGGGCCTCACCGTTGATCAGCATCACGTTTCCGAACCGCCCCATCGCGGTGTAGTTGGGCCCCGCACGGTGGAATGGCGCGATCTGGCCATCCTCGACGAGCAGATCGTCAAGGGTGATGCTCAGCTGGCGGTCGACGGGAGGCCAGTACGACGGGTCGGCCGGCTCGACGATGATCGTCCCGTACAGGCCCATCTCCAGGCCGAAGTCCTCGCGGATGTGTGGGTGGTACCAGTAGAACCCGGCATCGGGGAACTGGACCTTGTAGGTGAACGTCCCGCCGATCGGGATCGGCGACTGGGTCTCGTGGGGGACGCCGTCGTAGCGGTTCTCCAACCGCAGGCCGTGCCAGTGGACCGTCGCCTCGACGTCACCGTTGTTGGTCACCTCGACGGTAATCTCCGATCCCTGATCGACGTGCAGGGTGGGACCGGGGATCGAGCCGTCGTACCCGAGCATCCTCAGCTCGGAGCCCTCTAAGCGCTTGCGTACGGGCTGGATGCCAAGGGCGAATCGATCGCCGTCAGCAAGTCGGATGAGCCGCGGACGCGTCGCCTCTGGGAGTCCAGTCGTCTCAGTGGTGAACAGGTCGTCCGCCCTCGCGGGCTCCTCGTTGATCGGGTGGGTGCTTCCGGGTCCGTGCTCCATGCGGCTCCCTCAGTGCTTGGTTCCGAGTCTCCGGATGTCGTCTTGAGGCTGGAACCGCAAAACCTGTTCCGGATGCAAGTCCCCACGTCGCGTCAAGCCGTGACCTTGGAGGCGTCTCCCTAGCCCGGCCCCAGCGGAGCCTGGTTCCGCCCGACTCACCAAGCCTACGTCTTTGCCGGACGATAGCCACCGAGCCA
The DNA here is from genome assembly GCA_049587975.1 of Actinomycetota bacterium. Classification (GTDB taxonomy): domain Bacteria; phylum Actinomycetota; class UBA4738; order UBA4738; family HRBIN12; genus DASSJM01. The sequence goes on along the minus strand of JBAVEY010000224.1, from coordinate 2,210 downwards.
GGCGTGCCGCATGTCTACGCACAAGCAGCGCGAATACCTTCAAGTCCGGCCGACATGTCCCGCTGCATGGCGCGGTGAACAACTCGAGGCCCAACAACGCACGGGAAGCGTTGCTGGGCGAACGGTTCCGCGCATCGAAGGCGTTGGTTCCGTCACCGTTGCCCGCGGACATGGGCGGCGAACCCGACTCGCGGGGAGGGCGTGAGGCCCTCCCGCTCGGTGACCCCTCGATCCCACCGTCATCGCTATGGTGGAGGGGCTGCCGCGGATGCTGGGGCGTTGATGACGGCTTCGATCACATCGCAGATCGTGGACGCGCTCAGCTTCGCGTTCGCGATGACGTGGGAGATCACCTGGGCGCTGATCCTTGGGTTCGCTCTGTCGGCGGCGGTGCAGGCGGTCGTGTCGAAGAACGAGATGAGCGAGCTGCTGCCCGACGACTCGCCTCGATCGATCGCGATCGCGTGCGGGCTCGGGGCCGCATCCTCGTCGTGCTCCTACGCGGCGGTGGCGCTTGCCCGCTCGATCTTCCGCAAGGGCGCGAACTTCACGGCGGCCATGGCGTTCGAGTTCGCCTCGACCAACCTCGTGATCGAGCTCGGGATCATCCTGGCCGTCCTGCTCGGCTGGCAGTTCACCCTGGCCGAGTTCGTGGGCGGCCCGATCATGATCGCGATCCTCGTGGTGCTGTTCCGGTTGTTCCTGAAGCCCGAGATGGTTCAAATCGCTCGGGTGCAGGCGGATAAGGGCGTCGTCGGCGTGATGGAAGGCCACGCCGAGATGGACATGGCTTTGAGGGAAGGGGCGCTGCTCACGCGCCTCACTTCGCCGCAGGGGTGGACCGCGATCAGCCACTTCTACGTGATGGACTGGGCCTCGATCTGGAAGGACATCTTCGCCGGGCTGCTGATCGCCGGTGCGCTTGCGGCCTGGGTGCCCGAGTCTTTCTGGCAGAGCTTCTTCCTCGTCGACCACCCGCTGGCGTCAAAGATCTGGGGTCCCCTCGTCGGGCCGATCGTCGCGATGCTCTCCTTCGTCTGCTCGATCGGCAACGTGCCGCTCGCGGCCGTCCTGTGGAACGGGGGCATCAGCTTCGGCGGCGTGGCGGCGTTCATCTTCGCCGACCTGATCGTGCTTCCGATCTTGAACATCTACCGGAAGTACTACGGGCGGCGGATGTCGCTCTTCCTGCTCGCGACCTTCTACGTTTCGATGGTGCTTGCCGGGATCGCCGTGGAGGTGCTGTTCCAGGCGCTCGGCCTGGTGCCGGACGAGCGGAACGCCAAGGTCGTCGAGGCGAGCGTGAGCTGGAACTACACCACCATCCTCAACATCCTGTTCCTCGCGCTGTCGGCGGCGCTGGTGGTCAGGTTCCTGCGAACCGGAGGCCCCCAGATGCTCCGGATGATGGACCGGCCCGCCGTCGGACGCCCCGAGTTGAAGGGAGTGATGACCATGGAGCAGCAGGAGCGGACCTACGCCTGCCCGATGCATCCCGAGGAGCGAGGTGGGCCCGGCGACCGGTGCCCGAAGTGCGGCATGAATCTGGAGCCGGTCGACGATTCCTCGCGAAGCTGACGCTCGATCAGGCTAGACCCCCGGCTCGCCGTACGGCGCGGGGAGCCCGTGCGCCCCAGTGCCCCGGAGAGTCGCCGGGGCCGGCCAGTGCCTTCCAGCACGACGGGTGGCAACTTGGTACCGGGTCACCTCACGCGGTGCGTGAACCATCTGTGCGCAGTCGGAACAATCAGCGCGAGCAGGATGATCGCGGCTGTCACCTCAGCGTGGAGGGCGGGCGGGAGCCACATGAACGTCGCAACGAACACGAACAGTGCGACAAGAGCGAGCTTGACCGTTGCCATCCGCCCTCCCTTTCCGCGCCGCCCCGCGGCGATCGGCGCGCTCATCGCCTCAGTGGCTGAGCGTGACGCTGCCTCGACCGGCGCACGCGGCGCGTCCATTTCAGGCTATGCGGTTCGCGCCGCTCCCCCGCGGGTCCCGCGAGCCCGGACCTCGCGCCCGACCAGATGTTGTCGAACAGCCCGGTGATCACACAGAAGTCGAACAGGCCTGCCAGTAACAGGACGAGCCCGATGCCCGCAAGGATCCATCCGCCGACGCCGCCGAGCACGAAGCCGACGACGATGAGGGCGATCCCTACGAGACCCCTGGTGATGCGCCCAGCTGTCGAAGCCATGAACTGCCCGAAC
>JBAVEY010000223.1:0-2081 GCA_049587975.1 Actinomycetota bacterium | reverse complement strand
GTTCGGGCAGTTCATGGCTTCGACAGCTGGGCGCATCACCAGGGGTCTCGTAGGGATCGCCCTCATCGTCGTCGGCTTCGTGCTCGGCGGCGTCGGCGGATGGATCCTTGCGGGCATCGGGCTCGTCTTGTTACTGGCAGGCCTGTTCGACTTCTGTGTGATCACCGGGCTGTTCGACAACATCTGGTCGGGGCGCGAGGTCCGGGCTCGCGGGACCCACGGGGGAGCGGCGCGAACCGCCTAGCTTGAGGTGGGCGCACCGCGAGCCCGCGCCGCACGGTGCCCCGGTCGAGGTGCAGACTTCGGGGACATCGTGAAGCTGGCGGGCGTCTAGGGGTCGTCCAAGGCAATCTCGAACTCGAGCCTCAAGGAGCCCCCCGTCTCAAGACCCGAAGTGGGCGTCTCGAGGTGCGCCGAGGTCGCTGGGCTCGGCGCCATGGTCGGTCAACTGGGCGCACCGGGAGCCAGCGCCGCAGGGCGAACCCGCCGTCTGAGGGGCCTCTTTCCATGAGCGCTGGAGGGTGGGCCGATGGGTCTGTGCGCCGATGGGCCTGCGTTCGGTAGACGAGGGGGCCCTCCGATCGACTCCGGTCGGGATGCATAGTGGCTGTATCGTTCAGACGGACGGTGCGGCCGGAGCGACCCAACGGGCACGTTCTTCACAACCTTCACGTTCACAGCGAAGTTCGGTCCGAACGGCAACGAGATCCACGGGTGTTGTAACCACCCGATCGTCGACGGGGGTGGTGGGTTTGGCGGCGCCACTGGCGTCCTGAACTTCACCGACGATGTCACGACCGTCCCCGTTTCGGCCACCTATGTGGGAGTTGTGAGGCTGTAGAAAGAGCGACCGCTGACGGCCGAGGCCGGTCGTGGAGCCGGCGCCGCACGGCGAGCCAGCCGTCGAAACCTGTGCAACCTCCGTAGACACCCTGAAGGTGGGCCATATGGGCCCTCTGAGTCATCGGAGCGACGGTGCACCTTTCGAGGTTGAGCGTCCGAACCCTCCGGCCTGGACCGACAGCCCTCGTTCCTCCGGGGGGTTCCGCCCTTGTCAGGCTTATGAGCCGTCTCGGATATCGTGAGCCCGCACCGCACGGCGAACCCGCGGTCTAGATGCTGGCTGACGGATGCACCACGTCGCTCTTCAGGTGCTCGGCGTCGATCGGCACCAGACCTAGGAAGTCTTGCTCCGCGATCTGCTTGAGGGCGGGGTCTGGGAACAGGATGCGCCGATCGGTGTCGTCTCCCAAGACCACCTGGATCGTGCACCGTAGGTGGATGGGACACGCGGCGAGTAGGTACTTCATGCCTCGCACCTCCTTGGTTGCCGACGCCCTGCAGGTGGATTCCCTTCGTTTCCGCCGAAGGAGGGATAGGAACCGGCATCCTCGCATCGGCGACGAACGACCAAGGCGAATTGGTCTTTCGGCCGAGAAAGGGGCTGCCCCGATCAGCCGATAGCTCTGTAGCGCGCACAACCTACGGAGAGGCGTTCAGTGACGAAGGCCAGCCAGTCCGCGGTCCGCTGGATCGAGCCCGACACGAGTCCGGCCAGCACATGCTCCTGGTGCCAGCACATCGAGTACCTCCATGCCTACTCTGGACGGTGCCTGTTCAGTGGGTGCTCGTGTCCATTCTTCACCCCGGTGGCCGAGCCAGAATATCGAAGCATCGGGTGACGCCCAATGACACCGAACGTCGAGCCCCTTCGGCCCTCGAAACAGGACAGCTCAACCAGGGTGCTCTGGACGACCTGTGGACACTCGGAGTCCGTTCAGAAGGACGAGAGCAGTCGGAGGTGCCGTTACTCCGTGGGCGATCGCATCCGTTCGTCGTGGGCGCGGAAGCGCGACTGGACATCTCGGCGAGGTCGCTTCCCCCTGGCATCCGCGCCCGCTCCCGAAGGGTTGGTGCACTGATACAAGATCAGTGCACCAACCCTCCGGCCTTCTGTCCCTGGGGGTGAGACCGGACCCTTCGGGCGATGATCGTCGGGGATGGTCCGGGAAACGAGCTGAGTCTCGCCGCCACTGGGCGCCCGACGGCCGCCGGATCGTCGCCATTGAGCAGTTCGAACG
>JBAVEY010000222.1:0-2396 GCA_049587975.1 Actinomycetota bacterium | reverse complement strand
GTCGCGCGCCTCGTCGTGCTCACGGTCGTGTTCCTCGCGCTCGCCGTATGGCGGATCCGTCGGCTCCGGCCTGCGAGAAGGGACGAGTAGCGAAACTCTGTTCGCACCGTCTCACCTCTCGCCCTGTATCACCTCCGTGAGGCCTTCGTTCTCACCGGCGTGTTCGGCCCTCCAAGGGACCAAGATGTGGCGATCCAGGCCAGACTCAGGGACAGGCTCTTAGCGGACGTGGCCGAGGACGGGCTTCGCCTTCGCACCGTCGCCGTTTGAGGCTGCACACCGGAACCTGCGCCCGCACCGCGTGCGAGGCCCCCCGCGACGTTCCTCGTGCCCGCGCTTCCCTACCTTCCCGATTCGTCGATGGTGCTCCACGTAGACGACACACGATCCCCGCGGTCGAAGGTCCAGCTACGACACGAAACGAAGCAGTCGAGTGTCGGAACTCAACACAAAGAAGCGCCAAGGTCCTGAAGTCCGACCCTTCGGCCTCGAGGAAGAATGACGACGTCCCGGTGGATGGCATGTTCAATCAGACCGCGCGGAATGGCCCATGGGGGCCTCACGCGCCGGGGCGCGTGACAAGTCATAGCGTCTGCCCGTGAGCGACTATTGGACCCAGAGACGGGTGGGCAGAATCCCCCATTGAGGATGGACCTGGATGTTGCCCACGCGTGCCGAGACGGCGAATGTGGAGACCGGGTTATCCACGGGAGCCACGATCGCTTCCTCGACGATCTGATGATCGAGCTCGGCCCACGCGCTGTTGGCGGCCGCCGGGTCGGTCTCCTGGAGGCGGAGGGCGTCCTCGAACTTGGCGTTCAGACTCTCGCTGCAAAAGCCCGAGTAGGGGCCCCACCCATCGTGGATGGCCGGTGAGCACAAATGCTTTGGCTTGATGAAATCGCTGGCGGTTGGGTAGTTCGAGATCCAACCGCCCAGGTATGCCTGCGCCTCGCCCGTGTTGATCGAGACGAGCTTCTGGTCGAACGTGCTCACGATCTTTGGGTTCGCTCGCAGGCCGAGCTCGTTCAGGACCTCGACGATGTACCGCATGATCGCCGCCTCGCGAGGGTCTTCGGTCATCAGGACGGTGACCTTCTCCCCCATGGCCCCGGCGTCCTCGATCAGGGCATGCGCTCGATCGGGATCCGGGGCGGACCACGCACCGCTGCCCGGGTCAAGGGTGTATGGGCAGAACGGCTCGTAGCCCTGGAAGTTCGGCGGGAGTACCTGGCACGTCAGACGATAGCTTGAGGGGCCGCCGTGCAGCTCGACCACATGATTTCGATCGATCACGTAGTTCAGAGCTTGCCGCACCCGGGGGTCGTCGAACGGTGGCGCGAGAGCGTTGAAACCGATCCAGTAAGTGATCGCAGTCGGCGAGTGCACGACCTGATCGGGGTGTTCTGCCTCGAGCGATGCGAGGTCCTCCGGCTGCGGCACGTCGGTCATCCAGTCGAGCTCGCCCGCGCTGAGCCGATCGAAGGCGTTCGCGGGATCCTGTCCGAACCGCCACGAGATCGCGTCCACGAAGCCGTCGGGCTGGGCCGCGCCCGACCACTCGCGGAATTCAGGATTCCGCACCAACTCCACGCCGTCGGCGCCGGCCTCCGCGATCATGTACGGCCCCGTCGCCGGTACGGGCTCGAGACCCTGGTCCTTGGCCGGGGTCTCGACGGGGACCGGGTAGGTCACGGGCAGCGCGAGCTTGTAGGGCAGCTCGGGATCCGGCCGCACGAGGTGGAACGTCACCGCCTCGGCGTCGGCGACGATCGATCCGGAGAGATCGCATGTGGAGGGCTCCACGATGCAGGCCTTCGCACCGTCAATCGTCTTGAACCCGCCGGCGGCCTCCGCGCCCATCGCGAATAATCGCTCCACGGCGTACCGGAAGTCCTCGGGGCGCACGGGTTCCCCGGTCGAGTAACTAATTCCCTGGCGAAGCGGGAACCGATAGGTGAGTCGATCGGTGGATATCTCGGGGAGGGTCGAGGCAAGGTCCGGAACCAACGTCGCGCCGCTAGGACCACCGACCTTGTCGTAGGACAGGAGCCCGTCGTTCGTGATCGCCAGGATCTGCCCGCCGAGCGTGTCGTTAAATACAACGATCGCGGGGTCCAACGATTTCGGCGCGCGTTTCGATGAAGAGACGGTCAGGGTCCCGCCGCGGTGCACTGCGGCCGATGCTCCGACGGCGAGCCACAGGCCATCGCCGTCGGTCGTGATCGACGCTGGCGCGCCTCCCACCCGGACGGCTGGCTCGGCGATCTCCGTGGTCGGGTCGATGGCGGTGATCGAGTCGTCGAACTCGTTCGCGACCCACAGGGACGCGGCAGCGGCCCCGATCGAGTTTGGGCCATCCCCCACGGAGACCGTCGCCTCTACCCGTCCGGTGG
>JBAVEY010000221.1:0-8838 GCA_049587975.1 Actinomycetota bacterium | reverse complement strand
GTGATCACCTCGATCATCGGGATCTTGGCCGTGACGCCCCGAAGCGAGGACGAGCACGGGATGCGCGCGATCAACCGTGGGTTCTTCATCTCGGCCGCGATCTCGGCCGCCTTGGTGTTCGTGATCAGCGCTCTGTACATGGACGACCTCCGCCCGGCGGTCGCCGTGCTGTTCGGCCTGATCCTCGCGAGCGTGATCCAGGTCCTCACGCAGTACTTCACCGACACCAAGTACAAGCCGGTGCAGGAGATCGCGGAGTCCACGCAGACGGGCCCCGCGACGACGATCCTGTCCGGCTTCTCGATCGGTATGGAGTCGACCGTCTGGTCGCTCCTCGTCATCGCGGCGGTGATCGGTGGCGCATTCGTCCTCGGGGACAACACGCGCGAAGCGCTCTACTTCATCTCGCTCACCGGGATGGGGATGCTCACGACCGTCGGCGTCATCGTGTCGATGGACACGTACGGCCCGGTCTCGGACAACGCGCAGGGCATCGCGGAGATGTCGGGGGAATTCGAGGGCCGTCCGGCGGAGGTGCTCACCGGGCTCGACGCCATCGGGAACTCGACGAAGGCGATCACCAAGGGGATGGCGATCGCGACCGCCGTGATCGCGGCGACGTCGCTCTTCGGTTCATTCGAGGAGGCCCTCCGACTGGCGGGGTTCGACTTCACCGGGATCAAGGTCGACGAGCCCAACGTGCTCGTCGGGTTGCTGATCGGCGGCTCGGTCGCATTCCTGTTCTGCTCGCTCGCGATCCGGGCGGTCGGTCGAGCAGCCTCGCAGGTCGTCGTGGAGGTCCGGAACCAGTTCCGCGACCACCCGGGGATCATGGACTACTCGGAGAAACCCGACTACGCGCGCGTGGTCGACATCTGCACCAAGACGTCGCTCCGCGAGCTGATGACGCCTGGCCTGCTCGCGGTCCTGTCGCCCATCATCGTGGGGTTCGCACTCGAGGCCGAGGCGCTCGGCGCGTTCCTCGCCGGCGCGATCCTGACGGGCCAGCTGCTCGCCGTGATGCTCTCGAACTCAGGTGGGGCGTGGGACAACGCCAAGAAGTACATCGAGGCGGGGCACTACGGCGGCAAGGGAAGCGACGCCCATAAGGCGGCCGTGATCGGCGACACGGTCGGGGACCCGTTCAAGGACACCGCCGGCCCCGCGCTCAACCCGCTCATCAAGGTGATGAACCTGGTCGCCCTGCTGTTCGCACCGGTCATCGTCGAGCAGGCCGACAACGACGTGGTCCGCGTCGTGGTCGTCGCGGTGGCCGTGGCGATCGTCGCGGCGGCGATCTGGGTGTCGAAGTCACGGAAGTCCGAGCTCATCGTGGAGGCATCGGGACCCTCGGCCCCCAGCCGCGAGCCGACGTCGGTCACGTAGGCCTCCGGGCGTCGCGATGGGGGTGTTCGACCCGTTCCGGCGGTTCTTCCGCCGGATGGCGGAGAGCGACGAGCAGCGCTACGCCGAGGAGATCCAGGCGTGGGCCGCGAGCGTACCCGGCAGCGTGCGGATCGCCGAGGCCCCCCCTCGTTCGAAGGTCAAGCTCGCCGGGGTCGTCCGGCGGATCACGGTTCGGCCGCTCGAGGGCCATGAATCGCTCGAGGCGATCCTGTCCGACGGGACCGGTGAGGTGACCGTCGTCTGGATGGGACGCCGCGCGATCCGCGGACTCAGCCTGGGGACCCGCCTCGTCGTGGAGGGCCTGCTCGCCGAGCAGCGGTCCGAGAAGCGGCTGGTGAACCCGAGCTTCGAGTTCCGTGCGTAGGCGGACCGGCGGACCCTGGAAGGCTGGTCAAGTCTGCCGGGTCACCGTGCCGATACCCCTTGTATGGGTCGTGCGTGGAAGGCCTGGCGGGCCACGATCGTGGCGGTCGCCTCGGTGATCGCCATCGGATCCCTTGCCTCGGCGAGCCCGTCCCTGCGCGCGCCGCGGGGACCGAGCGAGTTCTCGACAGGATCCACCGGGACCACGGCGGTGACCGAGCCCCCCGGCGCGAGCGGGTCCCAGGTCGAGCCCGCACAGGATGACGGGTCCGACCCGACCGAGGCGTCTCCCGGCGGCGCGGACTTCAGCGCCTGCGAGGGGATGACCGGGCTCGACAATGCGATCTGCCGGCACGAGGCGCTGCTCGTGGTCCACCCGGACAACAAGGGCCTGCAGAACTCCCTCGGCCGTCTCCAGCAGAACAAGGCGAAGCACGAGGGCGCCGGTGGACAGGGTGATCAAGGCGTCGTTCCCCCCGACGACGACTCGTCCTCGTCCACGACCACATCCTCGACCCACGGCCAGAGCGGCGAGTCGCATGGCAACGCCGGCGGCAGCGGCAACGGTCACTAGCGGACGCCGCCTACCCGATCCGCGCCCACGACCCGACGAGATCCCGAGCGGCTCCTCCTCGCGTCAGGCATCATCTCCGTATGGCTGACGAGCAGCGTGGTCTCGCGGTCGAGAGCGAATCTGTGGAGGCCCTGGCCGGCCGGGACGTGATCGAGCCTGCCGTCGGGACCACCTGGACACAGGAAGAGGCTCACCGCAAGAAGGCCGCGCCGCTACGGATGTACCTGGGTGCCGCGCCGGGCGTTGGCAAGACGTACGCGATGCTCTCGGAGGGGCGGCGGCGGCTGGACCGCGGGACGGACGTCGTCGTCGGCTTCGTGGCGACCTACGGTCGCAGACAGACGATCGCGATGCTCGAGGGCCTGGAGATCGTCCCGATGCGGATCCTCGAGTACCGGGGTCGCCGCTTCGAGGAGATGGACGTCGACGCGCTGATCGAACGCAAGCCTCAGGTCGCGCTGATCGATGAGCTCGCCCACACGAACATCCCGGGCGCGGAGCACGCGAAGCGCTGGGAGGACGCGATGGACACCCTCGCGGCCGGAGTCGAGGTCATCACGACCGTGAACATCCAGCACCTCGAGAGCCTGAACGACGTCATCGCGAACGTGACCGGGATCCGGCAACAGGAGACGATCCCCGATTGGCTGTTCGACCTCGCCGACCAGGTGGAGCTCGTCGACATGTCGCCTCACGCGCTCCGGCGACGGATCGCGCACGGGAACGTCTACCCGGACGCTCGCAAGTCCGAACTCGCGCTCCAGCGGTTCTTCACGATGGAGAACCTGACGGCGCTCCGCGAGCTCGCGCTGCTGAAGGTCGCGAACCAGGTCGACGACACGCTGCTTGATCGTTGGACGAGGGAGGGTGCGGCGACCGACGTGCGCGAACGGGTCCTCGTGTGCGTCTCACGGCCCGGCGAGCTGTCGGACGCGCTGATCCGACGGGCGTCGCGCATCTCGCAACGTGCCCGGGGCGAGCTCCTCGTCCTGCACGTCCGCGAAGGCGAGGGTGCGACCGATCCCGACTGGCTTCAGGAGATCGAGTTGCTGGTCCGCGACGTGGGGGGGACGTTCGACGTGATCGATTCGGAGACGCCGGTCGAAGCGGTCCTCGGGTACGCCTACCGGCACTCGGTGACGCAGATCGTCGTGGGCGAGTCCCTCCGTTCACGCTGGAAGGAGCTCACGCAGGGATCGTTCGTCACCCGGTTGATCCGGGCGGCCGCGAACCTCGACATCCACGTCATCTCGCGCCGGGAGCAATGATCGCACCCGCGTCCGCGAGGTTCCACCGGCGGCGTTCGCGACGCGCCGCGGTGATCCTCACCACCGTGGCCTCGCGCAGACGATCCATGAGTCGTTCCTGACCTTCGCTCATCTCGGCCGTGAGCGTGAAGCGCCGCTCGGCGGCGAGCCTGAGCGCTTCCTCGGTCAGGCGCTGTTGATCGAGGGTCGGGCGGAGCCCCAGGACCACGAGCACCGCTTCCCCGCCGGCCGGCACGTCGCCCAACACCTCGATCGCGTTGCGGCGTGGGCGTGCTCCGACGACCACCAGAGTCCTCGTGTCCGACACCGTCCTCATGCCGCCTGCGCGAGCGCCAGGTTGAGCTCGAGGACGTTCACGCGCTCCTCGCCCAGGAACCCGAGCGTCGGCTCCTCCGTGTGATCGTCGATGAGCGCCCGGACCTGCCCGAGCGACAGGCCGCGCACCTGCGCGATGCGTGGCGCCTGGAATTCGGCCGCCGCCACGGAGATGTGCGGGTCCAGACCGCTGGCCGAGGCCGTGAGGAGGTCGGCCGGGATGTCGGCGATGGTCACCCCCTGGTTGTACGGGCCTTCGAGCTTGAGGATCGCCGCGGCCCGCTCGGCGATCTGGTCCGAGAGGTCCTGCGAGTTCGGTCCAAGGTTCGATCCCGAGGAGGTCGACGCGTCGTAGTCGATCGCGGAGGGCCGTCCGTGGAACCACTCCTCGCCATCCCAGAGCTGCCCGATCGAGGAGCTCCCGACGACCGTGCCGTCCATGCGGATGAGCGACCCGTCGGCCTTGTCCTGCATCGTCAGCTGTGCGATCCCGGTGATGACGAGCGGGTAGACGAGGCCGGTCAGCAGCCCGAGCACGATGACGGCGCGCAGCGCTCTGAAGACCTGGCGCATCACGGGAACTTCACCAGCTCGAGGAGCATGTCGATGAGCTTGATGCCGATGAACGGCACGATGATCCCGCCTAGTCCGTAGATCAGCATGTTGCGGCGCAGCAGGCCGTTCGCGCCGATCGGACGGTAGCGGACGCCACGCAGCGCGAGCGGAACCAGCGCAACGATGATGAGAGCGTTGAAGATGACCGCCGATAGGATCGCCGACTCGGGAGTCGCGAGGTTCATCACGTTCAGCTGGTCCAGGGCGGGAAGGATCCCCGCGAACATCGCGGGGATGATCGCGAAGTACTTCGCGACGTCGTTCGCGATCGAGAACGTGGTCAACGCTCCCCGCGTGATCAGCAGCTGCTTGCCGATCTCGACGATGTCCATGAGCTTGGTGGGGTTCGAGTCGAGGTCGACCATGTTGCCGGCTTCCTTGGCGGCGCTCGTCCCGGTGTTCATGGCGACGCCGACGTCCGCCTGGGCGAGGGCCGGCGCGTCATTGGTGCCGTCCCCAGTCATCGCGACGAGCTTGCCGCCCGTCTGCTCGTGCTTGATCAGGTCCATCTTCGCCTCGGGGGTGGCCTCGGCGAGGAAATCGTCGACGCCGGACTCCTGGGCGATGGAGGCGGCCGTGAGCACGTTGTCGCCGGTGATCATCACCGTGCGGATCCCCATCTTCCGCAGTTGATCGAAGCGCTCGACGAGCCCCTCCTTGATGATGTCCTTCAGCTCGACCACGCCGAGCGGGATCCGGTCCTCCGCGACCGCGAGCGGCGTGCCTCCGGCCCGAGCGATCCGCTCGACCTCCGCGGCCAGCTCCTGTGGCAGCTCGCGCCCCGACCACCCGATGATCGCGTCCACGGCACCCTTGCGGATCTCGCTGCCGTCCACGTCTACGCCGCTCATCCGGGTCTGCGCCGTGAACGGGATGAACGTCGCGTGCGTCTCCATCAGCTCCCGCTCGCGGATCCCGAACCGCTCCTTGGCGAGCACCACGATCGAGCGACCCTCAGGGGTCTCGTCCGCGAGGGATGCGATCTGCGCGACCTCGGCGAGCCGGCGCCCGTCGACGCCCGGCGCAGGGATGAGCGCCACGGCCTGCCGGTTCCCGAGCGTGATCGTCCCGGTCTTGTCCAGGAGCAAGGTCGAGACATCGCCCGCCGCCTCGACCGCTCGCCCGCTCATCGCCAGGACGTTGCGCTGCACGAGCCGATCCATCCCCGCGATGCCGATGGCCGAGAGCAGACCCCCGATCGTCGTGGGGATCAGGCAGACGAACAGCGCGATCAGGACGGCATCGGACAAGCGGCCGCCCGAGTAGATGCCGAACGGCTGGAGGGCGACGCAGACGATCAGGAAGATGATCGTGAACTTGGCGAGCAGGATCGAGAGCGCGATCTCGTTCGGTGTCTTCTGACGCTCGGCTCCCTCGACGAGCGCGATCATCCTGTCGAGGAACCCCTGGCCCGGGTCCGCGGTGATCTGCACCCTGATCCAGTCCGAGAGCACCTTCGTGCCGGCGGTCACCGCCGAACGGTCGCCGCCCGACTCCCGGATCACCGGTGCCGACTCACCCGTGATGGCAGACTCGTCGACCGAGGCGATCCCCTCGGCGATCTCCCCGTCGCCGGGGATCATCTCACCGGCCGAGACCATGACCACGTCGCCCGCACGCAGCTGCGAGGCCGGGATCGTCTCCTCCACGCCGTCGCTCGAGAGGCGACGGGCGACCAGGTCCGCCCGCGTCCTACGCAGGGCATCCGCCTGCGCCTTGCCGCGGCCTTCCGCCATCGCCTCGGCGAAGTTCGCGAACAGGACCGTGAACCACAGGCCGAGCGCGATCGCGGTGTCGAACGCGATCGGTCCGCCGCTCACGATGTCCGCGACGATCCGGATCGTGACGACGACCGAGACCACCTCGACCACGAAGATCACGGGGTTCTTCATCAGGGTGATCGGGTTCAGCTTGAGGAAGCTGTCGATGACGGCCCTCCGCACGATGGGCCCGTCGAACAGCGGACGCGCCCGGACCGCCCCGTGCTCGGTCGTGGTTGCCTTCGGTGTGGTGTCGATGGACATCAGAACAGGCTCCCGTTGCTCAGGTGCTCGACGATCGGTCCGACGGCGAGAGCGGGCAGGAACGTCAGAGCGCCGATGATCAGGATGACGAACGTGAGGAGAACACCGAAGACGGTCGTGTCCGTGTGCAGGGTCCCGCTGGTCTCCGGCACGGTCCCGGCGCGGCCGAGGCTCCCTGCGAGCGCCAGCCCGGCGAGGAGTGGGACGAACCGGGCGACGAGCATGAGCAGTCCGCCTGCGATCGCCGGATAGGCTCCGCTCGCCGTGTACCCGGCGAACGCCGACCCGTTGTTGTTCCCCTGCGAGACGAACGCGTAGAAGATCTCGCTGAAACCGTGTGGCCCTGAGTTCAGCCTGCCGTCCAGACCACCTGGGATCGATACGCCGACCGCGGTGACTGCGAGGACGACGAGGAAGGGGACGAGGACCGCGATCGCCGAGAGCTTCACCTCGCGCGCGCCGATCTTCTTGCCCAGGTACTCCGGCGTCCTGCCGACCATCAGCCCGCCCATGAAGACGGCGATGATCACGTAGAAGATCATGCCGTAGAGGCCGCTGCCGACGCCGCCCCAGATCACCTCGCCGAGCGCGATGTTGAACATCGGCGCCAGCCCTCCGAGCGGCCGGTACGAGTCGTGCATCGAGTTCACGCTCCCGTTGGAGGCGTCGGTCGTCGCGACCGCCCACAGGGCCGACTCGTTGACCCCGATCCGGAGCTCCTTGCCCTCCAGGTTCTGCGTGCTGGTCGGCACGCCCGCGTCCGCCATGGCCGCGGACGCGCTGTGCTCCTGGGGAACCGTCAGGGCGAGCCCGCCGACCATCAGGACGAGCATCACCGCGAAGATCGTCCACCCCTGCCGGACGTTCCCGACCCACCTGCCGAACGTGTAGGTGAGGGCGGCCGGGATCAGCAGGATCGCGAACATCTCGATGAAGTTGCCGAAGCCGCCGACGCCGCCCTCGAACGGGTGTGCCGAGTTGACGTTGAAGAACCCACCGCCGTTGGTCCCGAGCTGCTTGATCGCGATCTGACCCGCGACCGGACCGCGCGCGATCGTCTGCCCGAACCCCTGGATGCCGGTGGCCGTCGCGCTCGCCCCGAGCGTCTGGACGACGCCCTGCGTGACCAGGAGGACGGCCACGATCGCCGCGAGCGGGAGCAGGATGTAGAGGGTGCTGCGAACGAGGTCCCGCCAGAAGTTGCCGACCCCATCGGTCTTCGAGCCGACGAAACCCCGGAAGAGCGCGACCAGCACGGCCATGCCGACCGCCGCCGACGCGAAGTTCTGGAAGGTCAGCGCGAGCATCTGGCTGAGGTAGGACATCGTGGTCTCACCGCCGTAGGCCTGCCAGTTGGTGTTGGTCGTGAAGCTGGAGGCGGTGTTGAACGACACGTACTGATCGACCGCCCCGAGCCCCACGGGGTTGACAGGCAGGTGGTTCTGGAGGCGGAACATCCCGTACAGGAGCAGCATCGACAGGACGCTGAACCACAGGCACGAGACCGCGTAGCGCCGCCACGACTGCTCGAGGCGGGGGTTGACGCCGATGAGCCGGTAGACGATGCGCTCCGCTCGCCCGATCTCCTCGCGCTTGTAGACGCGATACATGTAGGCACCGAGCGGCGGCGTGAGCGCGATCAGCAGCAGGATGTAGACGACGATGGTGACCATGTCAGAAGCGCTCCGGTCGGATCAGGGCGTAGGCGAGGTAGACGAGCAGTCCGACGGCCATGATGAGCTCGAGGACATCCGCGAGGTTCATACGCGCTCCAGCCCGGCGATCAGCGCGAACATCACGCCGAACGCCACCACCGTCAGCACGACCATCAGTACGTCGAGCATCCGAACCCCCTGTCTCCCAAGTCACAGCAAGGCTAGGACCACGGGCGTCAAGGACCCGTAAAGAAGCCGTGGGTCCACGTACGGGATCCGTGAGGAACGACCTCTCGACGTCCCTCGACGTCCTTCAGGTGGGATGCTTGCCGTGGGCGTTCGGGCACGGAGGCGGGACGATGAGCCAACAGAACGATCGGTCGCCGGGCCACATGCTCCGGCTGATGCGGTCCGCGCGACCGCGCCAGCAGGCGCTCGCGTACGCGGTCGGTGTCTTGGGGACCGTCTTCCTCGTCGCGGCTTTCCTCCCTTTCCGGGACGACCTCGACCCACTGACCAAGGGATTCGGGTTCCTCGTCGTGGTGGTCGCGTCCGCGTGGATCGGCGGGATCGGGCCGGGGGTCTTCACCTCGATCCTCGGCTTCGTCGTCTTCAAC
>JBAVEY010000220.1:0-26138 GCA_049587975.1 Actinomycetota bacterium | reverse complement strand
GGGCGCCGGGGCGGCGACGGGGACCGGGGCGGCGACGGGGACCGGGGCGGCGACGGCAGGTGGTTGCACCACGACGGGGTTCCCAACCACCTTGACGGGTCGGCGGACCTCACCGTCGGGCTGCATCCGCGGGACCCGGACCGACCGGCGCGTCTGCTCGTCGGTCTGGAACCTGGGGGCGAGCCGCATGTAGCCGAACACCACGGCTAGCGCCAACAGGATGCCCATCAGGGCGAGCAGCTCCGCGGCGTTGAACACCCATCCGCCGTTGTTCAGGACGGGGGTCACGGTGGGGTTGATGCTGACCTGGCCGAGCACGGCGGCGATTCTAGCAACACGAGGTCGTTCTCCCGTCGAGGGGCAAGGAGGGGATGGAGCCGGAGAGGGGATTCGAACCCCTGACCTACCACTTACGAGGCGGTTGCTCTGCCTGACTGAGCTACTCCGGCCGATCGCAGGGAGTCTACGAAGCGCCTCCGGGTGCTGGCACCCGGAGGGCGTTCGGCGTCCACGGTTCCGCGCGCGCACCGTCGTCTGGGATGATGCGGCGTCATGACGACCGGCAACGGGAGCAGCGGAGCGCAGGGCGTCACCCGCGTCATGGTCGGGACCGACCGCTCCGACACGGCGGAGCGCGCGGTGCAGTGGGCGGCCGCCTTCGCCGAGCGGTACGCAGCGGAGCTCCACGTCGTCCAGGTGGTGATCCCGCTGCACCCCGCCGACACCGAGCACGGGACGGCGGAGGTGACCCGTGCCAGGGCCGCCGCCGAGGAGCTCCACTCCTACGCCACGCACATCGCGGGCGAACGGGGGCACGCCCACGTGGTGATCGACGACGACCCGGCGCTCGCGATCGTGCACGCGACGGAGGAGCACGACATCGACGTCCTGGTCGTCGGCAACGCCGGCATGGCGGGTCGCAAGGAATTCCTGCTCGGCAACGTCCCCAACCGGATCAGCCACAACGCGCGCTGCACCGTCATCATCGTGAACACGACGGACGACGGCGCGGTGACCACCGTCACCCGACCCCCCACGACGATCCGCTCGAGCGCGGTCGAGACCCAGACCGAGCCTCACCTGATCTCGCGTGGGACGAAGATCGCGACGGTCTTCGCCAAGCACGGGCTGAAGGAGCTGTTCGGCCGGCCCGACGAGGACGGTGCCGTCGGGCGCCGTCGCCAGGCCAAGCGCCTGCGGAGCTCCCTCGAGGAGCTCGGGCCGACGTTCGCCAAGCTGGGGCAGATCCTCTCCACCCGGCCGGACCTCATGCCCCCCGAGTTCATCGAGGAGCTCGCGACCCTGCAGGACAACGTCCCGCCCCTGACCGAGGAGCAGGTCGTCAAGGTGATGGAGCAGGAGCTCGGCGTCCCATGGGAGGACGTCTTCGAGACGATCGACCCGCAGCCGCTCGCGGCCGGGACGATCGCGCAGGTGCACCGAGCCACGCTCGCCGACCACACGAAGGCCGTCGTGAAGGTCCAGCGGCCGGACGCGAAAGAGCAGATCGAGCAGGACCTGGCGCTGCTCGAGGTGTTCGCGGAGAAGGTGTCGGATCGACCCGGCCTCAAGCAGGTGGTCGACATGCAGGCCGTGTTCGAGCACCTGTCCGAGTCGCTGCACCGCGAGCTGGACTTCCGCCGCGAGGCGGAGAACATCGAGCGGATGGGCGTCGTGATCGGCGGCTTCTCCAGGCTCCGGGTGCCCGTCGTACACGCCGAGTACTCGACGTCCCGCCTGCTGGTGATGCAGGACATCGGCGGTGGTCCGGCCGCGTCCGCCCCCGAGGGACCGGCGCGCAGGGAGGCCGCACGCCAGCTGCTCGAGTCCTTCTACAAGCAGATCCTCGTGGACGGCTTCTTCCACGCCGACCCGCACCCGGGCAACCTGATGTGGCAGCCGGAGGAGGAGACGCTGTACTTCCTCGATCTCGGCATGGTCGGCGAGGTCGGGCCCGACCTGCGCGAGCACATGATGCTGCTGCTGATGGCGTTCTGGCAGCAGGACGTCGGCTTCCTGACCGACGTCACCCTGATGCTCACGGGCGCGATCAACCGGACCGACCTCGACGTCGAGGCGTTCCAGGAGGAGCTCGGTGCACTCATGGCGAAGAACCGGGGCGCTTCGCTGAAGGAGATCCAGCTCGGCCCGGTCCTGCAGGAGATGACCGAGATCGCGCTCCGGCACGACGTCGCGCTCCCGGCCTCGCTCACGCTCACCGCGAAGGCCCTCGCGCAGATGCAGCTCGCGGCGGCGACCATGGATCCGGACGTCGACCCGTTCGACGTCGCCGGGAAATTCCTGATGCGGACCGTGGTCCGGGGGATGGGATCCAAGCTGGACCCGACCACGCTCTTCTACCAGGCGCAGCGGTTCAAGGTCCGCTTCCAGAAGGTGGTCGAGGCGGTCGAGCGGCTGATCGGCGCCCGGCCCGGGCAGAAGCTCGAGGTCAACTTCCGGGCAGCGAGCCTCGAGACCACCATCCGGCGGGCGGGTCGCCGTCTCGCGATCTCGCTCACCGCCGGCGCCGCGATCTTGGCCACGGCGCTCACCGCGGTCTCCTCGGACCGGGTCGCGGGGTGGGTGCCGGCCGCGTTCGGCGTGATCTCGGCCGGGCTGCTGCTCGCGCTGCTCGTCGACCTGATCCGCAAGCGCGGCTAGGGGACGTCGGTGAGGTCCACCTCACCGCCCTTGGACGTGAGCGTGGTGTGCAGCTCTTCCCTGCCGGCCGTGGGCTCGCCGCCCTTGCGGATGCTCCGCAGGACCATCTTCTCGATCACGAAGGCGATCACGGCCATCACGACGCCGACTATCCATCGCTCCAGCCGTCGCCACACGCTCTTGGGCTTGCGCCGCTCGACGGTCATGCGGCCCCCACCCTCTCATGGCGGCCGGCGAGCTGCGCGACCACGACGAAGGCCACGGCCCATCCGAGCGCCAACCATGCCCACGCCGCGTCGAGCGCGCTCTCGTGATCGCCGTACGCGAGGGAGCCGAGCGCGATGATCGCCATCGCCACGCCCGCGAGCCACGCCGTCACCCGCCACCCGCGCGAGCCGAGCGCCGGCGCGACCGCGAACAGGAGCAGCATGAGCGCGCCGGCCGCCATGCCGCCGTAGTGGTGCATGTCGACGTGCGGGTTCGCCGGCGAGCCCTCCGACTGCAGCCGCGCCTGCGTGAGCGCGTAGGCGACGAGCGGTACCGCGGCCGCGGCCACGAGGATCGCCAGCACCGGCTGGGGCCGACCCGCTCGGACGAGCGCCACTCGATCCGGATACAGGGCCAACAGGATCAGCACCATCACCGCGGGGGTGAACCACAGACCCTCGATCACGTCCCCGGCGAGCAGTCCGCCGATCAACGCGCCGACCGCCGCGAACGCGAGGCCCTGGAAGGTCGCCAGGTTGCGCTCGGGCCGAGCGGCGAGGATCAGCAACCCCACGCCCAGGATCACGCCGTAGACGGCCGCCCCCGAGAGGTTGTGGATCAGGTGGATCTCCTGCTCGTCGTCCACGAACGAGATGATCGCGAACGGGACGCTGAACACGAACGCCAGGGCGCCCAACACGCCGGCGATGATCCGGAACGCCATCCTCACCCGCGGACCTCGATCCGTCCGCGCACGCGCGTGCCCTCCCCCGGCCGCGAGCGGACGTCGAGGTCTCCGTGGAGGGCCGCGAGCCGGTCGGCCATCCCCTGCAGCCCGGTGCCCGTCCGTGCCGCGGCGGGATCGAACCCTCGGCCGTCGTCGGCGACCTCGAACGTGAGGTGACCGTTCGACTGCGCGAGCGTCACCGTCGCCGAGCTCGCGTCGGCGTACTTGGCGATGTTCTGCAGCGCCTCCAGGCACGAGAAGTAGACGGCGGCCTCGAGCTCGGGTGGATAGCGCCGGATGCCCTCGCTGCGAACCGTCGTCGGGACGGGCGATCGCCGCGCCTGTGCGTCGAGCGCCGCGCCGAGGCCCTCGTCGATCAGGAGCGGCGGGTAGATGCCGCGGGCGAGGTCGCGGAGATCCTCGAGCGTCGTCTGGATCTCAGCGTCGATCTGCGTGAGCATCTCGGCCGCCCTCCCCGGGTCGCGCGAGGTGAGGTCGCGCGCGAGCCGAGTCTTCACCGACAACGCGACGAGCTGCTGCTGGGCCCCGTCGTGGATGTTCCGTTCGAGCCGGCGCCGCTCCTGGTCCTGCGCGGTGACCAGGCGCCGCTGCGAAGCCCGGAGCTCCTCGACGAGACGGACGTTGCGAAGGACCAGGCCGGCCTGCGAAGCCAGGTCGCGTACCAGGCGCTCCTTCGACGGGTTCATCGGATCGCTCGGCGGCATCGTGACGGAGAGGGCCCCGAGGAGCTCGGCTCGATCTCGAACCTCCACAGCGGTCTCGCCCGGGAGTTCGGGGAGCGCATCGTCCGCCACCACGACGTCGCCGGCGGGTTCGGCGTCCGACGGCCACGACGCGGCGGGTTGCAGCCGCGAACCGACTCGGAGCCACACCCGCGCCGAGGCGGCGCCTGTCGCCTGGCCGAGGATCTGCGCCATCCGACCCAAGACGTCCTCGGTCGCGTAGGACTCCCCCATGCGTTCCGAGAACTCGGTCAGGACCTCATACGGGGTGGCGCGTCTGCCGTACACGAGCCGGTCTCCGATCCGCCGTGCGATCCGCCACAGCGGCGCGATCGACACGCCGGTGACGAACATGACGACGAACATGGCGACGTTCCAGTCGATGAGCCCACTCCCGGCGAACACGCTTCCGATGGCGAGCAGGCCGACGAGGAAGACGGCGGTCAGCAGGATCACGAGGATGACGAACACGAGCGTCTTCTTGAGCACGACATCGAGGTCGTACAGGTGGTACTGCAGGATCGCGATCGCCACCGAGACCGGGATGGCGATGAAGGCGATCCCGCTCACAACCGTGTCGACGAAATCGGCCTGCTGGAGCCCGAGCGCAGCCAGGAGCGTCGAGAGGAGGAAGGAGGCCACGAGGAACGAGACCGCCAGCGCGACCCACTTGATCTGCTGCCGTTCGACGCCGGTCGACCGTCGGAACCGTAGGAACAACGATCCGATGCTGCCCACCAGAGCCGCGATGAGCACGACGCTGATGACGGCATCCGAGATCTTGATGTGCGCGAGCGCCGGCACGAAGAACGGGTTCGCGACGACGACGCTCTCCGTCGAGCCGGTCAGCGTCTCCTCTCCGACGACCAGCGCGATAGTGAGGAGTCCAAGCGCGATCGCGCACAACCATGCGAACGACACCCAACGCCGCGACGGAAGATGTCCGTCCGGGAACAGCAATGGCAGGAAGAGGATGACCGGGAAGATGCCCAACAGCCATCCGACGGACGACACGAACGCCGCGGCCGTCACGGCCGGGCCGTCGGTGATGCCCTCTCCGACGAGGTAGGTCGTCACCTCCGAGGCGGCGAAGCTGGCTGCGGTGATGGCAGCCCCGAACAGCAGGAGCCCGCCGATCCGGTTCCCCGGCACCCGGCTCAGTAGGAGAGCGCCCACGACCCCGAACAGCGTGAACGCGATCACATACGTGATCTGCTCGACGAGCGATTCGCCGTTGACCGAGACCCCGATCATGCCGACGATCGCGAACGCGAAGAACACCCCGAGGGCGAGCCACGGCCACCGGGCGTGCCGTTCCGTCACGCTCACGGCGTGACCTCGGGATCGCCGACCAGGACGCGGTAGACCTCGACGGGCTCCTCTCGGCCCTTCACATGGCGCGGGCCGATCGATTCGCACGAGACCCCGGGCGCCGAGGCGATCGTGCTCGCGCTCGCGACGATCTCGCCACCTTGGGCCTCGCTCTGGAGGCGCTCGGCGACGTTGACGGCGTCGCCGATCACCGTGTACTCGAGCCGGCCGCCACCCCCGATCGCGCCGGCGACCACCTGTCCCGTGTTGACGCCCACCCCGATGTGCAGCCCGTCCACCGAATCCGTCCCCCAGCCCATGGCGTTCAGCTCCGCCTGGCGGCGCTGCATCGCGATCGCGCACCGGAGCGCGCGCTCGGCGTGATCGGGGATCGGGTCGGGCGCGCCGAACACGGCCATCACGGCGTCGCCCTGGAACTTGTCGATCATCCCCGAATGCTCGACCACGATCTCGGCCATCGCGGAGAGGTGGCGTCCGACGATCTCGGCGATCTCGTTCGCCGCCAGCCGTTCGGCCATCGTCGAGAAGCCGCGGATATCGCTGAACAGGACCGTGACCTCGAGCTCCTCTCGCTCGACCTCGCCTGCCGCGAGCTTCTCGGCCACACGCTGCGGCACGTAGGACGACAGCGTGGCGGCCGCGGTCTGCTTCGCGACGACGGCCGCATGCAGCCGCTTCATGTCGTCGACCGCGCTCGCGCCGCCCGAGCCCGCGCCGGCGGCCATGTTCGTGAACAGGTCCGTGACCCGGCGATCGACCGCCTCCTGGGTCGTGCCGAGCCGTTCGGCCATCTGCTCGTACCCGAGACCTTGCGACATGAGCTCGAGGAGCTCTCGATCGTGCTCGCCGGTCTCGCGCCGGCCGGACAGGCGCTCGGCGATCGCCGGATCGACCGCGCTGCCCCCAGCCGCCACCTCGCGGATCGCGCGCACGAGCTCGTCCCCCTGGGCGATCCGGTCCTTCAGCAGGTACGCCAACCCGCTCTGGCCCTTGCCGAGCAGCGCGATCGCGTACGCCTCGTCGTCGTGGGCCGAGAGCACGACCACGCCCGTCCCCGGATGCTTCTCGCGGATCGCATGGGCGCAGTCGATCCCCTCGAGCTGGAAGTTGGGCGGCATCTTGATGTCCGTGACGACGACGTCCGGGACGTGCTCGGCCGCGGCCGCGAGCAGCGACGGGGCGTCCTCGGCGACGCCGACGACCTCGATCCCGTCGTAGGAGTCGAGGAGGGCACGAACGCCCTCACGGACGAGGACGTTGTCCTCGCCGAGGACGACCCTGATGCTCACGCTGTCCGCCTCTCCGACGCTTGTACGATGCGCGCATGGTGCGCGTGGTCTTCGCGGAGGATAACTACCTCGTGCGGGAGGGGACGGCCGCGCTGCTCCAGACCTCCGATGAGGTGGAGCTGATCGGCACCGCGAGCTCGTTCGACGAGCTCATGACGGCAGTCGAGGAGCTCAAGCCCGCGGCCGTCCTCACCGACATCCGCATGCCGCCGTCGAACACGACCGAAGGCATCGACGCCGCACGGCGCATCCGCGCCGACCATCCGGACATCGGGGTCGTGGTCCTGTCGCAGTTCGCCGAGGAGGCCTACGCGTACGAGCTGCTCAAGGACGGCGCCGCCGGACTCGGGTACCTGTTGAAGGAGCGGGTCGCCAACCTCGACGAGCTCGTTCGGGCGCTGAACGAGGTCGCCAAGGGTGGCTCGGTCCTGGATCCGAAGGTAGTGGAGGCGCTCGTCTCGGCGAAGGACCGGATGGCGCACTCCCCGCTCGCGCAGCTCACCGACCGCGAGCGGGAGGTGCTCGAGAACATGGCGCAGGGCAAGAACAACGCCTCGATCGCCAAGTCGCTGTTCCTCACCGAGCGGGCCGTCGAGAAGCACATCAACTCCCTGTTCCACAAGCTCGGGCTGTCCGAGGAGACCGACGTCCACCGCCGCGTGATGGCGGTGCTCGCGTTCTTGCGCGAGAGCGACCACCCGGGCTGAGCTCACTGCGCCGCGCGCGTGTCCACGATCATCACCGAGCAGGGCGCGTGCCGGAGGACGATGTTCGGCAGGCTGTCGCGAACCCGCCACCACGAGCCGTGCATCCCCCGGTTCCCGAGCACGATCGTCTCGACGCGTTCCTGCTCGGCGACGGCGACCAGGCGCTCCGCCGGGTCGCCCGGCTCGGCCCAGCTCCGGACGGTGATGGATGGGAAGCGCCGCTCCATGGCGGCCAGGTAGCCGTTCGGATCGGCGGACTTCTTGGGGTCCACGGCGTCGCGGACCGCCGAGTCGCCTCGAACGTGGAGGACCAGGAGCTCGGCGCCCTCCAGCGTGGCGAGCCGGGCGGCCTCGCCCACGGCGAGATCGGCGGAGGCCGATGTGTCCGTGCCCACCAGGATCTTCTTCATCTCGGTTCGCCTCCTCACGTCCGAGCTCACGCTACGCGCCGGTCCCGTCGCGTTCGACCTTGCCGCCACCACAACATCTGGGGGATGCCAGCACGCGCCGGGAGGTGGGGTTCGAGCGCGGGGTCGTGCGGCGGCCCCCCTTGGAACCCGTGGGCTCTACTGTCACCATTCGCCGCATGAAGGCCTCGACGAGCCGTCGGCTCGCTCACGGAACGTGGATGAGCACGGTCACCATGTGGATCCTCGCGGTCATCCTCATCCTCACGGCCTCGCCGACGGCGGGCTCGGACACGATCCTCGTCACGATCGTCGGGGTGACGATGGTGACCTACGCGTCGGTTGGTGCCCTCGTCGCCCGGACGAGCCCCGGCAACCCCATCGGCTGGTTGCTCTCCGCGGTCGGGTTCGCCCTCGCGGTGTGGATGTTCGGACTCGCGTACGCGCAGGTCGGCTTCCAGGAGGAGCCGGGGATCGGGACCCTTCCCGTGGCGTCCACGGTGGCCTGGATCGCCGCCCTCTCGTTGATCGCCTTGCTCCCCGTTGCCTTGCCGCGCTCGGACGGGCACCTCACGTTCGAGGTGGCCGACGAGGGCGCGGGGTTCGATCCCGCACAGGCACGCGGCTCCGGGCTCGCCAACATCCGGGACCGGCTCGAGGCGCTCGGCGGGTCGCTGCTGGTCGAGGCGGCCCCCGACGAGGGCACGAGGATCCGCGGTCGGATCCCCGTGGAGGCCCCGTGACGCGCCCGAGCCGAGGGGTCCGCCTGCTGGTGCAGGCCAGCGTCGTGGCGAGCGCGCTCCTGTGCCTGTCCGCCGCGTTCTTCCTGGCGCGGGCGTGGGAGATCCCGGCGCTGCCGACGGAGTTCGGCCCCAAAGGGGTCCCCATCGCCTTCTCGCTCACCTTCGCATGCCTCGGCGCGGTCGTCGCCGGCCGCCGGCCGTCGAACCCGATCGGATGGATCTTCTGTGTGTTGGGCATCCTGTGGGGCGTCACGGCGGTGGGAACCGAGTACGCGAGATGGGCGATCGTCGGCCAGGGGACACCTCGAGGGGCCGCCTTGTACGCGGCGTGGCAGGAGGAGTGGCTCTGGGTCCCGGCGACCGCAGCGCTCGCCGTCGTCGCGGCGATCTTCCCCGAGGGCCGGTTCCTCTCACCGAGGTGGCGCGTCGCGACCTGGATCACGATCGTCTTCGCATCGGTCTCGGCGGCGCTCTTGGCGCTCGTCCCGACGCTCACGATCTACGAGGGTCTCGACAACCCGCTCGGGGTCGGCGGCGCGACGATGTCCGACATCGCCAGGGCCTCGCCGGCTCTTTCGCTCCCGCTGATGGCCCTCGGGGCCGCGGCCGTGATCATCCGGCTCCGCCGCTCCCGCGGCGAGGAGCGCCAGCAGATCAAGTGGCTCGCCGTCTCGACCAGCCTCGTCGCCGTGATGCTCACCTTCTACGGGGTGGTGTCCCTCTCGGCAGGTCCGTCCCCGCAGAACCTGGACTGGGCCGAATACCTCATGGTCGTGGCGTTCCTCGGCGTGCCGGTCTCGATCGTCTTCGGCGTCCTGAAGTACCGGCTATACGACATCGACGTCGTCATCAACCGAGCCGTGGTCTACGGCGCACTCGCCGTCTTCATCACCGCGGTGTACATCGCGATCGTGGTCGGGGTGGGTACGGCGGTCGGTGCGAGAGGCGATGCCGCGCTCTCGGCCGTCGCGGCCGCCGTCGTCGCGCTCGCGTTCCAGCCGGCGCGCCGGTGGGCCCAGCATCTCGCGAACCGACTCGTCTACGGCGACCGGGCAACGCCGTACGAGGTCCTCTCCGAGCTCTCGGCGCGGTTCGCCGACACGTACTCGCTGGAGGATTCCCTCCCGCGTCTGGCCCGGGTGACGGCGGAGGCCGTCGGTGCCGAGGGCGCGGTGGTGTGGCTGCGCGACGGGGAGGACTACACCGCCGCGGCCGCATGGCCGGCCGATGTCGCTCACCAGGAACTCCCCGGCGGGAACGGCGCCCGTGCCCGGGACGGACGCCTGTTCGAGATCCGGCACCAGGGTGAGCCGCTCGGGGCGATCTCGGTCCGGACTCGGCCGAACGAGCCGCTCGCACCCCCGCAGGAGAAGCTCCTGAACGACGTCGCCGCCCAGGCGGGCCTGGTGCTCCGCAACGTCGCGCTCGTGCAGGACCTGCGGTCCTCCCGGCTCCGGATCGTGACCGCGCAGGACGAGCGAGCCCGCAAGCTCGAGCGCGACATCCACGACGGAGCGCAGCAGCAGCTCGTGGCCCTCGCCGTGAAGCTCCGGCTGGCGGACACGATGGTCGGCCGGGACGACGGGAAGGCCCACGAGATGCTCGCGGAGCTCGGCACCGGGGCGAACGACGCGCTCGAGACGCTGCGCGACCTCGCCCGCGGTATCTACCCACCACTGCTCGCCGACCAGGGGCTGTCGGCCGCGCTCGAGGCGCAGGCTCGCAAGGCTCCAGTCCCCACGACCGTGAACCCGGACGGTCTCGGCCGGTTCGACCGTGACGTCGAGGCGACGACCTACTTCTGCGTGCTCGAGGCGATCCAGAACGTCGCCAAGCACGCTCAGGCGTCCGCCGTCACGATCACGCTCTCGCATCGCGATGGGTATCTCGTGTTCGAGGTCACGGATGACGGACGAGGGTTCGACCCTGGCCGGGTGGGCTATGGGACGGGCCTGCAGGGTATGGCCGACCGTCTGGCCGCACTCGGAGGCACGCTCGACGTGTCGAGTGCACCAGACGCCGGGACCTCGATCCGTGGCAATCTTCCCGCGGAGACCGCCGGATGAAGGGCACGCGCATCGTCGGACGTGCTGCCGCCATCGGGGCGCTGGCCTTCTCCCTGGGCGCCGTGACCGTCGCGGTCGTCGTCAGCGCGACGCAGGCCGACCGGATCGCGCCCGGCCGGATCGTCATCGTCGGCG
The DNA here is from genome assembly GCA_049587975.1 of Actinomycetota bacterium. Classification (GTDB taxonomy): domain Bacteria; phylum Actinomycetota; class UBA4738; order UBA4738; family HRBIN12; genus DASSJM01. Next base: position 15,121 of record JBAVEY010000220.1, on the reverse strand, counting down.
AGCAGGCGACGCCGGGGATGCAGGAGGTCCTGCACGAACTCCACGACCGGGTAGCGAACGGCGACGATCTCCGGGCCACCCTCCAGCTCGACGCCAGCGCGCTCGTCATCCCGCTCCTGGTGCTCCTGTGGATCGGCGTCGGCGCGGTGATCGTGTGGCGCCAACCCGGCAACTGGGCCGGATGGTTGTTCCTCATCACCGGGCTAGCCGCACCGTTCCAGTTGATCGCCAGCGCGGTCGTGATCCCCAACCTGAAGGGCGACGGCTCGTTCCCGCTCACCGGTCTGTTCGCATGGCTCGGGGAGTTCGCCCTGTACCCGATCGCGCTCCTCCCGTTGCTGTTCCTGCTCTACCCGGACGGTCATCCCCCGAGCCGCCGGTGGAGGTGGGCGGTCGTGGGCCTGTTGGGCGGGTTGTCCCTCGTCTTCCTCGGTTTCCTGCTCCGACCCGGCCCCTACAACAACTGGCGCGACGACGGGATCGTGTACGCGAATCCGCTGGGGATCAACGACTTCACCTGGGCGGGAACCCTGATCGGTCTGGGGGCGGTCGTCGCGCTTGCGGCTGCGCTCTCGACGGCCGTCGCCGTGGTCGTTCGGTTCCGTCGCTCCACTGGCGAGGAGCGGCAGCAGATGCGCGTGCTCGCCTTCGTCGCGAGCCTCGCGGGCGCAGGGATGGCGACGACGATCGCGCTCGGTGTCGTGGGCGGCGCCCTCGGCTTCGATGACAACGGTTCGTCTCCCATCTTCAACATCCTGTGGATCGCGTCCATGCTCACGGTCTTCTTCGGGATCCCCATCGCCTATCTCGTCGCGATCTTCCGGTACCGGCTGTGGGACCTGGACGTCGTGATCAAGAAGACCGTCGTCGCCCTCGTGCTCACGCTGCTGATGGCCGGGGTCGGCGTCGCCGTCCTGCTGATCGCCGGGCGGTTCGCGGTCAGCGGCGACGCCAACCCGCGGATCGCCGTCCTCGTCGGCATCGTCTTCGGTCTGCTGTTCGTGCCGCTGCTGCGGCTCGCGCGCCGGATCGCCGGGCGGCTCACGTTCGGCCGGCGCGCCACCCCGTACGAGGTGCTCACGGCGTTCGGCGAGCGTGTGGGCGAGACCTACTCGACCGAGGACGTCCTGCCCCGGATGGCACAGCTGCTCGCGAACGGGACCGGGGCGAGCTCGGCGCGCGTGCTCCTGCGGGTGGGTCCGGAGCTCCGCGAGGAGGCGCGATGGCCGGCGGATGCGCCCGATCCGGACGACGAGCACGTGGTGCCGGTCGTCGACCGCGGCGAGGAGCTCGGCGCCCTCGCCGTCTCGATGCCGGCGAGCGACCCCATGAACCCCGCGAAGGACAAGCTCGTCTCCGATCTCGCGGCCCAGGCCGGCCTGCTCCTTCGCAACGTGAAGCTGATCGAGGAGCTCCGGGCCTCGCGACAACGCCTGGTCGCCGCGCAGGACGAGGAGCGCCGGCGGCTCGAGCGCAACCTGCACGACGGTGCCCAGCAGCAACTCGTGGCGCTGTCGGTCCAGCTGAAGCTCGCCCGGACCATGATCGACCGCGACCCGGGCAAGGCCGGGACGATGCTCGACACGGTCCAGGGCGCCGCGACCGACGCGCTCGAAGACCTGCGCGACCTCGCGCGCGGGATCTACCCGCCGCTCCTGGCCGACAAGGGCCTGCCCGACGCGATCGCCGCACAGGTTCGTCGAGCCGCGATCCCGGTCGAGATCGAGACCGACGGGGTGGGGCGCTATCGCCAAGACGTCGAGGCAGCTGTCTACTTCTGCACGCTCGAGGCGCTCAACAACGTGGCCAAATACGCGGAGGCGACGCGCGCGAGCGTCCGGCTGGTCCAGTCCGACGGCCACCTCACCTTCACGGTGACCGACGACGGACGCGGGTTCGATGCCGGGTCGACCACGTACGGCACCGGCCTTCAGGGCATGGCGGACCGGCTCGAGGCCATCGGGGGGTCCCTCGCGGTGACGAGCGGGCCCAGCGTCGGGACGCGGATCGTCGGCACCGTCCCGGCGTCGGACGGGGTCGAGTCGTGAGCGAACACACGATCCGGTGGGGACGCCCCTCGCCCTGGCTCGCGGCGATCGGCGGCCTGGGCGCGTTCGTCGGCGTCGTCGGGTCGATGATCGGCGTCTTCGAGGTGCCGGCGGACGAGGTGCTGCTCGACATCTTCCTCATCGCGGCGGTCGTCGCGTGGGGCAACGCCGGCGCGATGATCGGTCGCCGCCGGCCGGAGAACCCGATCGGGCTCCTGCTCTCGACCGAGGCGTTCCTGATCGGGGTCCTGAGTGTCGTCGATGCGGCGGCGAAAGCCGATCCCGGCTCGGCCCTGGCGGCGTTCAACGCCGACGCCCAGGGATTGCTCGTCCCGCTCCTCCTGATGGCGCCGTTCATCCTGCTGCTGTTCCCCGACGGGAAGCCCCCGTCGCGGCGATGGAACGTCGTGATCGGGCTGTTCGCGCTCTCGGTCGTCACGGGGTTGATCGGCATGGGGTTGGCGCCCGGGTTGGCGCCCGAGCGCAGCATCCCCTGGAGCACGACGGCCTCGACCCTGACGCGGATCGCCGCGGTCTCGGGGCTCCTCGCGAGCATCCTCGCCATCGTCTCGGTGATCCTTCGCTTCCGACGGAGCCGCGGGGTCGAGCGGGCCCAGATGCGTTGGCTCGCGATCGTCGGCATCCTCGGGTTCCTCGGACTGATCGGCGCGATCGTCGGTGCGGTCGCCTTCGGCGAGACCTCGCTGGTCAACGCCGCCGGCTTCACCCTGTTCATCCTCTCCCTCGCGATCGGCCTGCCGGCAGCGATCGGCGTGTCGGTCCTGCGGTACCGCCTGTGGGAACTGGACGTCGTCGTGAAGAAGACGGTGGTCGCGCTCGTCCTCACCCTCGCGTTCGGCGTCCCGGTCCTCGCGATCCTCGCGATCGCCTCCCAGGTCCTGGTGTGGGGCGTCCCGGATCCGGTCTACACCCTGGTCGGAGGTGTGGCCCTCGGCATCCTCGTCGTGCCGATCATCCGGCTCGCGCGACGCATCGCGACCCGCATCACGTTCGGCCGGCGGGCGAGCGGGTACGAGGTGCTCACCGCGTTCGGCGAACGCGTGGGCGAGACCTACTCGGTGGTCGACGTCCTCCCGCGGATGGTGCGGGTCCTCGCGAACGCGACGGGTGCCACCTCCGCCCGCGTGCTCTTGCGCGTGGGCGCCGAGCTGCGGGAGGAAGCCTCGATGGGCGAACCGGTGGGCGACGAGCACGCCGTTCCGGTGCTGTACGAAGGCGAGGACCTCGGGGCGATCGCCGCGACCTTCCCGCCGAGCGATCCGATCGACCCACCGAAACGGCAGCTCATGGAGAACCTGGCTGGGCAGGCAGGCCTGGTGCTGCGCAACGTGCGGCTGATCGAGGAGCTCCGCGCATCCCGCCAGCGCCTGGTGGCCGCGCAGGACGAGCAGCGCCGCAAGCTCGAGCGTGACCTGCACGACGGCGCCCAGCAGCAACTGGTCGCGCTCACCGTGCAGCTTCGACTGGCGCAGGGCTTCGTGACGAGGGATCCGCCGAAGGCCGAGTCGATGCTCACGGAGCTCCAGACCCAGACGCAAACGGCTCTGGACGATCTCCGCGACCTCGCGCGCGGGATCTACCCGCCGCTGCTGGCGGATCGAGGGCTCGCGGTCGCGGTCGAGGCTCAGGCCCGCAAGGCCTCGGTCCCGACGACCGTGAGCAGCGACGGCGTGGGGCGCTACCCAAGGGAGGTGGAGGCGGCCGTCTATTTCTCGTGCCTGGAAGCCCTCAACAACGTGGCCAAGTACGCGCAGGCCTCGAGCGCGACCATCTCGCTCTCTCAGGCGAACGGGACGCTCACGTTCGCGGTGACCGACGACGGTGTGGGGTTCGACGTCGCCGGCTCGTCGCACGGGACGGGACTGCAGGGGATGGCCGACCGGCTCGACGCGATCGGCGGCGCGGTCCACGTGCGGAGCGCGCCGGGCGGCGGAACCACGGTGACAGGCACCGTGCCGACCAAAGAGGCCACCCAGTGAACGGTGTACGCCGCCTCCCCTGGGTCATCTGGGGCTTCGCGGTCGTCTTGCTTGCCGCAACGGCCGCGCTCGGGGTGCGGAACGGCTCCCTGTCCGAGGACCCGGTCTTCACGGCAACGGTGATCGTGATGATGGTCGGGTACGTATCGGTGGGCGCGTTCGTCTCGTCGCGGGTGCCGGGCAACCCGGTCGGGTGGCTCCTGCTGGCGACCGGCATCGGGTTCCTGATCTCCATCGCCACGTCCGAGTACGCGCGATACGCCCTCTACACGAACCCGGGGAGCCTCCCGTTCGCGTACGGCGCGGCATGGCTCAACAACTGGGGCTTCCTCGTAGCGGTCGGCTCGGTGATGTTGATCGTCGCCCTCTTCCCCGACGGCTCCGCCTCGTCTCCCCGTTGGCGCTGGCTCCCACCGGCGATCGTGGCCGACATCGCGATCGGGATCGTCGGCTCCTCCCTCCGTGCGGGCCCCATCGACGTCAGCGACGCGGGCGTCGATCCGCAGAACCCAACAGGGATCCAGACGCTCACGCCGGTGATCAACCCGCTGCTCACGATCGTCGGGATCGTCGGCATCGCCCTCGGGGTGCTCGCCGTGGTCTCGCTCGTCCTGCGCTACCGAGCCGCCACGGGAGAGGAGCGTCAGCAGATCCGTTGGTTCGCCTACGTCGGATTCCTCGCGATCGCCCTGCTGCTCCTCACGATCGTAACCTCGTTCGGCCTGGCGGAGGGCGAGACGACTCCCCTCAACAACGCGCTCTTCTTCGGCTTCTTCGTGATGTTCGGCATCGGGATCCCCGCCGCAGGTGCGATCGCGATCCTGCGGTATCGCCTGTGGGATCTCGACGTCATCCTGAAGAAGACGATCGTCGCGTCCGTCCTCGTGTTCTTCCTCACGATCGTGTCGCTCCTGGTCCTGCTGATCGTCGGCGGCATCGTCGTGGGACCGCTCGCCGACTCGCCCGGGATCGCCCTGATCGCCGGGGTCGGCGTCGGGGCACTGACCTGGCCCTTGCTCCGGCTCTCGCGCCGGATCGCCGACCGGCTCGTGTACGGGCGCCGAGCGACGCCGTACGAGGTGCTCACCCAGTTCTCCGACCGGATGGCCGACTCCTACGCCACCGACGACGTGCTCCCCCGGATGGCGTCGATCCTCGGCGCCGGGACCGGCGCCAAGGCCGTCACGGTCTGGTTGGTCGTCGGGAGCGAGCTCCGACCTGCCACGACCTGGTCGGATCGGCCCGAACGCGACCCGCGGCCTGCCGGGCCCGAACCGATGCGCTCGGCCTCGCTCGCGGAGCTCACCGGCGACGTCTTCGTGGTCCGTCACCAGGGCGAGCAGCTCGGCGCGATCACGGCGTCGATGCATGCGAACGACCCGATGACACCGTCGAAGGAGAAGCTGATCCGTGACCTGGCCGGCCAGGCGGGCCTGGTGCTCCGCAACGTCCGGCTGATCGAGGAGCTCCGGGCCTCGCGGCGCCGCCTCGTCGCGGCGCAGGACGCCGAGCGCCGCCGGCTCGAGCGCAACATCCACGACGGGGCGCAGCAGCAGCTCGTCGCCCTCCAGGTCAAGCAGCGGCTCGTCGAGGGCATGATCGAACGCGACCCGCCGAAGGCTCTCGAGCTCATGTCGCAGCTCCAAGACGACACGACCGGGGCGCTCGAGACGCTCCGAGATCTCGCGCGCGGGATCTACCCGCCCCTGCTCGCCGATCAGGGGCTCGCGGCCGCCCTCGGGTCGCAGGCCCGCAAGTCGCCGGTCCCGGTCTCGGTGCAGGTCGACGGCGTGGGGCGGTACCCGCAGGACGTCGAGGCGGCCGTCTACTTCTGTGCGCTCGAGGCGCTCAACAACCTCGCGAAGTACGCGGAGGCCTCCCGAGCGACGGTGTCCCTGTCCCAGAGCGACGGGACGCTCATGTTCGAGGTCTCGGACGACGGCGTGGGGTTCGACATCGGCCGGGCCTCGAACGGTACCGGTCTGCAGGGCATGGCCGACCGGATCGAGGCGATCGGCGGAGCACTCGATGTCCGGTCCGCACCCGGGCAGGGCACCACCGTCCTGGGCAGGGTGCCTGTCCGCTGAGCCGGGAGGCCGGCGTCAGGCGGCCGAACCGTTGGCGGCGGCCCAAGCCGACTCGAGCCGGTCGGGTCCGAACACCGCCTTCGGGATGTAGGCCGCCGCGCCGCACTCGGCGGCCCGGGGAGCGTACTCCTCTTCTTCGTAGGTGGAGAGCAGGAGGACGATGACGGAGTTCGAGCGCCCGGCAAGGATCTGGCGCGTCGCGTCCAGGCCGTTGATGCCGGGCAGGTTCACGTCCATCAGGACCAGGTCGGGGGAGAGCTCCCGCGCCATCTCGACCGAGGCCTCACCGGTCTCTGCCTCGCCCACGACGTCGAACCCGTCGGTCGCGTCCACGACCATCCGGGCCGCCAGCCGGAACGGCTCCTGGTCGTCCACGATGAGTACCCGCACGGTCATCTTCTTCATTCGGTTGCCCTGGGAGTCATCGTCCCACCGGGGTCGCGGTGCGACAGTGATGCCAGCACCACTCTTGGGTCGCCCGAACGCCCCCGGGCGCCAGCCCGGTCTCGGCTACGCTCCGCGGCCGACGCGCAGGAACGCCTGCTCGAGCACCAGCCGAGGGTTCAGGTTCAGGTCCTCGGCCAGGGCGGCGCGTGCCTCCTCGACGGCAGCCATCGCGCCGGCCGCCGAGGCAACGTCGCCGGGTGACGGCGCGAGATCCGGGTTCATGAGCACCTCGGACCCACCCCCCACGGCGGCGACCACCCGGTCCCGTAGCAGGGCGGAGACGCCCAGCAGCACGCGGTCGACATAGTCCCGCTCTGCTCGCCGGACCTGTCGCTTGTGCCGATCCTCGAGCCGGCGGATCGCGCCGCGATACGCCTCCTCGGCGCGCCCGCGTTCGTCCAGGAACGGTGCCAGCTCCTCCTCGAGCTGCGCCCCGAGATCCTTGCGGTACCGCTCGGCCGCGACGAGCGCGAGCTCGGCCGCCTCGAGGGCACCGGCCGGCCCCAGCGAGGCGCGCTCGATCGCGTCAGCGGCCGTCTCCCGGAACGACATGCCGTCCGAGCCGGAGGCGAGCCGCCGGGCCCGGCCCAGGTTCCCGCCCGCCAGGCGCGCGGCGAGCGCGGCCCTACCCGCGTCGATCCCCTCGCCCACCAGCGTCTGCGCGACGAAGCCCTCGGACAGAGGCCGGAACGAGACCACGTGGCAGCGCGACAGGACGGTCTCGGGCAGCTCGTCGGGCCGGGCGGAGAGCAGCATCAGCACCGCGTCGGCGGGCGGTTCCTCGAGGACCTTCAGCAGGACGTCGGCGGCGGCCGGGTTCAGTCGGTCCGCCTCCCGGATCACGAACACCTTGCGTCCGGGTTCGGGCGCGGTGCGGTAGGCGGGGTGCCAGATCTCGCTCCGGACGGTCTCGACGTGGATGTCGCGTCCCTCCGGTTCGACGACGACCTCGTTCGGATGGCGATCCTCCAACGCCAACCGACAGTCCCGGCACTCGCCGCACCCCCCCACCTTGCACAGGAGCGCCGCGGCGAAGGCCCGGGCGGCGAGCTGCTTCCCGCCGCCCTCGGGACCTGCGAGCACGTACGCCTGATGCGGCCGCGCCGCTGCCTGGCGCAGGAACGCCATCGCGTGCTCTTGGCCGGGGACACGACCGAGCACGGGGAACGCGTCGTCGCGAGGGTCAGCCACCGCCGTCATCCTCGCGCTCCTTGAGGACACGGGCCAAGGCCTCGACGACCTGCTCGTGCACCTGCTCGGGCGGCCGGTCCGCGTCCAGGACCACGAACCGCTCGGGATGCTCCTCCGCGATCCGCAGGTAGGCGTCGGAGACCTTCGCGTGGAAGTCCTGCCCCTCGACCTCGATCCGGTCGGGCTCCTCGAGCGAGCGGAGCAGGCCCGCCTCCGGTTCCAGGTGCAGCAGCAGGACGAGGTCGGGGAACAGGCCCTGCGTGGCCCACACGTTCAGCGTGAGGACGTCCTGTTCCCCCAGTCCGCGTGCCGATCCCTGATACGCGAGCGAGGAGTCGATGTAGCGGTCGGAGATCACGATCCGACCCTCGGCCAGCGCCGGCCGGATCACGGAGGCCACGTGCTGCGCACGGCTCGCGGCGAACAGCAGCGCCTCCGTCTTCGGCTCGATGTGACCGGTGTCGTGGGCGAGGAGCATCGTGCGCAGTTCCTCGCCGACCGGCGTGCCACCCGGCTCGCGCGTGATGAGGACCGGCACGCCCTGGGACTCGAGCCATTCCTTCGCCAGCCGGATCTGCGTCCCCTTGCCCGAGCCCTCCACCCCCTCGAACACCACGAACAGGCCGTTCGTCGGCGGGCGCTTCAGCTTCGGGACCAGTCCGAGGGGCTGCGGCTTACCGACGCGGAACCGGCGGAGCCGGCTTCGGGTCAGCAAGCCGGCCAGCATCGCGCCGAGCCCCGCGATCATCAGCGAGATCCGCGTCCCGGACAGGTCATACGTCTTGTCACCGAGCGTAAGCGTATGCGCGCCGATCGCGCCGGCGATGACCGGGAAGATCGTGAGCGAGAGGAACAGGCCGAGCCGCGAGAGCACGGTGAGCGCGGCGAACGTCCGGCCCCGGTACTCGTCGGTCACGTTCTCCTGCAGCAGGACGTACCCGCTCACCCAGGCCGAGCCACAGAACCCGCCGAGCACCACCGCGACGACCGCCGCCTGCCCGATCGCCGGCATCGCGGCGAGCACGAGCAGGGTCCCGGCGGCCGCGATGATCGACCACACGAACACGTACTCGCGCAGGACGAACTCGACGATCTTGTTCGAGGAGGCCATCCCGATGCCCATCCCGATGCCGAACGAGGTCACCAGGATCCCCCAGCCCGGGTCTCCCGCCCCGAGGGCCGTCTTCGAGAAGATGGGACCGAGCGCCAGCACCGCGCCGACCGCGCTGAAGGCCGAGACGATGCCGAGCGTCATCGACGACGCGAGCGAGTTCTCGCGCAGGAACCGGACCCCGTCCGCGATGTCCTTTCCGACGCGCGAGAGATCGAGCCTCGCGAACGATGTCGGCGCAGGCCGCGCGATCTGGATGCGGCTGACGAGCAGCGCGGAGACCCCGAACGTGAACGCGTCGAGCCACAGCGCGAGGAACGCCTGGTTGTCCTGGAAGTAGGGCAACAGACCGGACCCTCCGGACAGGAACGTGAACACGAGGGCGCCGAGCGGCAGCGTCGCGTAGGTGGTGATCAGGCCGAGCGAGTTGGCGTTCGCGAGCTGCCGTCGGGGCACGAGGTTCGGCAGGGACGCGTCGCGGGCGGGGGTCCACAGCAGGGAGAAGCACTCGATCACGAAGGAGACGACGAAGATCGCCCACAGCGGGCCGAGGAACGGCATGAGTGCGTACAACGCACCCCGGGAGATATCCGCCGTGATCATCAGGGTCTTCCGGTTGATCCGGTCGACGATGGCGCCCGCGATCGGTCCGAACAGGATCGCCGGCAGCATCCGGGCGACCATGACCCCCGCGATCGCGTACGCCCCGCCCCTGACGCCACCCTTGCTCACGACCAGCGCGGTCACCGCGACGAAGCCGACCCAGTCCCCGAACGAGCTCACGGTCTGCGCGGCCAGGAGCTTGGAGAAGGCGGGATGGGTGATGAGGTCCTTGAAGGTCGCCGGCCGGGTGCCGCGGAGCGCGGCGACCTCGTCGGCGAACGTCGCCACCTACTCCTCCGCGACCGCGGTCGCCGATCGGTCCGCTGAGCTCATCGCGTCCACCGGCGGCGCCGCGCCGGCGGCCGCCTCCGGCTTGGCGGTGGCTCGCTTGGCGGTGGCTCGCTTCGACGCCGTGCGCTTCGCCGTGCTCCGTTTCGCGGTCGTCCGCTTCGCCGCCGTCTTCTTCTTCGACCCCTGCTTGGTCGCCGCGCGGGCCGCGCGGGCCGCCGCCTTCGTCGCCCGGGCCTCGGCCTCCGCCTCGGGGTCGCCGGGCCTTGTGACGTTGAGGTCCTCGTCGAGCTCGGCGCCGCACCCCCAGCACCGCAGGCTCTTCGGCCGGCGGATCAGCAGTGAGCCGCACTGGGGGCACGGCCGATCCGCGATGGGCGGATGGTTCACGGCGAAGTCGCATTCGGGGTAGCGCTCGCACCCGTACATCAGGCCGAACCTCGTCCGCCTCTCCACGATCTCGCCTTGCTTGCACTGCGGGCACATGACGCCGGTGGACTTGGGCGGATCCTTCTTGATGTACCGGCACTCGGGATACCCCGAGCAGCCCACGAACGGCCCGTAGCGTCCGAACTTGCGCTGGAGCGGGCGGCCGCACTCGGGACAGGTCTCGTCGAGCATCTCGGGCTCGGGACGCTCTTGCCCGTCGAGGTTGCGGATGTACTTGCACCCGCCGTCCTCGTCGGCGAACCGCGTGCACCCGATGAAGAAGCCGTACCGACCGAGACGTTTCTGCAGACGGCCGGGCGGGACCCTCCCCTCCTCGATGCAGCGGGGGCAGTCCTCGTCGAGCTCCTCGACGTAGCGTTCGAACTTCTCCTCCGCACGCTCGAGCGCGTCGGCGAACGGCGTGTAGAACTGCTGCAGCACCTGGACCCGCTGCATGTCGCCCTCGGCGATCTCGTCGAGGTCGTCCTCCATCTCGGCGGTGAAGTTCACGTTCACGATGTCCGGGAAGTGCTCGACCAGCTTGTCGGTGACGACCTCGCCCACGTCGTTGGGGAAGAAGCGCCGATCCTCGAGCCGGACGTACCCCCGGTCCTGGATCGTCGAGATGATCGACGCGTACGTCGACGGCCTCCCGATGCCGAGCTCCTCGAGCGTCTTCACGAGCGACGCCTCGGAGAAGCGCGGCGGGGGCTGCGTGAAGTGCTGCTCCGGCAGGAGCTCGAGGAGCGCGAGCAGCTGGTCCACCGAGAGCTCCGGGAGCCGGCGCTCGCCGTCCTCGTCGGGCCCGTCGTCCCGACCCTCCGCGTATACGCGCAGGTGGCCGTCGAAGATCATCGTCCGCCCGGTCGCGCGGAGGCTGTACCGGGCCGTTCCGGCGACCGCGTCGATGTCCACGCCGACCTGCTTGAACCGCGCCTGCGCCATCTGCGTGGCGACCGTCCGCTGCCAGATCAACGTGTAGAGGCGGAGCTGGTCCCGGTCGACCGCGGCGGCCACCCGGTCGGGCGTCCGCAACACCGACGTGGGACGGATCGCCTCGTGGGCCTCCTGGGCGTTGCGCGACCGCGTCTTGAACCGGCGGGGCTCGGCCAGCGCGTACTCTGCGCCGAACTCCGTGCGCACGAGACCGGCGATCTCTCGCAGGGCGGCCTCGGCGATGGTGAGGGAGTCGGTCCGCATGTAGGTGATCAACCCGACGGTCCCCTCGCCGGGCAGGTCGACTCCTTCATACAGGCGCTGTGCGAGCGTCATGGTCTTCCGGGCGCCGAACCCGAGCTTGCGCGCGGCCTCCTGCTGGAGGGTGGAGGTCTTGAACGGAGGTCGCGGACCCTCCTTGCGCTCCTTGCTCTCGACCTTGGCCACCTGGTAGCCGGCCTCGCGGAGCCGTTCGACGTGTGTGGCCGCCTCCGCCTCGGTCGACAGGAGCACGCCCTTCTTGTCCGGGGAGCTCGCGAGCCGGCCATCGGGGACGCCGACCAGGCGGGCGAGGAACGGCCGATCCTGCCCCTGCGGCGTGAGCCGGGCATCGACGCTCCAGTACTCGACCGGGGTGAAGTCGCGGATCTCGCGCTCGCGTTCGACGATCAGCCGGAGAGCGACCGACTGCACGCGTCCTGCCGACAGGCCGGGCTGCACCCGTCGCCACAGCAGCGGCGAGATCTTGTAGCCGACCAGCCGGTCGAGCACCCGCCGCGCCTCCTGCGCGTCGAACAGCTTCAGGTCGATCTCGCGGGGACGCCGGAACGCCTCCAAGATCGCGTCGCGCGTGATCTCGGTGAACGTCACCCGCTTGGCCTGCCCCGGATCGACGCCCAGGAGCGAGGCGACGTGGTACGCGATGGCCTCGCCCTCCCGGTCGTAGTCCGTCGCGAGGATCAGGTCCTCGTTCGCCTTCAGCGCCTTCTTCAGGGCGGCGACGTGCTTCTTGGAGTCCACGGGCACCTCGTAGGTGACCTCGAACCCGCGGTCGACGTCGACCCCCAGGTCGCTCTTGGGCAGGTCGCGGATGTGGCCGTACGAGGCCCGGACGGCGTAGTCGGCGCCCAGGTACTTCTCGATCGTCTTCGCCTTGGCCGGCGATTCGACCACGACCAGTGTCTTGCTCATGACCTGCAACTTCCCGTTGTCGATGGGGACGGATGGCCCCGCGAGGCGGAGGGGGCCTCCGCGCGGCAGGGTACCAGTCCCTCCCTGCCTGACCGGGACATCCGTGATCCGCATGTCCGGGGCGGCTCTGCGGGCTCGAGAGCCTCAGCGAGGCCGGCCCGGCCCTCTCCAACACGGTGCTAGGCTCGTTCCATTCCCGCTCCGCCGCTCGCTCGACCCTGGAGACCAGCCTGCTCGCCCTGTTCACCGACCTCGTGACCGGAGAGATCGCGCGCTACGGCTACCTGGCGATCTTCGTGCTCATGCTGCTCGAATCGGCCTGCGTCCCGATCCCCTCTGAGGTCACGATGCTGTTCGGGGGTGCGCTGGTCACGGCGCCGTTCCTGGCCCCAGATCAGCAGCTGGAGTTCTGGCTGGTCGTGCTCGCGGGCACGACCGGCAACCTGATGGGGTCGCTGCTCGCCTACTGGGCCGGCTACTCGGGCGGCCGACCGCTGGTCGACCGCTGGGGAAGGTACCTGTTGATCCTCCCGCACGAGGTCGACCGGGCCCACGAGTGGTTCGAGCGCCGAGGGCAGGCCGCCGTCTTCTTCGGCCGGCTCCTGCCGGTGATCCGTACGTTCATCAGCCTGCCGGCCGGCGTCGTCCGCATGAACGTCTGGCGCTTCACGATCTACACGGTGCTGGGCTGCCTCCCGTGGGTCCTGGTCCTCACCTGGATCGGCGCGCTCCTCGGTGAGCGGTGGGACCTAGCGGAGGCCGTGATCCGACCGTTCACGTGGGCGATCGCGGGCGCGATCGGGGTCGGGGCGGCGTGGTTCGTCTGGCACCGGGTCCGGCAGCTCCGGGGGGAGGAGGCACGGCGGGAGGAGACGGTCCAACGGGCGTCGACCCCTGCGATCGCCGCGCCCGAGGAGACCACCGCGGCAGGGGTCGTCGAACGCCCGGACGAGAGCTGACCGCGACTCAGCCGAGCGCGGCCCGCATCACCCAGAACTCGCCCTCGGACTCCTCGCGGACGCGTTCGAACCCCGCCCGCTCGTACATCATCCGAGACCGGTTGTGCACTGCCACCGAGAGCGACAGCGCCTGGAAGCCGTCCTCGCGAGCCTGCACCATGAGGGCGCGCAGCAACGTGTGGCCGACCCCTTTGCGCCGGTGCAACGGGACCACCGCGATGCCGAGCTCGGGCGTCTTCTCGTCCACGAACCCGTAGCCCGGTTGCTCGGCGGTGAACAGTCGATACCAGGCGGCCCCCACCGGCTCGCCGTCGAGCTCCGCGATCACGCCGGCATCGCCCTCGCGACCCCAGTCGCGATGGTAGCGCTCGAGCATCGGGTCGGCGAGCGCGGCGATCATCCGCTCACGCGGCCAGTCCGGGTTCCATGCGGCCGCCTCGTAGAGCATCTCCCGTAGGAACCCGTCGTCTGCGTGCGTCGCGGGCCGGATGTTCACGAAGGCCTCCGTGCCATGCTTCCGAGGATGGCAACCCTAGCGCAGTCGCGGTTCGCGTCGCTCGTGCGTGCCGTTCGGATGCGGATCCGAACGGACGATGTGAGCACCCACGCGGCCGCCCTCGCCTACCAGCTGTTCCTTTCGACCCTCGCCCTCTCGCTCGTCGGTCTGGCGCTGCTCGGCCTCGCGGAGGACGCGCTGCCGTTCGAGCTGCCCGCGGGGACGAAGGAGCAGTTCGCGAATCTCACCGGCGCGAGCGCGACGCTCGGCGTCGTGAGCTTCGGCGCGCTGCTGTGGACGGCTTCGGCCCTGTCGAGACGAGCGACCCGGGCCCTCGCGGTGATCTTCCGGACGGGGCCGGAGAGCGTCGTGCGGGGTGGCGTTCGCGCCCTCGCGACCACGCTGGGGCTGATCGTACTCCTGGGCGCGCTGCCCGTGGTGACCGGGATCGTCACGGCGGTCCGGGTCGTCGCCGGCATCGAGGTGCCGTTCCGGGTGCTCGGGTTCGTCGCGACCGCGGCGATGGAGTTCGGCCTGTTCCTGCTCGCGTACGCGGTGCTCACACCGGGCACGATCGGTTGGAGGGCTCACCTACCGGGGGCGGCCCTGATGACGGTCGGGTGGGAGCTGTTCAAGCTCGCGGGCGGGCTCCTGCTCACGTACTACGTCTCCCGCGCGACGCTCCTGTACGGGACGATAGGCGCGGTGGTCGGCTTGCTCCTGTTCCTGCGTCTGGCGAGCGGTCTGTTCGTCTTCGGGGCCGAGCTGTCGGCGGTCGTCCGCGACCGGAAGGGAGGCTAGCTCGAGAACGACAGGACGGCCGACAGCGCGAAGCCGAGCGCCAGAGCGAGCCCGACGGACTTGTTGTGCTCCGTGTTCTCGAAGGCCTCCGGGATCATCTCGTCCGCGAGCATCGTCAAGATCGCGCCGGCGGCGAACGCCTGGATCGCGGCCACCCACGATCCGGACGCGCCCTCCAGGGCCACGTAACCGAGCCCGGCCGCGAGCGTGCTCGCCGCCACCACGATGATCCAGAGCAGGAGCACCCTCGAACGCGACCATCCGTCGTGGATCAGATCGCTCGAGGCCGAGATCGACTCGGGGATGTTGGAGAGGAAGACGGCGACGATCACGGCCACGCTCGCCGACTCCCCGGCGAGCAGGGACGCGCCGATCACCACCGACTCCGGGATGCCGTCCAGGACGGCGCCGAGCACGATGCCGAGTCCGCCCACCCGGGCCGAGGGCCCCTTCAGCCGCCGATCGATCGCGACGTCGCCGCCGAAGAAGACGAGCGCGCCGAGCGCGAAGCCGGCCCCCACCGCACCCGCGGCC
>JBAVEY010000219.1:0-1589 GCA_049587975.1 Actinomycetota bacterium | reverse complement strand
TAGCGAGGGCTAACGAGGGGCGCCCGAGGATCGCGAACACCGTCACGATGAGCAAGCGCGCGTCTCTGCCACCGAACACGAACCCGATCGAACGCTCGGGGGCAGGTGGGAGGCCAAGCGCCGTGATGCGATCCTTGGTGGCCATCGAGAGCATCGCGCCTGTCGTGGCTGCGACGGCCAGCGGGACGACGACCGACGGATCGGTCCCGGCCTCGATCGCCCAGAGCCCGAGCGCGCAGAGCACACAAGCATCGGCGAGGCGGTCGAGGACACCGTCCAGGAGTGCCCCCGCCGGACTCGCCCGGAGCTGGAGCCTCGCGATCTCCCCGTCGACCCCGTCGAGGAGCGAACCGGCGTGAACGAGGAGCCCACCGGCGAGACCAGCGCCCATCGCGAGACTCCATGCGCCGGCCAGCGTGACGAGGAAGGCGAAGAGCGAGACCACATCGGGGTGCAGGGGCAGGTGTGCTAAAGCCATCGACAGACGGGTCGAGATCGGCCGGTTGAGGTAGCGCGCAACCGGGCCGTCGGCGTCCTTCGTCAGCGAGCGGCGCAGGCGCTTGGCGGCATGGCGGAGGTCCTCCGGCGTATCCACGTCCTGCCACCACGCGTCCACGGGTAGCGGCAGAGCCCCGAGCGGATCGGTGCGAGCGAGCTCGGTCACCGCGCCGGCGAGCGAGTCGTCCCCCCGTGCCGCCGCGCGTCGCTGCGCGTCGAAGATCGCGACTGGCAGCAGGAAGGCACCGCAGTCGATCGATGGGTCCGCGAACTCCTTCGAGAAGGCGATCGCGTGCTCCTCGTGCAGACGCACGCGTGTGCCCTCGCCCCATGCTCTGGGGTCTGGGGCGTGGTCGACCAGGACCCCATGACCGCTCGCCGACAGCAGCGGCTCGAGTGCACCTTCGCCGAACACGTGGTCCGTGGTCACGAGCAGGAAGGATCCCTCCTCCGCCACGTGATGCTCCGCCGCAGCGAGGGATGCTCCGTTACCCCGCTCCCAGTTCTCAGCGAACACTGCACGTGCCCGCCCCGGCGCGATCCGGTTCACGACGGTCGCAACCAGGCCGGCCTGATAGCCGACGACGACAACGACACGCTCGATCCCTGCCGCAAGCAGGTTCCGTACGGCGCGGCTAGCCAGGGTGAGACCGCCGACACGGACGAGGGCTTTCGAGCCACCGCCGGTCACGTCGGCAAGTCGTTCCGACCGTCCGGCTGCAAGGACGACGGCGACCCGGGGACGGGCGAGCCTGTCATCGCCCGCATCAGCCGAAACCGTCGGCCGGGCCCGGGCGTGCTCGGACAGAGTGTCGGACATGCGTCCCCCGTGGCCGTCACTACGACCACTCCGAAGCATCCTCGTGGCGGAGCGCTCTGGCAACTCGAGGGCATCCGCGATACCCGCTGGCCCTCTGAGCTACCTGTTGGTCGATGCTCCCATCGAAGATGTGCCAGAACGATTGGCTTTCGCCTTCTTCGCCTGGCGCTTCTCCTTCAGCGACTTGCTCGCCGCGGTCTTCGAGCTCTTCGAACCGCCCTTGTCCTTGTTGGCCATGGTTGCCCCCTCTGGAAGGAGAGATCCAGGTGCT
>JBAVEY010000218.1:0-2832 GCA_049587975.1 Actinomycetota bacterium | reverse complement strand
GTTGGATCCATGCTGCGCGCGCCAGCTCACGATGCCGCCCCGACTCCCGGGAGCGGGCCGAGGCCTAAGATATAGAGAGGCGCCGCAGCCGAAGGTGATGACCGACAATGGTAGGGAACGCGGGCGCGGCGCACCCGGAGCCGAAGCTCTCGCGATCCGGCGTCCTGCGTATCGCGACCGTCCTGCTGGCGACCGTGCTTCAGGCGGCGGTGTACTTCCTCGCCGCCGGGACGCTCGAGATCGCCCGGGCCTGGATCTACTACACGACGACCCTCGCGTACTTCCTCGTCGCGATGCCGACACTCTTCCTGCTGTTCCCGCAGGTCCTCGAGACGGTGAACGAACGCGGGAAGTTCAAGCCGGACACCAAGACCTGGGACAAGGTCTGGGGGATCCTTTACTCGCTTCTGCTGCTCGTGATCCCGGCGGTGGCCGGTTACCAGGTGGGGCGTGGTTCCGGTCCGAACATCAGCGTTGCCTTCCTCCTCCCGGCACTGATCGCGACGATCCTCGCGTATCTGTTCGTGCACTGGGCGATGGTCGTGAACCCGTACGCGGAGACCGGGGTGCGCGTGCAGCGGGATCGGGCACAGGAGGTCGTGACCACCGGGCCGTACCGCTACGTCCGACATCCGTTCTACGTGTCAATGGTCGTGATGCAGCTCGCGTGCCCGCTCGCGCTCGGCTCGCTCGCCGCCTACGTGCCGGTCCTGACTCTCGTCGCGCTCGTCGTGTGGCGGACCGCGATGGAGGACCGGACGCTGCAAGCGGAGCTGCCCGGCTACGTCGCTTACGCGCGGCGGACGCGCTACCGGCTGCTGCCCGGGGTCTGGTGAACCGCCTGGACGTTCCGTGTCGCCCTCACCCCACGTCGTCCAAGAGCGGCGGACGGAGATGGTGGCAGGCAGGTTCATCGCACAGGCTGATCGGCGGTCATCCGCGAATGGCCGCCTCAATACTCCCCGATCCGCAGATGATTGCGCCTCGCGCGCCGGGGCGCGTGCGCAATTCAAGCGTCCGTTAGACCCCGGGTGCACCCTCTCGAGGCGATCGCGTCTCGTCCGGAGGCCACTCCCCAGGAGTTGTCCCGTTCGCGACCGGACGAACGGCTCTATCTCGTCTTGAGGACCGGAGCAACCTGAACATTATCGACACCTAGTGCGGAGACCCCCTTGGGTCAGGGAACAGCACGCCGTGGTGCCCGAGTGTTCGGGAATGTCACCCGAGCCGACCGCGTCGCGAGACCCGACCTACGAGTGGGCGGGTACGCAGACGCACGGATGCGGGACAGGCGCGGGTTGGCGCAAACTCTTGCCGAGGGTGCTCCGATGAGCGTGAAGGTCGGGCGCGGGCTTCTTGTTGTTGCTTTGGTGTTTCTTTGTGCGGCGTGCGGCGGCAGCGATCGCAGCGCGGGCCCGCCTCAGCCGATTGGGTTCGCAGACGAGCTGCAGCGGATCCTCGACCAGGCGGTGATCGCCACGAACGGGGCGGGTGTGACGGCTGCGGTGGTGACGGAGGGCTACGAACCGTGGACGGGTGCCGCCGGTTACTCGGTACGGAGCGCGAGCGAGATGATCCCGATGACCCCCGACATGCTCTTCGAGATCGGCAGCGTCGGCAAGACGTTCGTCACCACGCTGCTGATGCAGCTCGTGGACGAGGGAGTCGTGAGCCTCGACGATCCGCTCAGCAAGTGGATCTCCGGCTACCCGCAGCTCGACCCCCGAATCACCTTGCGCCAGCTGGTTGCCAGCACCAGCGGCATTCCCGAGTGGGTCGACCACCCGTCCTCGCCGTTCCAGAGAGGCGTCGACAGGTCGAGGGCATGGCTGGCCCGCTCCTGGACAGTCGGCGACATGCTCACCAAGCTGGTCGGCAAGGGGGAGTTTCCCCCCGGCACCCAGTGGCGGTACTCCACAACCGGGTTCCGGCTCGCCCGCGAGGTGCTCACGCTGCAGACCGGGAAACCGATCGCCGAGCTGATCCAGACGCGGCTGCTCGATCCGCTCGGGATTCACGGCATGTGGCTGACACCGACCTGGCCCATCCCGAAGAACATCAAGGTCGCACACGAGTGGTACCACCTCGACGGCGACACCAGCCTCGACGACATCACCGCAATCCCCAAGACCGCGTTCGAGGACCTCAAGGACGCGCCGGTCTACAGCAACGCTCTCGACCTGGCCCGCTTCTGCCAGGGCCTCTTCCACGACCGAGCGCTGGTGAGCGACAAGTCCCTAGCCGCGATGCTCGACTTCCGACCCGTCGCCGACCCGGCCGAGCCCCAGGCCGCCGAGTACGGGCTCGGCGTGGGCGTCTTTGACTTGCCGAATCTCGGCGGTCTCGAGCACTACGGCCACGGCGGAGACGGTTTCGGCTACATCGCCATGATGCTCTACCTCCCCCGCCACGAGGCAAGCGTCGTCCTGCTCGTCAACGACGGCGCCACGATCGCTGCCGCCGCCGAACCGTTCCTCCAGGCCGTCGACAAAGGACTGTAGGCCGGCGCGACTACGACCAGGGCCTCCAAGCAGGCGGATCGTGCCGTGCGCCCGTGTTCTGTACTTGGGGGCCGGACGGATGTGGCCTCGCATGCCGGGGCGCGTGACAAGTTATGCAACGAGCCTCCCTGTCGCACCTAGCTCCTAAGCCGCGGATAACGGTCCTTAGCCGTTGACCCAGGAACGCCCGAGATCCCAAGCGCATCGAGGACCGCTCGGCGGTAATCCTCGTGCGAAATGAACAGTTCCGCCAGGGAGGCAAGCCTCGCCTGTCGGCAACGCCCCTGTCCAAGGACCGCTATCTTCGGCCAGTGAGCAACGACCCATCGCC
>JBAVEY010000217.1:0-2276 GCA_049587975.1 Actinomycetota bacterium | reverse complement strand
GACAGGCGACACGATCATGATTCGGGATCGAATGCGCCGCTTGTCTTCTTCGTCTGTGCCGACATCACGAGGAAGACGCTCATCTCACTCGACCCGTACCCGGTTCCTTCTGCAAGCAGTTCGAGTTTCGCGGCAGACGGTGTGCTCGTTGTCAGTCCCACGGTGGGGGTGATCGTAGGCCGGCGGCGCTCAATCCAGCTCCCTTGCGCCTAATAGCTCACGACCTTGTCCGCCCAAAGCGTCCACGATGTCAGCTCTGCAAGTGAGGAGCGGTGGGCGCCCTTCGTGAGCCGGTCCTCCTCGATCCCACGTGCGTTCAAGCACGTGCCGCAGCAGCCGACATCTCCGCCGTGGCGCGCGACCGACTCGATCATCCGGTCGAGGTGGTAGTAGCCCTCGGGTACCTTCTGGCCGGAAGCCGCGCACGCCACCGCGTCGCCGACGAGGAAGACGTGGACCTCGGCATCGTCCGTCTTCGAGAGCGACCCCGCCAACCGCAGGCCGTTGTAGGAACGCTCGGTCCCGTAGGGTGGGTCGTTCAGGATCAGCAGCACCTTCTGTCGCATCCATCTCACCCGACCTCGATGGGCATCCCAGCAAGCCGCCACTCGGGGAACCCGTCCTGGAGCCGCCGAGCCCGGAACCCGTTCGAACGCAGCGTGGAGAGCGCCTCGGGCGCCAGCACGCAGTACGGCCCGCGGCAGTACGCGACAATCTCGGTACCGGCGGGGAGCTCGCCCAACCGCTTTTCGAGCTCGGGCAAGGGGATTGAGACCGCACCCGGCACGTGGCCGGCGGCATACTCCTCGGCAGGCCGGACGTCGATCACGGCCGCCTCCCCCCGTTCGATCCGTTCGAGCAACGCCGTGCGCGATACGGGCTCGAGCTCGTCCCGTGCGTCGAAGTAGTCCCGGACGACCTGCTCCACCTCCGCCAGGCGCTCCCGTCCGAGGTCGCGAAGCGCGAAGTAGAACCGGCAGACACCGTCGTCCGCGACCCGGTAGAAGACCTTCACGCCCTCCCGCCGGGTCTCCACGAGCCGGGCCTGTCGGAGCACCTGGAGGTGGGCCGAGGTGTTTGTCAGGCCCATCCTCGTCGCCTTGGCGAGCGCCTCGACGCTGCGCTCACCCTGGCACAACAGGTCAAGAAGCTCGATCCGCTTCGGGCTCGCCACGGCCTTTCCCATGCGGGCGAACTGTTCGTACAGCGCGTCCTTCACCTGACGTCCGGTCACTTGACGGCTCCTATGCCTTCCTCCAATAATCTCTGGATGAATGGTAGAGAGCCTGGCACCGAGCTTCAAGCGGCCGCAGGGCCCACTCCCGCCGTGACGAGGGTCCTCCCGATCGTCGACGAGGGGCTCGGCAACTCCTCCTACTTGGTTGAGGTGGGCCCCGGTCGTGCGCTGGTGGTCGACCCCTCGCGGGATCCGCTTCCGTACCTTCGGGCCGCCGAGGCCGTGGGACTCTCGATCGCCTGGGTCGCTGAGACGCACCTTCACGCGGATTTCGTGTCCGGCGCCCGTGGGCTCGCCCGGGAAGGCGCGAGGGTGCTCGCAGCGAAGGAAGCCGACCTCCAGTACCCGCATCGTGGGCTCGACGACGGAGAGGAAGTCGACCTCGGCAGGCTGTGGCTCCACGCGATCGCGACGCCCGGGCACACGCCCGAGCACCTGTCGTTCGCACTCTTGGACGGCTCGGAACCGGTGGGCGTCTTCACCGGCGGGGCGCTGCTCCCCGGCGCGGTGGCCCGCACCGACCTGATCTCGCCCGAGCAGACCGAGCCGCTCTCTCGAGCCCTGTACAGATCGATCCGCGAGCGGCTGCTGACCCTCCCCGACGACACTCCGGTCTATCCGACACACGGCGCGGGCTCGTTTTGCTCGGTGTCCACGGACGGCGAGCGCACGACGACGATCGGGGAAGAGCGTGAAGGGAACCGGCTCCTCGCCGCTCGGGACGAGGACGCGTTCGTGCGTGAGGTGCTCTCGAGCTTCGGCAGCTACCCGAGGTATTTCCTCCACTTGCGCGAGGTGAACCGGCGCGGACCGAGGGTGTACGGGAGCCAGCTGCCGACGCTTCCAGACCGCGCGCCCGACGAGGTCCGGAGGCTGGTGGACGCCGGCGCCGAGCTGATCGACGTGCGGCCGGTCGATCGCTTCGCCGCCGGCCACGTGCCAGGAACGCTTTCGATCGAGCTCCGACCGGCGTTCGCGTCGTGGCTCGGGTGGCTCCTACCCGACAATCGTCCGTTGGTGTTCGTGCTCGACCCCGACC
>JBAVEY010000216.1:0-44051 GCA_049587975.1 Actinomycetota bacterium | reverse complement strand
CATCATCGCGGTCGTCGCGTTCCTGGTGACGTGGGTCGTGACGGACCTCGCTCACGTGCCGCGAACGCCCTATGTGGCGATCCTCTCGCTGACGACCGCTGCCCTCGCGGGCGGCTACCTCGCTCGGTCGGGCACGTCCGGGGCCGACCTCCTCACGGAGGGGTGGGGCTGGGGCATCGTCGGCGGTCTGGTCGCGGCCGCGCTGGTCGCGCCACTCGTGCGTCGCCTACCCAGGGGACCTCGGTCGGAAGGCCCGGAGCTCATCGGACGTCTCCTATGGGAAGGGGTCGTGTACGGAACCGCCGAGGCGATCCTGCTCGCGACCCTGCCCGTCCTGGCTGTCTGGCAGGGCGCCGATGCGCTCGGCTGGACGGACACCGGATGGGTGAAGGCGGCCTCGGGCGCGCTCGCGGTGGCCGGAGCCCTGTTCGTCATCCTGGTGCACCACCTCGGGTACCGGGAGTTCAGGGCGTCGAGGAAGATGCTGGCGGGTGCGCTGGCGGGCTGCGGCATCCAGGCGCTCGCGTTCCTCCTCACGGGGAACGTGCTCGCACCGATCGTCGCTCACATCGTGCTGCACGGGCAGTTGACGCTCCGCGGGAACGAGATGCCACCCCAGTCGGAGGCCGGGCGTGCGACTCCTCGCATCGCTGATCGCGCCATGCTGCCAAGGCTGCCCGCGCCGGAGACAGAGCCCACGGCACGCGCGTGAGGTCGGCGTCCTCGCGAGGTACCAGGCGAGCACCCATAGGGACCGCGGATCGAGGCCTCACGGGCGGCGCGTGAGGCGGCCTCCGTCAGGGTG
This sequence comes from Actinomycetota bacterium, assembly GCA_049587975.1. Classification (GTDB taxonomy): domain Bacteria; phylum Actinomycetota; class UBA4738; order UBA4738; family HRBIN12; genus DASSJM01. The sequence goes on along the minus strand of JBAVEY010000216.1, from coordinate 43,246 downwards.
CGCCGGACGGCCTCGCGAAGAGACCGTCGAGGTCCCGGCCGGGGACGACGGCGCTTCCGCGTAGTCGAGGCGACGTAGGCTGGGGGCCCCATGTGTCATGAGACCACCGCTCGCCCGCCGCTCCCGCCGATCGCGGGAGGGGCCGGGGCCGCGAGCAGCGAGGAGCTGATCCTCGAGGCGCCCGACGGGAACCGCCTGCGGGCGTTCGCCGCGACCGCGATCGACCCGGAGGCGCCCGGCGTCGTGATCCTGCCGGACGTCCGCGGGCTGCACCCGTTCTACGAGCAGCTCGCGCTGCGGTTCGCCGAGGTAGGGGTGCATGCGACCGCGATCGACTACTTCGGACGCACGGCGGGCATCGAGGAGCGCGACGACGACTTCGACTCCATGACCCACATCCAGCAGGTCACGACCGGGGGAGTCCGTGCCGACGTGGCCGCCGCGATCGCGCACGTGCGGTCGGAGGCCGGCGGGGGAGCGCGAAGGATGTTCACGGTCGGGTTCTGCGCCGGCGGCCGGTTCTCCTTCAACCAAGCGGTGGACCAGGAGCTCGACGGCGTGATCGGCTTCTACGGGGGCCCGCAGGGCAGGGGACCCGACGACGAACGCGCGCCGACCCGGCTCGCGCCCCGCTATCGCTGCCGGGTCCTCGGCCTGTTCGGGGGTGCCGACCGGAACATCCCGGCCGAGGAGCTCGACCGCTTCCGGGAGGCGTTGACGGACGCCGGCGTGCCGAACGACATCGTCGTCTACGAGGGGGCGCCGCATTCGTTCTTCGACCGGGCGTTCGAGGAGCATCGGCAGGCGTGCGACGACGCGTGGCGGCGGGTCCTGGCGTTCGTCCGCGACCCGGGCGTCTAGCCGCGCGACAGGAGCCGCTCGATCTCGTCGAGGTGCTCGAGCCGGTGGTCCGCGCGATCGGGATTGACGAGCCACCCGAGGGCCTCGTTGCGCGCGGAGAGCTCATCGGAGAGCCCCGCCACCGCCCGGTCGGCCGACTCGGCCGCCTCCACCGTGACCCGCGCCGCCGTTCGAGGCTCGAGGGCCGAGATCAGCGGCTTGGCCGCGTCGTTGATCCAGTCCACCGCGTCGTCGTGGTAGGTGGGGACGGGGCCGCTCCCGTCGGGTCCCCACGCTTCGACGCACGCCACGACCCGCAGGTCCCAGAACGCCACATGCGCGAGCACGCTCGCCACCGTCCATCCGGCCTCCATAGGATGCGCGAGCTCGTCGTCCGAAGCCGTGTCGACGAACGCTCGCAGCCGCGCGAGCGCCGCCCGGTTCACCTCGACGAAGGATCGATCCACCGCCACGAGGCCCCCCTTCGCGTAGCCACGTCGCTCGAACCCTAGCCGAAGAGCCCGGCGATCCCCTGGCCTCCGTCGATCAGCCACTGCACCGGCGCGTGCTCGACGACCTGACGCAACGCGACCGCGACGAGCGCGTTGAGCGAGCCTCGCTGTTCCGCGTCGTCGATCGACTCGAGGAGCCCGGCCCGGACCGCGCGCTCGACCGTCGCGTCGTCCCACGGGATCGGCTCGACGCCCGAGCCCGGCGCGAGGGACAGCACCAGCTCCTCCCGTGTGGTCCCCAGCTCGCACGCCGCCCCGTCCAGGCCGCCGAACACGATGCGCTGCAACGTCGCATCGAGGCCCTCTCCGGGGAAGGCGGGTCGAGGCCGGCACGGGTCGCGGACGGCGAGCGCGCCCGCCTCCGCGGCGCCGTTCGCGAGCTCGAGCCCGATGAGCCCGATCGCCCCCACGAACAGCGCGAGGAGCGCGGCGGCCGCGATCCGACCGTTCATGTGACCAGCCGCGTTCGGAACGCGAGCACCGGGACGAGCGCGAGCGCCGCGAGCAGCGCGCAGAACAGGAACGACGGGCGGAAGCTGCGTGTGACGGCCTGCTCGATCGTCGCGACCAGGTCGTCGTGCACGACCTGCACGGCGGCGTCGTTCGATGCCCCCGCCCGTTCGAACGCCGCCGAGAGGTCCGGGATCTCGCCCTTCGGCACGCGGTCGAGCTCGTCCCGGATGTCGAGCGCGAGCGGGACCTTCGTCGTGGCCGGGATCGCGCCGTCGATGATGACGGCGGTCGCGTTCAGCTTCGCGACGTCGGCGCCGGCCAGCAGGTCGCCGGCGAGCAGCGGCGCTCCGATCGCGAGCGCGACCACCAGTCCCACGTGGCGGACGCCGACCGTGAGCGTCGCCTTGCGGCCGATCCCGCCCTCGCCCCCCAGGACGGAGTGCGTGAGCCCGGGCACCGACAGGCCGAGCCCGAACCCGCAGAGCGCGAACGAGGCGAGCGTGTACGGCAGTTCGCTCGACGGCAGCAGCGCGAGCCCGACCAACCCGGCCGCGAGCAACAGGGCGCCCGATGCGACCGCGAGCACCACCGGCAGTTGCGCCGCAAGGGGTCGCGCGAGCAGCGTGGTGGCCGGGATCGCGCTCACCACCGCCGCCCCCTGGATCGGGCTGTAGCCGAACACGTCGATCACCAGCAGGACCCCGAGGAACAGCGTCCCGACGAGCGCGCCGGACAGCAGCGCGAGCGCGAGGTTGCCGGGGATGGTTCGCCACAGCGGCGGCCGCCAGCCCTCCTCGAGGATCGCCGCGACGTGCGCCCCGAAGGTCGCGAGCAGCGCCGCGCCCGCGACGGGAGCCTGGAACACGAAGATCGCCCGCCAGTCGAACACCTGCGTGAGGATGCCGCCGAGCGCCGGACCGACCGCCGCGCCGAACGTCCCCGCGAGCGTCCAGACCACGACGCCTCTGGCCGTCGAGCCGGCGAGGGCGCCGAGCACCGGCAGGGAGCCGGCCAGTAACAACGCGCCGCCGAGCCCCTGGATGGACCTCGAGGCGATCAGGAACCCGATCGAGTCCGCGAGCGCGCACATGATCGAGGCCCCGAGGAACACGATCGCGCCGGTGGCGAGGAGCACGTTCGCGCGGGCACGGTGCACGACGACGACGAGCCCGAGGGCGCAGATCGCCAACACGAGGTTGTACGACGTGATCACCCAGGCGACGCCCTGGATCGTGGTGTCGAAGCGTGCGTACAGCTCGGGGAGCGCGAGGACGACGATCGAGGAGTCCGCGAACGCGACCGCGACCGCGACGGCGACGGCCGCGACGAGGAGCGACCGACGGTTCACGGCGTGGTCGTCACGGTCAGCCCGTCGCCGCCCGAGATCGTCACCCGTCGGCCTTCGAACGGCCTTCCGTCGAGGGTCGCCCCGGCGCCCGACGGCGCCACGCGGATCGACATGAGACCGCTCGCGACCTGGACGTGGATCAGCCCGGGCTCGGGGTACGGCTCGGGCCGCAGTCCGCCGTAGTAGTAGGCGAGGATGTCCGGTGCGGGGAGGCCGCGGAGCGCCTTGCCGTACGCGCCCCACTGCACCATGCCGACCCCGTGTCCCCACCCCCGTCCCACGGCGATCGCCGCGTCGCCGTCGGACGTGAGCGTCATCCACCTCGAGGGGAGCGAGACGGGCAACGGTGGCGGCGGGTATCTGGCCGGCTCGAGGCACGGCCCCCACGCGTTGACCGCGTCACGGAACGTGGTGAGGTCCATCGAGCGCGAGCCGACGTCCCCGTGGACGACGACCGTGGGGCCGTCCAGGGCCACGCTCGAGATCGCGCGGTGCGGCGGCCACTCGCCGGCCTCGTGCAGGAACATCGCGAGGTCGCCGTACGGCAGCCGAACCCGCCAGTGCGACGTCGGCGACGCGCCGTCGTCGCGCTCGGCCACCGGACGCAGGTACGGCAGTGGGGCGCTGCCGAAGACCACGTCGTTTCCGTACGTGTGACCGTTCGAGGTCGAGAAGTACACGGTGTCGGCCGGCCGACCCTCGTACAGCAGGACCTCGCCCGCGGTGCGCCGGACGGCCGCGAACCAGCGCCGCACCTCCGGGTCGAACGGGACCGGGATCCCCCGATAGACCTGGCACGACGTGGTGGCGCAGATCGGCGTCTCCAGCTTCTCGCCCTGTGCGCCGTCCCAGCCCGTCGTGGCGAGCGCGTAGCTGCGTGCCGCGATCGCCTGGGCCTCGAGCGCCGCCTGAGGCCACGACGGTGGCACCTCGGCGATGCCCTTCAGGTAGTCCTCGAACGGGAGCGTCAGCATCAGGTCCAGCGTCCCGTCGTCCCTGCGCCTCACCGACAGCGTTCCCGGGTACCTGGCCGCGAGGCGTGGCCGCTCGTACCGAACGCATCGCGATCGCGCGCGCGGGTACGTGCCGTGGACCAGGAGCGAGGTGCCGCCCGCGGACCGGATGACGGCGGATCGAGAAGCCTCGGGGACCGGCGTCGTGGCCGAGGATGGCGTCGGCGAGGCGGTCTCCCGGACCGATGGGGTCTCGTCCCTCGCGGGCTCGGACGCCGAGGTGCATCCGCCCGCCGCGAGGAGCAGGGTGAGCGCGACCACGTGGACCAACGGACGCGGGAGGGCGGGCGCCGTCACCCGGGCACGCTATCAGGTCGGTTCGGGAACCCGGCCGAGCGGCCCGCTTGCCGATCGGGGCGTGAAGGCGCGAGGATCGACCCATGAGGGAGCCCGCCCCCTGAGCGTCACCGAGGTACCCGAGCTCCGGATCGATCTCGCCCCGGCGGCCGAGGCGATCGACCGCGCCGGACGGCGGGTGACCGAGCTGCTCACGCACGTCGAGGACCCTCACCGGCCGGTGCGCGGCCTCGAGTGGACGCTCGGCGACCTCGCCGCCCACCTCTCGGCCCGGACGGAGCGGTTCGCCGCCTACCTGTCGGGGGTGGCCACCCCGCAGGGGGAGGTCGCCGGCATCGCGGCCGAGAACCAACAGGACCTACGTGCGCGCCGCGAGCGTCCCTTCGGCGACCACGTCGACCAGGTGCGTTCGAACGTCGCGAGCTTCGTCGCGACCACCCGGGGCAAGCTCGGGGCCGACCCGTTCCCGTGGTACTCGGCCATCACGCTCGACGTCGCGACCGCCTCGGGACTCCTGCTCGGCGAGCTGACCGTGCACGGCTACGATGCCGCCCGGACGCTCGGGCACCCCTGGCCGATCGCGGCGACCGACGCTCGGACGATCATCCGCGCCGCGGCGGCGCTCGCCCCCTGGTACGTCGACGAGGACGCCACCCGCGGCGGCCGGACGACCTTCCGCATCGCGGCCCGGGGCGGTCCGGTGTTCCGGGTTCGGATCGACGACGGCACCGCCACGGTCGAACCCGCGGACGGTGACGCGGACTGCACGATCCACGCCGACCCAGCGGCGCTGGTGCTCCTCTCGTACCGGCGGATCACGAGGTGGCAGGCGGCCGGCAGGGGGAAGCTCGTCGCCACCGGCCGCCGCCCGTGGCGGGCGCTGCGGTTCGAGCGGTCGTTCCGGTCCCCCTGAGCATCGGACGACGACCCGTCTAGACTTCCCCCGTGGACGAGCCGCAGATCGTGGTCACCAAGGACGGGCCCTACCGGGTCGAGGGCGCCGTCCCGCTCCTGCGCACCGCGATCGTGCAATCGGAGCGGGGCGAGCCGATCGCCTGGGACGAGGGCCCTGCCTTCGAGACGCCCGGCGAGGTCTACGAGCTCTGCCGCTGCGGCAACTCCTCGAACAAGCCCTTCTGCGACAGCACGCACGAACGGATCCCGTTCGACGGCACCGAGACCGCGGATCGGGGCCCCATCGCGCGGCGCCGGGAGGCGTGGGAGGGCGAGGAGAACCACGTCCTGTACGACGACCTGTCGCTGTGCACGCACGCGGGTTTCTGCCGGAACGTCCGGACCGGCGTGTGGGAGATGGTCGAGGAGGCGGACGATCCGGAGGTCCGGGCCGAGTTCACGGCGATGGTGAGTCGGTGTCCTTCGGGCCGGCTCGCGTACGCGATCCTGCCCGACCCCGAGCCGATCGAGCCGACGTTCGAGCCCTCGCTGGGCGTCGAGCCGAACGCGTCGTACTGGGTGCGCGGCGGGATCCCCGTGGTATCGGAGGACGGGACACCCTACGAGGTCCGCAACCGTCAGACGCTCTGCCGCTGCGGGCAATCTCGCAACAAACCGTTCTGCGACGGGTCCCACAAGGAGTATGGGTTCGCCGATCCCGCCGTCCCCGACTGATCGCTCGGAGCGCTCAACGAGCGAGCGGCTCCCAGCGTCTCGCGTTCCCGTCTCGCTCGATCTTGCCGAACGGCTCGGCGAAGTGCGCCGGTGCCACGATGCGGCCCTCTCGCTCGATGCGTTCGACCCATGACGTGCGCGTGGCGTCCGCTCGCCCGGGATCCATGTCCGTCGCGCCGGCCAGCCCGGGCTGCAGGAGCTGGGCCGGATGGTTCACGGTGTCGCCGGAGATCACCGCCCGTTGGCCGTCCGAATCGATCGACAGGACCTGATGCCCCGGCGTGTGACCGGGCGCGTGCTCGAGCCTGAGCTCGTCGGTCACCGCGAGCCCGTGGTCCGAGAGCTGAAGGGCGCCGGCGCGTTCGAGGGGCGCGAGGAGCGCTGCGAAGATCCCGCGGTCCTCCTCGTCGGTCGCGGCCGCCATCAGGTCCCAGTCGGCCCGGTGGATCACGTGCCGGGCGTTCGGGAACGTCGGCGCCCCAGCGGCGTTGACGTTCCACCCGATGTGATCGTCGTGCACATGGCTGATCAGCACCAGCTCGATCTCGGCGGGGTCGACGTCGGCGGCGGCGAGCTCGGAAGGGAGACTCCCCTCGGTACCGCTCCACGCGGAGGCGGGGGCGGATCGTGGACCGATCCCCGTGTCCACGAGGAACGTCCGGCCGCCCGAACGCACGACGTACGCGTGCACGTGGAAGCGCCATCGATCGTCGTCGCCGAACAGGTCCGGATGACGCCGACGCGTCTCGTCCCAGACCCCTGCGCGGACGCCCGGGAACGAGCCAGAGCCGGGTCGGCTCGACGACACCACGGCGTCACACAGGGCCACGATCTCGACCCGTCCGACGCGGATCGAGCCGTGCGGCACTAGGGCGTGGGTTCCTCGACCGCCGACGCGTCGACCACGGGTTCCACATCCGGGTCCAGGCCCGCCGCCCGACGGGCCCGCCGGGCTCGGAGCAGGTCGTACGAGGCCTCGAGTTCCCCCTCGATCTCCTTGAGGCGGGCGCGCTCCCTGGTGGAGGCCTCCCCCCGGGACTCCTTGTCGAACAGGGCATGCTCCTCGTGCGCGAGCTGCTCGATCCGCTCGATGAGCTCCTTGTCGCCCTCCATCGAGGCGAAGCCTATGCGACTTCGACGGGAGCGGACTCCCCCGCGCGGGCCGCCGCGGTGACCTCTCGCGCGTGGGCCCGGCCGGGGATGAACCGGTTGGCGACCACCGCCGCGACGAGGAGTACCAGGCCGGCCACCAGCAGCGAGACGCGGAACCCGCTCATCCACGAGGCGCGGAAGGCCGCGACCACCGCGCCCTGCTGCTCGGGGGGGAGCGCGGCGAGCTGCGAGGGGTCCAGGGTGCCGTGCCCCGCCGTGGCTTCGATCGCGGTCTGCGCGCTCACCGGGAGCCCAAGAGCTCCGAGCGCCGGCGCGAGCACCGTGTTCAGCCGGGTCGTCAGGATCGTCCCGAGCAGTGCGATCCCGAAGACGCCCCCGACCTCCCGGGCGGTGTTGGTCGTGGCGGAGCCGAGACCCGCCCGCTCGGGGCCGACCGCGTTCATCACCGCAGCCGTCATCGGCGCCATCGTCGCGCCGATCCCGATCCCCATCATCACGAAGACCGGCAGCATCCACAGGTACGGCGTGTCGACCGACAGGCGCGACAGGAGCAGCAGGCCCGCGCCGGCCATGAGCAGGCCGAACGTCATCGGGATCCGCGAACCGTGCTTGGAGGCGTACCGGCCAGCGTTGGGCGCGACGACGATGATCATCAGGGTCATCGGCAGGAACCGGACGCCGGCCTCGAACGCGCTGTAGCCGCGGATCAGCTGCATGTACAGGGACATGAAGAAGAACGTGGCGAACATGCCGAACGACACGCTGAACGCGACCGTCGCGCCCGCCGAGAACGCGGGGATGCGGAAGAAGCGCAGCGGCAGCATCGCCTTGGGGCTGCTCCGCTCGAACAGCAGGAACGAGACGGCGAGGACGGCCGCCGCGACCAGCATGCTCACGATCAGCGGGTCGCTCCAGCCCTTCTCGTTGGCCTCGATCAGCGCGTAGGTCGCGCAGAACAGCGCGCCCGAGCCGAGCAGCAGACCGGGGATGTCGAGCTCACGCGTGACCTCGGACACCGACTCCCGCACGGTGCGGGAGGCCGTGAACAGGGCCACGATCCCGATCGGCACGTTCAGGAAGAACACCGACTGCCACCCGAGGTGCTCGACCATCAGGCCGCCGACCGTGGGCCCGAGGGCGAGCGCGAGGCCCGACATGCCCGCCCACAGGCCGATCGCCTTGGCCCGCTCGTGCGGCGGGAAGGTGACCGTGATGATGGACAGGGTTCCCGGCATGAGCAGCGCAGCCCCCACGCCCTGGAAGGCGCGCGCAGCGATCAGCTGGGTCGTGCTCTGGGACAGGCCGCACAGCGCCGAGGCGAGGGTGAAGATCGCGAGGCCGGCGAGGAAGACCTTCTTGCGGCCGTACCGGTCGCCCGCGATCCCTCCGGTGAGCAGCAGGGACGCGAACACTAGCACGTAGCCGTCGACGATCCACTGGAGCTCGCTCACCCCGGCGTCGAGCTCGCGGCTGATCGTGGGGAGGGCGACGTTCACGACCGTGTTGTCGAGCATCGCCATAGCGAGCGCGAAGCACATCGTGAACAGGACGATGACCTTCTCGCGCGCGTTGTCGCCTTCGAAACCGAACATCCGCGGACCCCCACCGTGCCAGCGTTCCGGTCACTGTACCGGCCTCAGGAGACAACCGGGCGGTCGGGGCAGATGTTCCCTTCGACCGTCCGACCGTGCGGTCCGGCCCGGGCCTAGGTCCGCCGGTAGACGCGCACGCCCAGGAAGGAGAAGACCACCAGGAACCCCGCGAACCAAAGGACCGACAGCCACAGGAGGGTGCCGAGGGACTGGATGTTCGCGAACAGCTTGCTCGTGTCGGGCGAGTAGAGCTCACCGAGCGTGAGGACGCGGACGGTGTCCACCCAGATCGTCACCGGGTTGTGTGCGACGAACGGCTGGAGCCAGTCGGGGAACAGGGCGAGCGGGACGAACGCGGTGCTGACGAACACGAACGGGAACACGACCGTGAACAGCGCCGCCTGGACGGCCTCGATCGTCTTCAGGGACAGCCCGGCGAACGCCGAGACCCACGTGAACGCGTAGCCGACGCTGACGACGCCCACGAACGCGAGCAACGCCTCGGCGATCCCCTCGTGGAACCGGTAGCCGACGAGGTAGGCCACGATCAGCATCAGCACCGTCTGGATGGCGACCGAGACGGTGTCGGCCGCGGTCCGGCCGGCCAGGACCGCCGAGCGTGCCATGGGAAGCGAGCGGAACCGGTCGATGAGGCCCTTCTGCAGGTCGTCGGCAAGGCCGACGCCGGTCTGCGTCGAGGCGAAGATCGCCGTCTGCACGAAGATGCCCGGCATCAGGAAGTCGACGTACTGGACGCTCGGGGGCAGGAGCCGGTCGAACGTGCCCCCGAACACGTAGACGAACAGCAGCACGAACATCACGGGCTGGATGGTCGAGAAGACCAGGAGGTCCGGCTTGCGGATGTACGTGATCAGATTGCGCTTGGTGATGACCCACCAGTCGGAAACCGTGGCGCCCACTCGGCCGGGCTGTCGGAGGACCTCCGTCACGGCGCTCATACCTACTCACGGCCCCGTTTCCGTCGCCGTTTCGACGACCGGTCCCCGTCTTCGGCCGCCTCGCCGTCGGAGCCTTCCTCGGTCGCGTGGCCGGTCAGCCCCAGGAAGACGTCGTCGAGGGTCGGACGCCGCAGGCCGACGTCGGCGAGGCGGATGCCCTCGGCGTCCAGCCGTTTGATCGCCTCGGTGAGGATCGCGGTTCCGTCTGATCCGACCGGTACGTTGATCTCGCCGGTGTTGTTGTCGACGTTCCCGCCGCCGGGTCCCAGGCCGAGCACCGCCCCCGCGGCCCGCGGCGCGAGCTCGCGCTCGGCCACCCGCAGGGCCAGGACCTCACCACCGACGCGGTCCTTCAGCTGGTCGGCCGTGCCCTCGGCGATCACGCGGCCGAGGTCGATCACGGCGATCTTGTCCGCGAGCCGGTCGGCCTCCTCCAGGTACTGCGTGGTGAGCAGCAGGGTGGTGCCCTCCTTCACGAGCTCGCGGATGATGTCCCACATCTCGATGCGGCTCCGGGGATCGAGCCCGGTCGTGGGCTCGTCGAGGAACAGGACCTGAGGGCGGCCGACGAGGCTCGCGCCCAGGTCCAGTCGGCGACGCATGCCGCCCGAGTAGGTCTTGGCGACCCGGTCCGCCGCTCCCGTCAGTTCGAACCGCTCGAGGAGCTCGCGCCCGCGCCGACGCGACTCCGCGGCGGGCACGTGGTAAAGGCGCCCGACCATCTCGAGGTTCTCCAGGCCGGTGAGGTTCTCGTCGATGGCCGCGTTCTGCCCGGCGAGCCCGATCACCTGGCGGAGCTGTGCCGCCTGTCGGATGACGTCGTACCCGACGACGGTCGCGCGGCCCGCGTCCGGATGCAGGAGCGTGGTCAAGATCCGGACGGCGGTGGTCTTCCCGGCCCCGTTCGGGCCGAGGAGGCCGAGGACGGTGGCGGGGGGGACCTCGAGGTCGATCCCCGTGAGCGCCTCGACCTCGCCGTACCGCTTGACGAGCCCCTCGACGACGATGGCTGCATCGCTCATGGAATCGGTCATCGTATCGGAACGCGTCAACCCGCTCGGAGCGTCGCGGCGAGGCGCTTCTGCGCGAGCTCGAGCTCCCGCAGCGCGGCGCCGTCCAGGCGCAGGCTCCCGTACCGGACGTCCTCGTACGCGTGCGTCAGACGCGCGAACTCGCGCGCGCACGCGGGCACGGCCCCCGCCACCACGGGCGCGAACTCCGTCGGGGTCTGCCAGGGCTCCCGGACCACGTCACGCGCTCGGAGCGCGAGCAGGGCCTCCGCGTACCACCGGCGCACGGCGTCGGCCGGCAGCTCGCGCCGGAACAGCGACCGGGAGGGGGCGAGCTCGTCCACGGCGATCGCCGACGTGGTCTGGGTGCCCGGGACGCGTGGTTCCGGCTCGGCCCCCGAGGGCGGGCGGAAGCGCCGGATCGCGCGGAACACGGCGTAGCCGATGGCTGCGAACACGAGGAAGCCCAGGATCCGCTGCCAGATCGAGGGCCCGGCCGCCGCGCCCTGCTCGAGCGCCCGCCCGGCCGCCCCGTGGCGGAGGCTCTCGAAGAACTCCCGGACGCGGTCCGGGTCGATCCCGAGCCGGTCGACGAGCCAGAAGATCGGCCTCGCGGCCTCCGAGAGCACCCACGCGAGCAGCGAGGCGACGGCGTTGGCCGCGGGCGTCAGCCAGACCCCGATCCGATCGAAGACGCCGCCCTCGACGCTCAGCATCACGGCGATCCCCATCGAGGCGATGAGCCCCGCCGTGGCGAGGAGGGCCCGCCGGATCCAGGCGGCCCGGACGTGCTCGTCCAACTCGCCCGCGCCGCCCGACGTCCACACGGTGCTCGCGCGGCTGGCGAGCGCGGCCACGAAGAACACCGGCACGAAGAGCAGGAGCGGCGCCCGCCATTCGGGGGTGGCGCCGGCCGCGATCATGACCTCGAAGCCGAGAACGAGCGCGAACCAGCCGACCTCGGCGTGGATCGGCGCTCGCCAGTCGCGCAGGGCGAGCGTGACGAGCCGGAACGCGACCAACAGACACACCACGATCGCGAACACCGTCCGGTTGAGATCCCCGTGTCCGAGCCAGATCCCGCCCAGCACGGCGAGCATCGCGGCGCCGGCCGCGACGTTGCGCGAGGCCCGGAACCGGCAGGTGAGCACCGCACCTCCGACGTAGGCCGCGACGAACGGCACGGCGAGGGCCATCACGCCGATCTTCAGCCCCCGGGTCTCGGTCAGGACCAGCCACACGGGCAGGACGAGCACGCCGGCCTCGGCCAGGGCGGCCAGCCCGCACGCGCGGAGCTCCCGCGACTCGGGCCGGATCACGTCGCCCGAGGCCATCACGGGGAGGCTCCGCACCGGTTCACGAGGCCGCCTTGCGGAACGCCTCGAGCGGCGAGAGGTGGATCACGTCGCACCCGCGCCGTCGAAGCACCTCCATCTCGTGGGACAACGACGGGCCGGGCCGGGGCGAGATCACGATCACGGTGGTCCGTCGGACCAGGCGCCGGCCGACCTCCCGCAGCACGGCCCCCAGGTCGCTCGTCGGCTGGTTGGGCATCCGTGCGAGCGCCGCGAAGAGCGCCGCCTCGTTGCCGGCCGAGTCCGAGGCTCGGACCCGCAGCGGCCCCCGACCGCGACGCAGGTGCGTGTTGGCGACCAGACCCGTCCGCCACCCCGCGTGGATCGCTTGGCGCGCGAGGTACGAGGCCCAGCCGATCGACTCCTCCGCCGCGTCGGGGTCGACCGCGTGCCAGAACGGCTCGCCGTTCGCGACGTCGAGCGCGAACAGGACCTCCGCCGAACGGGTTGGCTCGTAGCGCTTCGTCTGGAGCCTGCCCGTGTGCGCGGACAGCCGCCAGTGGACGTGGTGCATGGGGTCGCCCGGCTCGTAGTCGCGAACGCCGGCGAAGTGCTCGCGGTCCTCGAACAGCCGCATCGATGGCGCCGGCGAGCCGAACGGCAGTCGTCGGGCGATCCGGAGCGGGATCCCGACGCGAGGCTCGGGCATCACCAGGAGCGGACGATCCGGCTCGGCCTCCAGCTTAACCGGGGCGAGATCGAAGGGGTCCGAGGCCACGACATCGACGCCCTCGAGCCAGTACTCCCCGCGTGTCGTCACGACCACGGGCAGTCGGAGCTCGACCTCGCTGCGGCCGCCGATCGACAACCTGCGGCGGTGTCCCCGGAGCGCCGTCGGGCCCGGCTGCGCCTCGGGCAGCACGCCGAACGGGTAGCGGACGAGCAGCCGGACGATCGGGAGCGGCATGCGCTTGTCGTTCGCGATCCGCACGCGCAGCGTGACGTCCTCGCCGACGAAGGCCCTCGACGGCTCGAACGCGACCTCGACGCTGACCCCGTTCAGTGCCGAACGCGCCCACAGCGTCGATGCGATCGACAGGGCCGCGATGGCGGACGCCCACAGCAGGACGACCACCTGACCCCACGCGATCGCGAACACGCCGACGATGCAGGCGATGTACAGGGCGATCTGCCGTCGCTCCGGCGTGTCCGTGGGAACACCCCCAGGTGTCGAGCTAGGTGTCGAGCTCGGTCGGCACGGGGACCGAGCGGAGGATCTCGCGCAGGATCTCGTCGGCGTCGCGGTCCCGGATCCTCGCGTCGGTCGTGGGGACCAGGCGATGCCCGAAGACGGGCTCGGCGAGCGTCTTGACGTCGTCGGGGAGCACGTAGTCCCGGCCGTCGAGCATCGCGTACGCGCGGGCCGCGTCGCCCATCTGTTCGACGGCGCGCGGGCTCGCGCCCACTGAGAGCTCCGGGTGGTCGCGGGTCGCGCGCGCGAGCGCCACGACGTAGGAGCGCACCGGGTGCTCGAGCCCGATCGCCGCGATCGCATCGCGCAGCTCACGCAGCGGAGGCAGGTCCCCCAACGGCTCCTGCGGCAGCGTCCGTTCCGCCGGCTGCGTCTGGAGGATCCGGAGCTCCTGGCGCTCGTCGGGGTAGCCGAGCTTCACGCGCAGCAGGAAGCGGTCGAGCTGCGCCTCCGGCAGCGGGAACGTGCCCTCGAGCTCGATCGGGTTCTGCGTCGCGAGGACGAAGAACGGCTCGGGGAGCGGGTGCGTCTCGCCGTCCACCGTGACCTGCCGCTCCTGCATCGCCTCCAGGAGCGCCGCCTGCGTCTTCGGCGTCGCGCGGTTGATCTCGTCGGCGAGGAGCACCTGCGTGAAGAGCGGGCCCGGGCGGAACTCGAAGTCGTTGGTCTTCAGGTTCAGCACGGACGTCCCGGTGATGTCGCTGGGCATCAGGTCGGGGGTGAACTGCACCCGCTGGAACCGCATGCCGAGCAGCGTCGAGAGCATCCGGACCAGCGTCGTCTTGCCGACCCCGGGGACGTCGTCGATGAGCACGTGGTTCCCGGTGAGGATCCCGACCATGACGAGCCGGAGCGGTTCGCGGACGCCGAAGAGGCGCTCGTCGACACGGTCGGCGACCTGCTTGAAGAGCGCCCGCGCCCCCTCGGCCTCGGCCATCGGGGTCAGGATAGGCCTCGGCGAGGCGCCTCGGGTTGCGGTTTCCTGCCCAGCGGGAACCGGCCCCGTCCGGCCGCGCGTCGCAGCACGTATCGCATGACGATGGAGAGAGGGGCTCCACGCCGGACCGCGCTCGCGCTCGCCCTCGTGCTGCTCGCCGGATGCTCCGGCGGCGACGAGGCGGGCGGCGAAGGGTCGAGCGCCCCGAACGGGTCCGCGGTGCCCGCGCGGTCCTCGGGGCCGACCGGACCCGAGCAAGCCACGATCGAGGCGACCGTCGAGGTCGGCGCGGACCCCATCGGCATCGCCGTCGGCGAAGGGTCGCTCTGGGTGGTCAACGCCGACGTGAACGCGAAGCGGGGGTCCGTCTCGAGGATCGATCCGGCGAGCGGCGAGGTCGTCGCCACGGTCGGCGTCGGTTCGGTCCCGCTCGAGGTCGCGGTCGGGGAGGGGGGCGTCTGGGTCTCGAACTCCGGCGACGACACGGTGTCGCGCATCGATCCCTCGTCGAACGAGGCGGTCGCCGGCGTCGAGGTCTGCGCGGCGCCGGAGGGGGCAGCGGTCGCCGACGGCTCCGTCTGGGTGGTGTGCGAGGACGACGGCGTCGTCGCGCGCATCGATCCGGGAACGGACGAGTTGGTCGATCGGATCGACGTGGGGCTCCAGCCGCGGTTCGTGACGTCCGCGTTCGGCAGCGTGTGGGTCTCGAGCTACTTCGACGGCACCGTCACGCGGATCGACCCCGGGACCGGGAAGGTCGTGGCCGAGATCACGACCGAGCAGGGACCGCAGATCATGGCTGAGGCCGCCGGTCTCCTGTGGGTGTCGTGCACCGACGTTGACCACGTGCAGGCCATCGACCCGGCGACCGACGAGGTCGTCGCGACGGTCGAGACGCCGGTCGCGCCGGATGGGTTGGCGTTCGATGGAACCACGCTGTGGGTCGCGACGGAGATCGGTCCCGAGCTCGTGGGCATCGATCCTGAGACCCAGGAGATCGTCGCGATGGCGACCGTCGCGGACAGGGGCCTGATCAACGCGAACCAGGTGATGGTGTTCGAGGACGGCTCCTTGTGGCTGCCGATCCTCGACGACGGCGTGGTCCTGCGGGTGGCGCCGCCTCCTCCGTAGCGGCCGAGCGCGACCCCTCCGTGCAGAGATTGCGCAGGGCACCGGGGTCCTGCCTCCGAAGACGGCGACGGGTATGTAATCCCGCTTACAACTTGGGAATAGCGTGCCTGAGCAGGGCGTTGACCCCGCTGAGATGACCCTGCGAGGAGAGAACGACATGGCCCAGCTCGACACCCAGATCCTCCCGCTCCTGCCGCTGACCTCGGGCGTGGTGCTACCCGGGATGGTCGTGACCCTCACGATCGAGTCCGACGAGGCGCGCCGCGCGATCGCGGCCTCCGAGTCCTCGGACGGCGAGCTCCTGCTCGTGCCGAAGATCGGCTCGGGCTACACGAAGATCGGCACCGTCGCCAAGGTCGAGGACGTCGGCCGGCTCCGCAGCGGCCTCGAGGCCCTCGTGATCCGCGGCGTGGTCCGCGCGGTCGTCGGGACCGGCGTCGCCGGCACCGGCGAGACCACGTGGGTGCGACACGAGCCCCGCCCCGACCCCGAGATCGCGTCCGAGCGCGCCCGCGAGCTCGCGCGCGAGTACCGCGCGGTGGTCGAGAACATCGTCGAGGCCCGTGGGGTCCCCGAGGTCGCCGACTTCCTCCGGGGCATCTCCGATCCCGGGCAGATCGCCGACACGGCCGGGTACTCGCCCGACCTGTCGATCGAGCGCAAGGTCGAGGTCCTCGAGACGCTCGACGTCGAGCAGCGCCTGGAGAAGGTCCTCGGCTGGGCCCGGGAGGTCCTGGCCGAGCTCGAGCTGAAAGACAAGATCCGCAGCGATGTCCGCGAGGGGATGGAGAAGAATCAACGCGAGTACATCCTGCGCCAGCAGATGGACGCGATCCGCAAGGAGCTCGGCGACGGGGCGGGCGACGGCATCGTCGAGGAGTACCGGAAGAAGATCGCCGACGCGAACATGCCCGAAGGCGCCCGTGCGGAGGCGGAGCGCGAGCTCGGTCGGCTCGAGGCGATGTCCGAGCAGTCGCCCGAGTACGGCTGGATCCGCACCTACCTCGACTGGATGACCGAGATCCCGTGGGACGTCCGGACCGAGGACAACCTCGACATCAGCGACGCCCGCCGGATCCTCGACGAGGACCACACCGGCCTGTCCGACGTGAAGGACCGCATCGTCGAGTACCTGTCCGTCCGCAAGCTGCGTCAGGAGCGCGGGCTCGGCCCGTCGTCCGGCCGCGGTTCGGGCGCGATCCTCACGCTCGTCGGCCCGCCCGGCGTGGGGAAGACCTCGCTCGGCGAGTCGGTCGCCCGGGCGCTCGGCCGGAAGTTCGTCCGGATCTCGCTGGGTGGGATCCACGACGAGGCGGAGATCCGCGGTCACCGGCGGACGTACGTCGGTGCCCTGCCGGGCCGCATCGTCCGGGCGCTGAAGGAGGCCGGGACCAAGAACCCGGTCATGATGCTCGACGAGGTCGACAAGGTCGGCGCCGACTGGCGCGGCGACCCCTCGAGCGCGCTCCTCGAGGTGCTCGATCCGGCACAGAACCACACGTTCCGCGACCACTACCTCGAGGTCGACCTCGACCTGTCCGAGGTGCTGTTCATCTCGACCGCGAACGTGTCCGAGACGATCCCCGGCCCGCTGCTCGACCGGATGGAGGTCATCCGCCTCGACGGCTACACGGAGGACGAGAAGGTCGCGATCGCGCGCGATCACCTGCTCGAACGGCAGGAGGAGCGCAACGGCCTGAGGCCGGAGGAGGTCGAGATCACCGACGACGCCCTTCGGCAAGTCGTCGGCGACTACACGCGCGAGGCGGGCGTCCGCAACCTCGAGCGCGAGCTCGGCAAGGTCCTGCGCAAGGTGGCCACGAAGCTCGCGAGCGAGCAGGCCGAGGCGCCGGTGCGCGTCGACGTGAGCGACATCCGCGGATACCTCGGCCGGCCGAGGTTCTTCTTCGAGGCCGCCGAGCGGACGAGCGTGCCGGGCGTGGCGACCGGGCTCGCGGTCACCGGCACCGGCGGCGACGTCCTGTTCATCGAGGCGACCCGCCTCGACGGCGACGGCACGGACGCGCTGATGCTCACCGGTCAGCTCGGCGACGTGATGAAGGAGTCGGGCCAGATCGCGCTCTCGTACGTGAGGTCGCACGCGCGGGAGCTCGGCATCGACCCGTCGAACCTCGGCGGCCGGTTCCACGTGCACGTGCCCGCCGGCGCCGTTCCGAAGGACGGCCCGAGCGCCGGTGTGACGATGGTGACGGCGCTCGCGTCGCTGCTCTCGAACACACCGGTGAAGAGCACCGTCGGGATGACCGGCGAGGTGACGCTCCAGGGCCGGGTCCTGCCGATCGGCGGGGTCAAGCAGAAGGTGCTCGCGGCGCATCGAGCGGGGCTGAAGGAGGTCATCCTGCCCAAGCGGAACGAGGGCGACCTGGACGACGTCCCCGAGCAGGTGCGCGAGGAGATCGCCTTCCACCCCGTCGAGGCGGTCGACGAGGTACTCGCGTTCGCGCTCGAGCGTGAGCCCGATGCGGGGGCGGCGACGGCGGCGTAGGCAGCCGCAAGGATCCATCGACCACCTCGGCGGCGCGAGACTGGCCAACGGGGTTGCTTCGGAACAGACTGCGGCATCGGGCAGACCCTCATCAACTCGGATCCGGTCGGCCGGGAAGAGGAGCTCGCTGT
Source organism: Actinomycetota bacterium (assembly GCA_049587975.1). Classification (GTDB taxonomy): domain Bacteria; phylum Actinomycetota; class UBA4738; order UBA4738; family HRBIN12; genus DASSJM01. The sequence goes on along the minus strand of JBAVEY010000216.1, from coordinate 25,228 downwards.
CGTCGGTGAGTTCCTCGGGTCGTCGCACGCGTTCCCCGGCGCACTGGTGCTCGAGGGTGAGGCGGGGATCGGCAAGACCACCCTGTGGCGGAGCGGGATCGCCATGGCGGAGCGTGCCGGGTTCCGACTCCTCGAGGCTCGCCCAGTAGAGCCCGAGTCCTCTCTCGCCTTCGCCGCGCTCGGCGATCTGCTGGGGGAGGAGCTCGACGACATCCTCCCGACGCTTCCCGCCCCGCAGCGCCGCTCGTTGGAGGTCGCCTTGCTGCTCAGCGAGCACGACGGACCCGCGCCGGATCGACGCGCCGTTGCCGTCGGCGTGCTCGGTGCGTTGCGAGCCATCGGGGCGTTCGGACCGGCGGTGCTCGCCATCGACGACCTGCACTGGCTCGACACCCCTTCGGCCGGCGCGCTCGAGTTCGCGCTCCGGCGACTCCGTGACGAGCCCATCGCCGTGCTCGCCGCGAACCGGATCCCCCAACCCCCGGCACTGGATCTGTTCCGGGCCTTCGACGTTGCTCGGGTGCAACGGGTTGAGGTCAAGCCGATGAGCCTCGGGGCGATCGGGCGGCTGCTTCGGCACCGTGTCGACCTGGTCCTTCCGCGGCCCATGCTCCGCCGCATCCACGAGACCTCGGGTGGCAACCCACTGTTCGCGCTCGAGATCGCCCGCGCGTTGCAGCAGGGACACCTGGAGCTCACGTCTGAGGAGCCTCTCCCCATCCCGGCAGACCTGGAGGCTCTGCTCCGCGACCGCGTCCTGCGACTGCCGGAGGCGACACGTTCGGCGCTGCTGATCTGCTCCGCGGCGTCGCGTCCCACGGTCGAGCTCGTCAGACAAGCGTCGGGATCATCGGAGGATCCGCTCGGACCGGCAGAGGAGGCCGGGATCGTGGTGTTCGATCGAGGTCGGGTCGCCTTCTCGCATCCGCTGCTCGCCTTGGCGGTCTACCGCAGCGCCTCGACCAGCGAGCGTCATGCCGCGCACCGACGCCTCGCCGAGGTCATCCAGGACCTCGAGGAGCGTGCGCGCCACCTGGCGCTCGCCTCCGCCGAGCCGAACCGAGACCTGGCCGAACTGCTCGATCGGGCCGCCGGACGCGCATTCGACCGGGGAGCCCCGGGGTCGGCGGCCGAGCTGGCCGACCTGGCTCGACACTCCACACCCCGTGCCGACCTCGAGTCGCAGTGGCGGCGCGGCATGGAGGCGGCCGAATTCCGCTTCGAGGCGGGGGATGCGGCCGGCGCGCGGGGGCTCGCCCAAGAGCTGAGGTCGGCCGCGCCGCCCGGCCCCGTGCGGGGCCAGATCTCTCACCTCATCGCCAGCCTCTCGTGGAACGACGTCAACGAGATCCGAAGGCTCCTCGAGTCGGCGATCGCCGAGACGTCGGAGGAGGCCGCGTTGGCGGCTATCCACGCCGACCAAGGGTATGTCGAGATCCTCGGTGGAGATCTGCAGATCGCCTCGGAACACGGGCGGCGCGCGATCGAGCTCGCCGAACGCGCCGATGCCCCGGCGTGGCTGATGGACGCCCTCCTTTCCACGGCGTCCGCGGAGTTCATGCTCGGTCTCGACACGGCGGCGCTGCTCTCGCGCGCGGCCGCGGTCGAGGGACGGATCGTGGGCCGGCGCCCCTTCTCGTCCCTGCTTACGTGCGTGGGGAACACGCTCGGCGCGCAGCTGATGTGGTCGGGCGACATCGTCGGAGGTCGTCGGACCCTCGAGCGCACCTACCGCGACCTGGTCGACCGTGGTCACTACACGATCCTGTGGGAGACGCTCGTCTTCCTCTCCGAGCTCGAAAGCCGGGCGGGCGCCTTCGGACTCGCGCTCGAGTACGCCGAGGAGCTCGTCGAGATCACCGTCGAGGCTGGCTACGACCAGGCGCGGGAGGTGGGCTTGTGGGCCCGAGCGCTGGCCGAAACCCACCTCGGGCTCGTCGAGCCTGCTCGGCGCGATGCGAGCGAGGGACTCGCGCTCGCCGAGCAACACGGCGACCTGTACCACGTGATCACGAACAGTTCGGTCCTCGGCTTCCTCGACCTCTCGCTCGGCGACTTCGAGGCTTCGAGCAGATGTATGGAGCGGCTTCCGGAGCTCCTCGCATCGCGGGGCATCGTCGAGCCGGAGGTGTACCCGTTCGTGCCCGACTACGTCGAGGCGCTCGTCGGCATCGGACGCCTCCAACGGGCGGCGGAGGTGTTAGAGCCCTTCGAACGGTGGGGCGTCGAGCTCGATCGGCCGCTCGCACTAGCCACCTCGGCCCGTTGCCGAGGTCTCATCGCCGCTCTGGAGGACCCGGTGAAGTCGCTCGAGCATCTCGAACGCGCGGTCGAGCTGCACGATCGCGTCGGGCAGCCCTTCGAGCTCGCGAGGACGCAGCTCGTGCGGGGCGCGGCCCAACGGCGAGCCAGGCAGAAGCGGAACGCGCGCGACTCGCTCGAGTCCGCCCTCGCGACGTTCGACGAGCTCGGCACCCCGCTCTGGGCGGGGAAGGCGCGCGCCGAGCTCGAGCGGATCGGCGGCCGCGCCCCTGCCGGCGACGGGCTCACGCCGAGCGAACGTCGCATCGCCGAGCTCGTCGCCGAAGGGATGACGAACAAGGAGGTCGCGGCGGCCCTCGTCATCGCGGAGCGCACGGTCGAGTCCGCGCTGACGCAGATCTACCGCAAGCTCGACGTCCGCTCGCGCACGCAGCTCGCTCGCAAGCTCGACGACTCGCGCTGAGCAAAGTCCCGGGGTTTCCACGTTTCGAACGGCCTCCCGGTGAGGCCATCGTCCTCGCATGCCGAACGACGTGGTCGAGCTCTACCGGCCCAGCTCGGACGCCGGGACCCTGCGCAGGGTGGCCGACCGGCTTGCCGCCGGCGCCCGGCACGCGAGTGGAGATGGCACCCCCGTGCGCTCCGTCGACACCATCCGGTTCGGGGCTGTGGTCTTCGCGATCTCAGGGGCGCTCGCAGCCTGGTCCTTGCGTTCGATCCAGGCCACGGATGTGGCAGTGATCCGACCGAACGTCGAGGTGACGGGTGCTGCCGAACAGCTCGCGATGACTCGATGGGCCGTCGAGCGGTTCGAGATCGCCGGGCTCGAGCCACCTGTGGTTGGGATCGCGTTCCACCGCGGCTATTCAGGGTGCGGCGGACACCTGGGCCTCGCGAGGCAAGGCGAGGTCGACGTCTGCACCACGCTCGTCGACGCGATCGCGCGCCGAGCTCTCCTGCACGAGATGGGCCACATCTGGCTCGACCAGAACCTGAGCGACCCCGAGCGTGAGCGCTTCCTTGAGGTGCGCGGCCTGCAGGCCTGGAACGACTCCTCCGACACGTGGGCGCTCCGCGGTTACGAACAGGGCGCCGAGATCATCGCCTGGGCTCTCGGCGAGCGGATCCTTACACCACAGATCCCGGACAACGAGCCGATCCAACTGGCACGTGGATTCGAACTGCTCACCGGCTCAGCCCCGCCGGCGGACACCGATGCCAGCAACGAGCAGGCACCCTCCACACACAAGGGCGTGGTGCGCGCATGGCGAACTGCGCCCGGCGGCGAGTAGAGCTCTGTATCTGCTAGGACCGATCCCTTAACAGAACAGCCGGCGACACTGCCGATTACTATCCCCCCCCGATGGCCGTTGCCGAGCGCATGATGCGGTTCGCCGAGGGAAGCCCGTTCCCCCCGATCGCCGAGTACGCCTTCCTGTCGGACCGACAGGTCCAGGCGCTCGTCGCCCCGAGCGGCAACGTGGAGTGGCTCTGTCTCCCTCGTCCGGATAGCCCGTCGTTGTTCGGGGCCATGCTGGACCGCTCGGCGGGCCACTTCCGCGTCGGTCCGGCCGACGTCACGGTGCCCGCGGGCCGAAGGTACGTCCCGGGGACGCTGGTGCTGGAGACCACCTGGCAGACCCGGACCGGCTGGCTCGTGATCAGGGACGCCCTGCTCGTGGGGCCCTGGTACGACGACCGGCAGCGCGCCGTCGAGTACCAGCGGCCGCCGGGCGACCACGAGGCCGAGCACATCCTGCTGCGGACGATCCGGTGCGTGAACGGTCACGTCGAGCTGTTGCTGAACTGCGAGCCGGCGCCCGACTACGCGCGAGCGGACGTCACGTGGGAGTACGAGACCGAGGGGTACGGTCACGCGCTCACGCGGGTCGCGCCGGGCGACCTGCCGCTCCGACTCACCACCGATCTGCGGATGGGGTTCGAGGGCCGTCGCGCGCACGCCGACACGACGCTGCGCGACGGCGACGAGCGGTACGTCGCGCTCTCCTGGTCCGATCACGAGGCACCGCAGTCGTACCAGGACGCTGCCGATCGGATGTGGCGGACGCAGGAGTACTGGCGGGAGTGGCTCAACCACGGCGAGTTCCCGGACCACCCGTGGCGCATCCACCTCCAGCGGAGCGCGCTCACGCTGAAGGGGCTGACCTACGCGCCCACGGGAGCGCTGATGGCGGCGGGGACGACCTCGTTGCCCGAGTCGCCGGGTGGCGAGCGCAACTGGGACTACCGCTACTCGTGGATCCGCGACTCGACGTTCGCGCTATGGGGCCTGTACACGTTGGGGTTCGACTCGGAGGCGGACGGCTTCTTCGAGTTCGTGGCCGATCGCTGCCAGGACGGATCGGACCTGCAGGTGATGTACGGGCTGGGCGGCGAGCGCGACCTGACCGAGACGTCGCTCCCGCACCTGTCCGGCTACGAGGGTGCGCAACCCGTGCGGATCGGCAACGGAGCTTTCAACCAGGAGCAGCACGATGTCTGGGGCGTGTTGCTCGACTCCGTCTACCTGAACGCGAAGTCCCGTGACCGCCTGCCCGAACGGGTCTGGCCGATCGTCGTCGCGCAGGTCGAGAAGGCGATCGAGCACTGGCGTGAACCGGACCGGGGCATCTGGGAGGTACGGGGCGATCCGAAGCACTTCACGTCGTCGAAGCTGTTCTGCTGGGTCGCCCTCGATCGCGGTGCGCGTCTCGCGCACCGGCGTGGGGAGGAGGCGCTCGAGCAGAAGTGGCGTGCCGTGGCCGACGAGATCCACGCGGACATCTGCCAGCACGGCGTGGACGAGCGCGGCGTCTTCACGCAGTACTACGGGACCACGGCGCTCGACGCGTCGATGTTGTTGCTGCCGCTCGTTCGGTTCCTGCCCAAGGACGACGAACGGGTACGCGCGACCGTGCTCGCGATCGCCGATGAGCTCACGACGGGCGGCCTGGTGCTCCGCTACCGGGTGGAGCAGACCGACGACGGGCTCTCGGGCGAGGAGGGGACGTTCACGATCTGCTCGTTCTGGCTGGTCTCGGCGCTCGTCGAGATCGGCGAGCTCCACCGCGCCCGCGCGCTGTGCGAGAAGCTCCTGTGGTTCGGGAGCCCGCTCCAGTTGTACGCCGAGGAGATCGATGCGGGGACCGGGCGTCACCTCGGGAACTTCCCCCAGGCGTTCACGCACCTGGCATTGATCAACGCCGTGGTGCACCTGATCCAGGCCGAGCTCCGGCAGCAGCGAGGGTTCTCGATGGCGCACCACATCACCACCTGATGCGGGGGCTGGTCGCCGCACCAGGCCGGCCCGCGAACATCGAGCTGCGCGAGGTCGACGAACCCGACCGCGGGCCGAACGAAGCCATCGTCGAGGTCCGCGCGTCGTCCCTCAACCGCGGCGAGTGCAGCGCACTGCAAAGCGCGTCCGACGGCTGGCGCCCTGGATGGGACGTCGCAGGCGTGATCGCCGAGCCGTCGGCCGAGCCGTCGGCGGAGGGCCCGAGCATCGAGGCCGGCACCCGCGTGATCGGATGGTCGAACGGCGGCGGGTGGGCCGAACGCGTCGCCGTCCGCGCGGACCACCTAGCCGAGCTACCCGAGCAGGTGTCCTTCGAGGTTGCCTCGACCCTGCCGGTGGCCGGGCTCACGGCGATGGGAGTTCTCGCCTTCTGCGATCCCCTCGAGGGCCGTCGCGTGGCCATCACCGGCGCGGCCGGCGGCGTCGGCCGCTTCGCGGTTCAGCTCGCGCACGCGTTGCACGCCGACGTCACCGCGATCGTCGGCAGTCCCGAACGCGCCGAGGGCCTCTCGGAGCTCGGAGCCGACCACGTCGCGCTGGCGCTCGAGCCCGAGGGCGAGCCGTTCGACCTGATCCTCGAGTCGGTCGGGGGGTCGAGCCTCGCGGCGGCGCTCACGCGCGTGTCCGCGGACGGCACGGTGGTGTCGTTCGGGAACTCGTCGAACGAGCCCACGACCTTCGACGCGCGGGGGTTCTACCGGCGCGGCCGGCCGGAGATGCGCGGGTACTTCGTGACCCACGAGCTGCTCGAGGGTCGGATCGGCTCCGACAGGTTGGAGGAGCTGGTCGGCCTCGTGGTGAACGGTCGGCTGCGCTCGGACGTCGATCTCGTCCTGCCCTGGACCGAGGCGGCCACGGCCGTGACTGCCCTGCTCGAACGGCGGGTGCGCGGCAAGGCGGTCCTCACCATCGGAACGTCGTGACCGACGTGCCCGAGGCCGCCCGCTCGCTGGAGATGGTCGGTCTGGTGCGGCGGTTCGGCGACGTTGTGGCGCTCGACGACGTCTCCTTCCGGGTCGACGCCGGGGAGATGGTGGGGTTCGTCGGTCCAAACGGCGCGGGCAAGACCACCGCGATGCGGATCGCGCTCGGTGTCCTGCAGGCGGATGCGGGCGAGGTGCGGTGGCTCGGGCGACCCGTCGACGCCCAGACGCGCCGCCGGTTCGGCTACCTGCCGGAGGAGCGCGGCCTGTACCCGAAGATGCGGGTCCTCGACCAGCTCGTCTACCTCGCGCGCCTCCACGGGCTCGAACACGGGGACGCTCGCTCCCAGGCGGCTCGCATGGTCGAGCTCCTCGGCGTCTCGGAACGCTCCAAGGACCGCGCCGAGACGCTCTCGCTCGGCAACCAGCAGCGCGTCCAGCTCGCCGCCGCGCTCGTCCACCGGCCCGAAGTGCTCGTGCTGGACGAGCCCTTCTCGGGCTTGGATCCCGTGGGCGTCGACGTGCTGTCCGAGATCCTGCGCGGACAGGCCCAGGGTGGCGCCCCGGTGGTCTTCTCGAGCCATCAGCTCGATCTGGTCGAGCGGCTCTGCGAGTCCGTCGTGATGATCGACCGGGGTCGGGTGGTGGCCGCAGGTCGGATCTCGGAGCTCCGTGCGAGGGACACGCGGCGCCTGGTCCGGGTCGAGGTGGCGGGCGCCCCCGACGGCTGGCTCGATGGCATCCCTGGCATCCGCGTCCTCGAGCCGCTCGCCGAGGGGGCGATCCTCGAGCTCGGCGATGGCGCGAGCGGGTCCGACGTGCTCGATGCGGCGCGGGACGCCGGATCGGTCCGGCACTTCAGCGTGGTCCGGCCCAGCCTGTCCGAGATCTTCCGCCGCGAGGTCGCGCGATGAGCGCACGCCGGCGGCTGTGGCCGATCGTCGCGAGGCGTGAGTTCGTCGAGCGTGCCCGCGACCGCGGCTTCCAGGTATCGACCGCGATCACGTTGCTGCTCCTGATCGGCGTGATCGTGATCTCGGCCGTGTTCAACCGCCCGACCACCTTCGACCTCGTGGTCGTCGGGCAGGGCTCGGACGCCCTCGGGCGACAGGTCCGCGCGGCCGCCGACGCGTTGGGCATCGAGGTCTCCGTGCGAACCCTCGATGATCGGGACGAGGCTCGGCGGGCCGTCGACGCCGGTGATGCGGATGCGGCCGTCGTGGACGGCGAGCGGATCATCGTGCGTGGCCAACCCCCTGGGCAGCTCCTCGGCCTGATCCAGGCGATCTCCCTTCGCGAGCGCTCGCGTCAGGCACTCGTGTCGGCCGGGCTCAGCCTCGACGAGGTCGATCGGGCGCTCCTGCAACCTCCGCTCCCCGTCGACGCGCTCGAGCCCGTGAACGCCCGCAGGCGCGAGACCGCGACCGTCGCGTTCGTCGGCGTGCTCTTGCTCTACGGGCAGCTGTTCGCGTACGGCTACTGGGTCGCCGCCGGTGTGGTCGAGGAGAAGTCCTCGCGCGTCGTCGAGGTGCTCCTCGCCACCGTCCGCCCGTCGCACCTGCTACGCGGCAAGATCCTCGGCATCGGCGTGCTCGGCCTCGCGCAGCTGCTGCTGATCGGGCTCGCGGCCCTGCTCACCTCGAACGCGGTCGGCACCCTCGACTTCCCCTCGGGAGCGGTCGCCACAATCGGCCTCGTGCTGGTGTGGTTCGTCCTGGGCTTCTTCTTCTACGCGGGCCTGTTCGCAGTCGCGGGGTCGATCGTGACGCGTCAGGAGGACCTGCAGACGACGATGACGCCACTCACGATCCTGATCGTGGCGTCGTTCTTCATCGGCCTCAGCGCGACGACGAACCCGGAATCCACGCTGGCCACGGTGGCGTCGCTGATCCCCTTCTCGTCACCGCTCGTGATGCCGACCAGGATCGTCCTGGGCGAGGCGGCCACGTGGGAGGTGGTGGCCTCGATCGCGATCTCGGTGGCCTCGATCGCGGCGCTGATCCCGATCGCCACGAAGATCTACTCCCGCGCGCTGCTGCGACCCGGCCGCGTTCGGATCCGGCAGGTGCTCCGCACCGGCGGGTGAGCGGTCAGTCCTCGTCGCGCGGGACGATGCAGAACTCGTTGCCCTCGGGGTCGGCCATCACGCGCCACCGGTAACCGCCGGGGAGCTCGCGGACCTCCGAGGCGGCCGAACCCCCGAGCGCGAGGATCCGATCGAACGCCTCGTCCAGGTCGTCGACCTCCACATCGACGTGGAGCCGATTCTTGATGGTCTTCGTCTCCGGCACGCGTTGGAACGCGACCGGCGGCGTTCCCTCACCGGTCGTGAGCATCAGGTAGTCCTCGGCGAACCACCCGCGCTCCTCGACGCCGAGGACCGCGCACCAGAACGGAGCGATCCGGGCGGGATCGACCGTGTCGATCACCAGCCAGTGGAACCGTCCGATGGCCTCGGGCATGGCCCCGCAGCCTACGACGTCGCCCCGGCGGTGGCTTGCCGTTCCCTGCCCCGCTCAGCGGGTGAGCTCCACGGCCATCTCGTCGAACACCGCCGTGTGGGCGTCGACATCGGCATCGGTGGTCGCGGGGGACATCAACGCCATGTTGTGGAACGGCGTGAGCAGGATCCCCCGGTTCAGGGCGTACAGGTGCGTGAAGCTGGCGAGCTCGTGGTCGTCGGCGGCCGCCGCCTCGCCCCCGGAGCGAGGCGGCGTGGGCGTGAACCAGTATTCGGCCCGACAGCCGAGCCGCTGCACCTCCCACGGTAGGGCGTGCTGGTCGATCGCGGTCTTCACGCCGCCGGCCCATCGCTCGCCCAGGGCGATCATCCGCTCGAACGCCGGCCCGGTGAGCACGTGTTCGAGGGTCGCGCGCATCGCTGCGAGCGAGAGCGCGTTGCCGGAGAGCGTCCCGCCGATCCCGCCGACGTCGGTCGTCGGCAGTGCGTGCATGAAGGCGTCGGTGCGCTCGGCGACGTCGGCGCTCATGCCGTAGCAGGCGGCGGGGACGCCGCTCGCGAGCGGCTTGCCGATCGTGACGAAGTCGGGCTCGAGCCCCCACGCCCCGGTGGCCCCGCCCGGTCCCGTGCAGATCGTGTGCGTCTCGTCGATCACGAGGCAGGTGCCGTGTTCGCGCGTCAGCGTCCGGAGCGCGTCGTGGTACCCGGGGTCGGGCAGGACGATCCCGATGTTCGTGAGGGCCGGTTCGGCCAGGACGCACGCGACGTCCTCGGGCGCGAGCGCCTCCTCCAGCGCGTCGACGTCGTTGAATTCGACGACCCGCGTAGTCTGCGTCGGGTTCACGGGCGGGCCGATGTTGCCGGGGCGCGGTCCCGCGACGCCGTCCTCGATCGTGAGGATCGTCTCGTCGACCGAGCCGTGGTAGCAGTAGTTGAAGACGAGGATCTTCGGGCGACCCGTGATCGCTCGCGCGAGCCGGATCGTGAAGCGGTTCGCATCGGTCGCCGTCAGGCAGAATTGCCAGAACGGCAGGCCGAACCGCCGTTCCATCTCGGCGCCCACCCAGGCGGCGTCTTCGGTCGGGAGCATGTGGGTGATGCCCCGGGCCGCCTGCTCGGCGATCGCCTCGACCGCCTCCTTGGGCGCGTGGCCGGTCATCGCGCCCGTGTCGCCGAGGCAGAGATCCACGTAACCATGGCCGTCGACGTCGGTGAACCTGGCGCCGTGGGCCTCGGCCACGAAGACCGGGTACGGCCCGGCCCACTCGCTCATCCACGGCATCGGGACCCCGGCCAGCAGGTTGGCCTTGGCCCCCTCGAACAGCTCGCGCGACCGCGGGTGCTCGGCCTCGAAGCGTGCGAGCTCGCGCTCCATGAGTTCGCGCAGGCGCGTCCGATCGATCGCGTTCGGCATCGAGCTCCTCGCCTCGGGAACGACCGCAGCGTGTCGCATCGGCTCGGCGGGCGTCAAACGAGGAGGAGGGCGGGCTCACGGTAGGTATCGGCTCCGACGTCCCCTCCTTTCAGTAGTTCTCTCGTGGAGTGCCCGTTGATCTCCGCCGGAGGCCATCGGACCGGTGCGTGCGGTCCATCCGGATGGAGGCGTTCGCCGAGCGTCAGGCGGGCTCGTACGGCACGTACGCGGGCTGCCAGATCATCTCGTCGACCGCGGCCTCGAGCTCCTCGTCGTCGATGTGCCGGCCGACACCCAGATCGCGGGCGCAGCGCGCGACCGCGATCGCGACGGCCCGAGAGACCGTCCGGAGCTCGGACTGGTTCGGGTAGATCGCGCCGGCGTCGAGCCGATCGGGGCGAACCATCCCCGCGAGCGCGTCCGCGGCGGCGAGGAACATCTCGTCGGTCACCTCTCGAGCCTCGGCCACCACCACCCCGAGGCCGATCCCCGGGAAGACGAACGCGTTGTTGGCCTGCCCGATCACGTGGGTCCGGCCGTCGAGCTCCACGGGTGGGAACGGGCTGCCGGTCGCGACGATCGCGCGGCCTTCCGTCCAGCTCACGATGTCCTCCGGTCGGGCCTCGGTCTTCGAGGTCGGGTTCGACAGCGGGAGCACGACCGGGACTCGCGCGTGGGCCGCCATGGTCCGCAGGGCGGTCTCGGTGAACGTGCCGGGCGTCCCGCTCGTGCCGATCAGGATCGTCGGGCGGACCCGCTCCGTGACGGCGTCGAGGTCGTACCCGCGGCCGGGTTCGAACCCGTAGGCGGCCATCGCCGGAGGTCCGAGCGCGAACTCGTGCTTGTCCTCGTCGAGCGGCTCGCGGCCGAGGTACGTGAGTCCGCGCGAGTCGAGCTGGACGATCGCGCACCCGATCGTTGCCTCGTCGGTCCCCTCGCGGACCATCGCCGCGCGGACCAGCCGCGCGATCCCGATGCCGGCCGCGCCGGCACCCACGAAGACGAACCGCTGGTCGGACAGGGGCTGGCGCAGGATCCGGAGCGATGACAAGATCCCGCCCACCACCACGGCGGACGTCCCCTGGATGTCGTCGTTGAACGAGGTGATCCGGCGCCGGTAGCGGTCGAGCAGGCGGATCGCGTTGTGCTGCTTGAAGTCTTCCCACTGCAGGACGGCATGCGGGAAGACCTCGAGCACGCCCTCAACGAACGCCTCGATGAACGCGTCGTACGCCGGTCCGCGGAGCCGCGGGTGCCGGTAGCCGAGGTACATCGGATCGGACAAGAGGTCCTCGTTGTCGGTCCCGACGTCGAGGGAGACCGGGAGCGTGAGCGCCGGGTAGATCCCCGCGCCCGCCGTGTACAGGGCGAGCTTGCCGACCGGGATCCCCATCCCGCCCGCGCCCTGGTCGCCGAGGCCAAGGATCCGTTCGTTGTCGGTGGCGACGATCAGTCGGACGTCCTCGTGGCGGGCGTTGCGGAGCAGTTCGGGGATCCGGCCGGCGTCGTTCGGCGTGAGCCACAGGCCGCGGGGACGCCGCAGGATATGGCTGTACTCCTGGCAGGCGCGCCCGACGACCGGCGTGTAGACGATCGGCAGGAGCTCCTCGAGGTGCTCGGTGAGCATGCGGTAGAAGAGCGTCTCGTTGCGATCCTGGAGCGCCGCGAGGCCGATGAACCGTTCGAGGTCGTCCCCCTTGCGGCGGTTCTTCTCGATCTCGAGGTCGACCTGCTCCTCGATCGTGAGCACGCGCGTCGGCAGCAGGCCGTGCAGGCCGAAGGCGTCGCGCTCGGCGTCGGTGAACGCGGTGTCCTTGTTGAGTAGCGGGTGTTCGAGCAGGTCGGACCCGCGCAGCGGGACCTCGGCGGTCTCGCCCTTCCGAAGGGCGCGGACCCATGCGTGTTCGGTCTGACGGTCCGGTTCGGCGGTGAGCAGACTCATGCCGCAGCCATCTCCTTCGTGGGGAGCTTCGCGAGCTCGCCGACGACCTCGCCGATCACCTGCTTGGCGTCGCCGAAGAGCATCTGGGTCTTGTCGAGGTAGAACAGTTCGTTGTCGACGCCGGCGAACCCCGACCGCATCGAGCGCTTCACGACGATCACGGTGGCGGCGGCATCGGCGTCCAGAATCGGCATGCCGTAGATCGGGCTCCCTTCGTCCGAGCGCGCGGCCGGGTTGACGACGTCGTTGGCACCGACCACGAGGACGATGTCCGTCTGTGGGAACTCGGGATTGATCGCGTCGAGGTCGAACAGCTGGTCGTAGGGCACGTTCGCCTCCGCGAGCAACACGTTCATGTGTCCGGGCATCCGTCCTGCCACCGGGTGGATCGCGAACCGCACGTTCACCCCTCGCTTCAGGAGCGCGTCCGAGAGCTCGCGGACCTTGTGCTGCGCCTGCGCGGCGGCCATGCCGTAGCCCGGCACGATCACGACCGAGCGCGCCGCGTCCAGCAGGAAGGCGGTCTCCTCGGGATCGACGCTCCGCACGGGTCGCGTTTCGAGTTCGCCCGCGGCGGCCTCGGCGCCGAACCCGCCGAACAGCACGTTGATGAAGGACCGGTTCATCGCGCGGCACATGATGATCGACAGCACCAGGCCGCTCGACCCGTCGAGCGCGCCCGCCACGATCAGGAGCTTGTTGCCGAGGACGAAGCCCATCATCGCGGCCGACAGGCCGGCGTACGAGTTCAGGAGCGAGATGACGGTGGGCATGTCCGCCCCGCCGATGCGGATCACCAGCATCACGCCGAACACGAGTGACAGGACGACGATCGCCGGGAACAGGAAGGCGCGGCCCGGGTCGGCGACCAGCAGCCCGACCATGAGCAGGGCCGCGGTCAGGATCGAGAGGTTCACGAGGTTCTGGCCGCGGTAGACCCACGCGCGATCGCGAACGATGCCCTGCAGCTTGCCGGCCGCGATCAGCGAGCCGGTGAAGGTCAGGAAGCCGAGGACGACCTCGAAGCCGAGCGCGACCATCACGCTCGCCTCGATGTCCGGCCGCCGCAGATAGAACTCGGCCACGCCGACGAGGCCCGCGGCCAGCGCGCCGAACGCGTGGGAGAGCGCGGTCCGCTGCGGCACCGCGGTCATCGGGACCAGCAGGCCGAGGGGAGTGCCGAGCGCGACCCCCGCGACGATCGCGATCGCGATCCACCGGAAGTCGACGATGTCGGTCGCGAACAGCGTAGCGACGACGGCCACGAGCATCCCGATCTCGCCGGTCCGGACCCCGCGCCGTGCCGTCGTGGGATGCGAGAGCCATTTCAGGGACAGCACGAAGCAGGCGGCCGCGAACAGGTACGCGAGGGGGATCAGGGTGTCGTTGGCGAAGTCGCTCATGCCGCCGCCCCCTTGCCCTGCGGGGCGCGTGGCGCGGGGGGTTCCCGGCGCTTGAACATCTTCAGCATCCGGTCGGTGATCAGGAACCCGGAGACGATGTTCGTCGTGGCGGCGAACACGGCGATCGCGCCGAGGATCGTGGCGAACGTCGCCTCACCGGCCCCGGCAAGGACCAGGGACCCGACGATCGAGATCGCCGACAGCGCATTGGTGAGTGACATCAGTGGCGTGTGCAGGAGCCCGGGGACCCGCGTGATCACGGCGTACCCGAGGAAGGAGGCGAGCACGAAGATGAACAGGCTGACCTCTAGCTCAGGGGACATGACCGACCTCCGCCAAGCACTCGACGACCCTGTTGTGGACGACCTCACCGCCCCTGGCTACGAGCGTGCCGCGGATGATCTCGTCGTCGCGATCGGGGTCGACCCTCCCTTCCTGTACCAGGTGAAGCAAGAACGACGTCATGTTCTTCGAGTACATCAGGCTCGCCTCGTACGGAACGTGCGCCGCCAGGTTGGTCGGACCGAGGATGGTGACGTGGTTCTCGGTGAGGACACGGTGGTTAGCTCTGGTCAACTCACAGTTACCCCCTCGGTCGGCCGCACAGTCGACGATCACGGAACCCGACTGCATCCCGGCGACGGCTTCCGCGTTGATCAGCATCGGAGCCTTCTTCCCGGGGATCAACGCGGTGGTGATGACCACGTCCACGCCCTGAACGACCTGCGCCATGAAGTCCTGCTGCCGCCGATAGAAGGCCTGGCCCAGCTCCTTCGCGTATCCGCTCTGGTCCTGCGCGTCGCCCGGGTCGAGCGGCAGCAGAACGGCGCGCGCGCCGAGGCTCTCGATGTCCTCCTGCGCGGCCGGCCTCACGTCGTAACCCTGGACGACCGCGCCGAGCCGTCGAGCCGTCGCGATCGCCTGCAGGCCCGCGACGCCGGCCCCGACGATGAACACCTGGGCGGGGGGAACGGTGCCCGCGGCCGTGGTGAGCATCGGGAACATCTTCGGCAGCCGGTCGGCCGCCATCAGGACCGCCTTGTACCCCACGACCGTCATCTGCGACGAGATCACGTCCATGCTCTGCGCCCGCGAGATCCGGGGCATGAAGTCCAGGGCGAACGCGAGGATCTTGGCCTTGGCGGCCTGGCTGACGCCCACCGGGCAGACGAGGCAGTCGGCCATGCCCACGATGGCCTGGTCCGGGTGCATCCGCTCGACGTCCTCACGTCCCTTCTCGAGGTTGGCGCCGCACGTCCGCACCTGGGCCACGACGTCGGCCGCGAAGACCTCGTCCCGCGTGCCGACTCGAGCACCGTGCGCCACGTATGCGTCGTCGGTGAACCCGGCCGCGACTCCGGCGCCGGACTCGACGATCACATCCAGGCCGCCCTTGGTGAGCGCCGGGAGCACCGGTGGGGTGAGTGCAACTCGCGATTCCCCGGGGAACGTCTCCCGAGGGACTCCCACGAGCACTCGTGTTTCGTCCACGAGGACACCGTCTCAGTCCCCGAGGCGGCCCCTTAGGGCGGGGCGGCCCTCAGCGGCCGGGACGACCGGCCCGTCGGGAAATGGCTGGTTGACCTGCGGTTTTCGGTCTACCGAGCGAGCTCGCGCCGGAGCGCCGTCAGCGGCAGGGAGCCGAGCGCGAGGAGCCGGTCGTGGAACGCGCGGAGCGAGAAGCCGTCCCCTTCGCGGTCGGCGGCGGCGGCGCGTTGGCGCTCGATCTCGAACTGCCCGATCTTGTACGACAACGCCTGGCCGGGCATCGTGATATACCGATCGGTCTCGATCGTCGCCTCGACGTTCGGCAGCCCCGCCTCCTCGAGGGTCGCGATCGCGCGCTCCCGCGGCCATCCGAGCGCGTGGATGCCGGTGTCGACGACCAGCCGCGCCGCCCGCATCCCCTGAAGGTCGAGCATGCCGAGGCGCTCCGACTCGTCCTCGTACAGGTCCATCTCGTCGGCCAGGCGCTCGCTGTACAGGCCCCATCCCTCCGTGAAGGCGCTCCCGGCCAGGAACCCGCCGAACCGACGGAGGGCGGGCCGCCCCTCCATCTCCTGTTCGAGGGCGATCTGGAAGTGGTGCCCGGGGTTGGCCTCGTGGTAGGTGGTCGAGGCGAGCTGGTGCTTCGGCTTGCGCTGGAGGTCGAAGCCGTTCACGTAGTAGACGCCCGGCCGAGATCCGTCCTCGGTCGGCGGGTTGTAGAAGGCGAACGGCATGTCGGCCTCGCGGAACGCCTCGACGAGCCGGACCTCGCAGTTGGCGCTCGGGACCCGGCCGAACCACGAAGGTGCCGCCTCCCAGCTCTTGCGGACCTGCTCCTCGGCCGCGGCCTTCAGGTCCTCGGGCGACAGGAAGCGGAACGCCGCGTCCGTCGCGATCGCGGCCTCCGCGGCGACCGCGTCCGGATGGCCGAGGATCGCGGCCGAGCGCGCGCGCTCGTCCTGGATCGCCGACAGATCGCCGACGCCGAGCTCGTGCACCTCCGTGGCGCCGAGCTCGAGCGTGGTCCACGAGAGGATCTGCGCGGCGTACATGGCGTCGCCCCCAGGCAGGGCCAGCAGGCCGATCGTCTCGGTCGCATGGGGCAGGTAGTCGCGGATCCCCTCCCGGTACCCCTCGAGCGCGGGCAGGAGGTACTTCCCGATCGCCTCGGCGACCAGCGCCCGCCCCGCCGCGTCGCCCTCGCCGAGCGGCGCGAGCGCCGGCGAGTCATCGGCCCCGGCCTCGACGAGCCGCTCGGTCTGGGCGAGGGCCCGCTCGGCAACGATCCGTGGCGCCGTGACGCCGTCGGCGATCCCCTCGCGCATGATCTGGAGCTCCGCGTCGTAGTAGGCGGGCATCGCCGCGATCCGGGCCGCATAGCGCTCGACCCGTTCGGGCGTGTCGGCCAGCTGGAGCGAGGCGAGCTCGCCCACCAACCCGGCCGGACCCCACAGGTGGCTCACCGCGGCGAGCCGGTCCGTCCGATGCTCGAGCGCGGCGAGGTCGCGGCGCGCGATCGCCTCGAGGATGTCCAGGCTGATCCGCAGGTCCTCGTCGAGCGCGTCGACCTCGAGCAGGCCGAGCTCCTCGAGGGCGCCGCGGTGCAGGCGCTCGCGGAACGCCCGGCCGTCCGATCCCGGGTCGGGGAGCCGGTCGTCGTAGCGGTCGTCGCCGATCGCCGTCCCGAGCAGCGGTTCGGACTCGAGCAGCCCTTCCCAGTAGCGCTCGATCAGGCGGGTCGCCGCCGCGCCGTCGTCTGCCATCGTTCCGTCCTCCCCCCGGCGGTCGCCCGCGTCGGGCCGCTCATCCTAGCGGACCGAACTTCGCCGACACGGTCAGGGCGGACCGCTCACGGACCGAACCTTGGAACGGGTCCCGACGTTATCTGTGTCTCCGGGTCCGGGTCGGCGCAGGGGGGATGGAGATGCGGTCGTTGGTCGCGCGCGGGTTCGCGCTGCTCGGTGTGCTCGGGCTCGCGGCCTGCGTCGGCTCGCCCGAGGTCGTGGGGACCGCGGGACGCGACCCAGCCCCACCCGAGGCATCGCGGCTCGATCCCGCGGTCAGGGGGCCTGCCCGTGGCCCCTCGACCCCGGGTCCGGGACACGGTGCGGGCGCCGACGGCCGGTCATCCGCGAGGACCGCGCCGTACGTGGGTCTGGGGACCTGGATCGACATCTACGACACCGACGTGTGGGAGCACCCGGTGCACGAGGTCCACGCCATGGCCAACCACGGCATCGGGACGATCTACCTTCAGACCTCCAACTTCAACCGCAACCGGCCGTTCGTGTACCCCGACGGCGTCGAGGCGATCGTGGATGCGGCGCACCGGCGGGGGCTCGAGGTGGTGGCCTGGTACCTGCCCGGGTTCCGCGACCTCCGGACCGACCTCCGACGCACGGCACGGTCGATCCGCTTCGAGACGGCCCGCGGCAACCGATTCGCCTCGTTCGCGCTCGACATCGAGTCGCCGGAGGTACGCCGGCCGAGCCTGCGGACCGCGCGGCTCCTGCGCCTGTCGGCCGCGATCCGCCGCGAGGCGGGCGCCGACTACCCGCTCGGCGCCATCGTGGCCTCGCCGGACCGGCTCGTTCGGACCGACCCCCACTTCTGGCCAGGCTTCCCGTGGCGGCGCCTCGCCGACACCTACGACGTCTTCCTGCCGATGACCTACTACACCTACCAGGTCCACGGACCGCGCGCCGCGGCCTGGTACACGGCGCAGAACGTGCGGATCATCCGGCAGCAGACCGTGGGCCTGAAGGTGCCGATCCACGTCGTCGGAGGGATCTCCTTCGATGCGACCGGGCCCGAGACCCAGGGCTTCGTCCACAGCGTCTTGGACCGCGACGTGATCGGGGCGAGCTACTACACCTTCCCGGGGATCACGCTCGATCAATGGAAGGCGCTCGGCGCACTCCGCTGAGGCCTATCCGACCCAACCGAAGTGGCGCCGGCGGACATCGGCCTTCGTCGAGTCGTCGAGGAAGCTCGCGTCGATCGCGTTCGCGGTGACGCGGCGCAGGTCGTCGTCGGAGAATCCCAGGTGCTCGACGCAGGCCTCGAGCTCGCCCGTGAGGTCGACGGCGAACAGCCCCGGGTTGTCGGTGTTGATCGTGACCGAGACGTCCTGGTCGAGGAGCCGCCGTGCCGGATGGTGGGGGAGGTCGGTCACCGCGTGCGTCCGCACGTTCGACGTCGGGCACATCTCGAGCGTCACGCCCCGGTCGCGGATCAGCGCCGTCACCTCGGGGTCCTCGGCCACGCTCACGCCGTGACCCAGGCGCTCCGAGCCGAGCACCTCGACGGCCTCCCGTGGGAACGCCGGCCCACCCGACTCGCCGTAGTGGGTCGTGAGCCGCAGGCCCGAGCCCGCGAGGCTCGAGACGACGTCGGCGTACAGGGACGGCGGGTAGGCCTGCTCCTCGCCGGCGAGGTCGAAGGCGACCAGGTGGTCGCGGTGACGCAGGGCGAACGCCGCCGTCCGCTCGGCCGAGCCCATCCCGTAGTTGCGGCTCGCGATCGCGATCAGCCCGACCGCGACGTCGAAGGTGCGGGCACCGCGCTCGACCCCGCGGACGATCGCGGCCATGGCGCCGTCCCAGTCCAGGCCCTGGGGCAGACACAGGAACTCGGGCGAGAACCGGAGCTCGGCCAGGCGAACCCCGTCCGCGGCGAGATCCTCGACCGCCTCGAACGCGATCCGCTCGGCCGCCCCCACGTCGAAGAACGCGCCCTGCGCGAGGGCGAACCGGCCGAGGACGGCCTCGAGGGAGGCCATCGGCCGCAGGACCTGCGCGCGGTCGGCGAGCTCGGCCGGCGTGGACTCAGGGAGTGGGTGGCCCGCCTCGCGGTACAGATCGATCAGGGTCTGGAGGCGGATCGCGCCCTCGAGGTGGCGGTGCAGGTCGACCTTCGCCACGGCTTTGAGATCCACGGCCCTAGCAATAGCATGCGGGGCGACCGAGGGGGTTCGGATGCTGCTCGACGGCAAGAAGCTGCTCGTCACGGGCGTGCTGACGCGCGAGTCGATCGCCTTCGCGGCGGCGCAGGCCCTGCAGGAGCACGGCGCCGAGATCGTCCTCACGTCGTTCGGCCGGGCGATGGGGATCACCGGGAAGGTCTCGAGGCGGTTGCCCGAGCCGGTCGACGTCCTGGAGATGGACGCGAACGACCCAACCCACGTCGAGGCCGTCTCCGCCGAGATCGGATCACGCTGGGGACGGCTCGATGGGTTCCTGCACGCGATCGCGTTCGCGCCGCAGGACGCGCTGGGCGGCAACTTCCTGCACACCCCGTGGGAGAGCGTTGGGACGGCCATCCAGACCAGTGCGTTCTCGCTGAAGGCGATCGCCACCGGGATGCTGCCCCACATGCAGGAGCACGGCGGTGGGATCGTGTCCCTGGACTTCGATGGCCGTGTGGCGTGGCCGGTCTACGACTGGATGGGCGTCGCCAAGGCCTCGCTCGAGTCGATCACCCGGTACCTGGCGCGCGATCTCGGCCCGCACGGGATCCGCGTCAACACCGTGTCGGCGGGCCCGCTGCGGACGATCGCCGGGAAGGGCATCCCGGGGTTCCAGGCGCTCGCCGACGGGTGGGGCGGGCGGGCGCCGCTCGGGTGGAACCCGACGGATGCGAGCCCGGTTGCCGACACGATCGTCTTCCTGCTCTCGGATCTATCGCGCGGGATCACCGGCGAGATGGTGCATGTCGACGGCGGGTACCACGCTATGGGATCGGCCCCCGGCGTCCCAGAGCGGCTCTGACGAGCGCGGCCAGAGCTAGCGGATCTTGATCCCGGCCGCGAGGGCCAGCTCCTTCTGCGCCCTCGCGATGATCCGGAACGCTTCCTTCAGACCCTGACGGGCGACCCCGCCGAGGGCTTTGGGATCGACGAAGTCGTCCGGCGGCTCGCCGGCACGCATCTGCTCGACGTGGTGTCGCAGCCGAACCTCCCACAGGAAACGGAAGGCCTCCTCGAGCCCCTCGCGCGTCTCCGCATCGATGGCCCCTGCACCTTCCGCGGCCCGCAACCGGTGGAGCGTTCGCTTGGCCGTGACCCCTGTTCGGGTCGCCCAGGCCCTTGCGATGTTGCCCACGATCAGGATGCCGCCGTGCTTCAGGTCGACGGTGCCCCGGTGCTCGCCGGTGTGGTCGACGATCAGGCCTCGCACGAAGCCGATCGGCGGCCGCAGGTCGAGTGCCCTCCGCGCGAGGTGGGACAGGAAGATCGGGCGGCTCACGGCCGTCGCCATGATCTCGTCCAGCGCGATGTCGGCCTCGAGCTTCCCGGCGACCCGGCGGAAGTCGAAGATGATCGAGAGCTGCTCGCTCGCCTTGGGGCTCTGCTCGTTCATCCAGAAATCGAAGCGCCGGGTCCAGTCCTGCAGCGGGAGGCGCAGGGCCGGGTTCGTCGCCATCACGTCGCCGTTGCATCGAGCGATCCCCGCGGCCTCCAGACCGGCGGTCACGAACTCGGCCAGGGGCGCTAGCGACGCGTTGGCCGGGTCGGGTTCGCCCTCGAACGCCAAGGCATGGTCCTGGTCGGTCCGGATGGCCTGCTCCTGTCGGGCGGCGCTGCCGAGCGCGAGCCAGGCCCACGGCACCGGCGGCTCACCGTGTTCAGCCATCCCGAGCTCGAGCAGTCGACGCGTGGCCGCATCGATCGCGAACGCGATGATGTGACCCACGTCGACCGGATCCGCGCTCGAGTCCACCAGCGCGGTGATCACGTGGGGGAGCTCGGCGATCGCGCTCGCGACCGCCTCACGGTCGCCGGCGCGCTCGATCGCGCTCTTCAGCGCAAACGGCGTGTTCCGCCCGATCCCCATGAGGTCGGTGTCGGTCACGACGCCGGTCACCCGGCCGCTCGCATCCGCGATCGGGAAGTGGTGGAACCCCCCTTCGAGCATTCGGAGCAAGACCTCGCCGACCATCGTGTCGGCGAGGACGGTCTCGGCTCGCGGCGTCATCACCTCGGCGACCGGCGTGTCACCGCTCCGCCGCTCCGCGACCACGCGGGTTCGCAGATCGCGGTCGGTCAGGATGCCGACGGCTCCGTCGCCGGACGGGATCAGCAGGCTCGAGACGCGCTCGCGCGCCATGAGCGCGGCGGCCTCGGCGACGGCCGTGTCCGGGTCACAGGTGACCGGCGGCCGGCGAAGGAGCGCACCGACCTCTCGGTACCGCACGAGGTCGACCTCTGCCTTCAGCGTCTCGTCGACGGCCGCGATCCGTCTCCTGACGCTGGTGGTGATGAACGCGAGGCCGGCGGGTGAACGCAGAACCTCGTCGGCGACGTCGGCGTCGATCAGGTAGCAGAGCGTGTCCTCGGACGCCCGCACGGTCGAGGTCGGCGCGACCTGGTCCAGGAGCGACCACATCCCGAACACGTCGCCCTCGCCGAGCTCGTCGATCACGCGGCCTTCGTCCACGATCTCGGCCTCGCCCCGGCGGATGACGAACAGGTGCGTCGCGGGCGCGCCCGCCTGTTGCAGGATCACCGTGCCGGGCGCGAAGTGCTCGATCTGGACACTCGAGACGACGCGATCGAGCTCGCCCTCGCTGAGGGCGTCGAACGGCGGATGCTCGGCCAGGAACGAGCGGACGTCCACGGCGGGAGCCTACGCCGGGCGAGGCATCGGCCGGAACCATGGGGCCGGGCCTCCGGTCTGCCACACCGAAGACCCGTGAGCGACCCCGAACTCCCGATCCCGCTCGGGCCGTGCTCGAACGGCGAGTACGACCCCGTCCCGCCCTCGCCGGTCGTGCGCGAGGCGCGGCGCCGAGCCCTCGAGACGACCCACGCCAACGCGTCCCGTCTCGGGCTCTCCCGACGGTCGTTCCTGCGCTCGCTCTGCGCGGCGTCGACCGTCCTGCTCGCGCTCGACGCGTGCACGCGCGAGGCGCACCGCGCGGCACCCGAGATCCCGACGTCGGGCCCCGGCGGCGGGTTCGAGATCCCGCCCGAGGCCACGACCGAGCCCGAGGCGGCCGATGGGGCCGTGGGTGGCGAGGAATTCATCATGGACGTCCAGGGCCACCTGCTCGAGTACGACCTCAACCCGATCTTCCACGGCGAGGGGTTCTACGCGGCGTTCCCGCAGCAGCACTGCGGCGAGGACGACCCGCGGGTGTGCTTCTCGATCGAGCACTTCCTCGAGGCGTTCTTCATCCGAAGCGACACCAACGTGGTCGTGCTCTCGGCGCTGCCGATCTATCCCGAGGGCTCGCCGCTGTCGCCCGAGATCATGGCCGAGACCCGCCGCATCGTGGAGGGACTGTGCCGCGACGAGCGCGTCCTGCTCCATGGCCAGGTCCTGCCGAACGTCGGCTCGTTCGACTCGGTGCTCCGCGGCATGGAAGACACGGCGATCCACTACCCGATCCGCGCGTGGAAGACGTTCACGCACTTCCCTGACTTCTTCGACCCGGGCGGCGGCGCGTGGTGGCTCGACGACCACGAGCGCGGGTTGCCGCAGGTCGGCGCGCCGTTCATCCGCAGGAGCCTCGAGCTGGGCATCCCGACGATCTGCGTGCACAAGGGCCTGTCGGGTGGGAGCCGGTTCGCCTCGCCGATGGACGTCGGCCCGGCGGCCCGCCGGCACCCCGACGCGAACGTCGTCGTGTACCACTCGGGCTTCGAGACGGGCACGTTCGAGGGCCCGTACACCTCGGCGACGTCGGAGCTCGGCGTGAACCGTCTCATCGCCTCGCTCGAACGCTCGGGCATCGGTCCCAACGCGAACGTGTACGCCGAGCTCGGCACGACGTGGTGGAACCTGATGCGCGCGCCGACGCAGGCCGCGCACGTGCTCGGCAAGCTGCTGAAGCACATCGGCGAGGACAACGTGGTGTGGGGGACCGACTGCCTGTTCTACGGCTCGCCCCAGCCGCAGATCCAGGCGTTCCGAGCGTTCCACATCTCCGACGAGTTCCAGCAGCGCTACGACTACCCGGCGCTCACGAAGGAGCTCAAGGCGAAGGTGCTCGGGCAGAACGCCGCGCGGCTGTACGGGATCGAGCCAGTGCCGCCGCGGTGTGACTTCACGCGGTCCGAGCTCGCGAAGATCCGCGAGGAGCTCCGCGACGGTGATCGTGTGCTCGGGCCGGCCACGTTGGTCGCCTCGGCCAACGTTCGCGAGCACCACCGGATGGAGGTGTCGAGCGCCTCCTAGCGCCCGAGGTCGGACGCGGTGAGCTGGTTCCCGTACGGGCCGCGACCGGCCACGACCCATGCGCCGCACCGGGCGGCCAGCGCCAGCGCCTCGTCGAGCCGCGTTCCCGCCCCGAGGGCGAACGTCAGCCCTGCCGCGAACGAGTCGCCGGCGCCGTACGTGTCGACGACGGGGCCAGGCGGCGCGACCGGCTCGTACGGCCCGCTCCGTCCGTCGGCGGTCTCGTAGCGGCCGCCCCGGAGCCCATCGGTCCGCACGACGAGGTCGGGCGGGTGGGTGAGCCGCTCCGGATCGAATGCCTCTGCCGGGTCGTTGCCGCTGCCGACGACCGCGTCCAGGTGCACGTCGGTCTCGACGAGCAGGTCGGCGATCCGGCTCGTGGCGACCATCACGCGCCCGCGGCGGGCCTCGCGGAGGGCCCCCGGGTTGCCTGCCGTCACGAAGACGGCGTCGACGCTCTCGAGCTCGTTCCACGGGAGCCGGTCGGCGGCGCTGGGTTCGAGCCGTCTTCCGAGCGTGGTGATCGTCCGCTCGCTGTGGGCGTCGACGAACACGACCGCGCGGCGGCTCGGCTCGTCCCGGATCGCGGCTTCGACCTGGACGCCCAACGCCTCGAGCTCGCGCCGGGTTCGTTCGCCGATCTGATCGTCGCCGAGTGCGGTGAAGAACGTGCACGAGCCGGCGAGGCGGGCGAGCTGGACGGCCGCGACCGCGCCCCCGCCGCCCGGCACCTCCCAGGCGTCGGTCGCGTGCACGATCTCGCCCGCGACCGGGACGTGGTCGACGTGGGCGAACTCGATCCACTCGGCGTGCCCGACCACGGCGGTGCGCACGTCAAGGCCCGCGGAGCGACGGCAGCACGTCGGCGCAGACCCGTTCGAACACGGGGTCCTCGTGCGGCGCGTCGCGCCAGGTCTTCGGCCAGTACAGGACGAACTCGTCGATCCCTATCGCGCCGTACCAGCCGACCATGTCGGGGAAGTACTCGGTGGACTCCCAGGGCGTGAGCGGCGCGAACACGCAGAGCGATCGGCGCATCGCCGTGGGGTCGCGGCCCTCGGCGAAGCAGAGGTCGTCGAGGCGGAGGCTGCGGTCGCGGGTGACCGCGAACATCTGCTCCTCGTTCTCGATGCCGTAGCCGCCCCACGAGCTCCGGGCGTCCGCCCTGCGCGCCGCGATCTCGAGCATCTTCGGGACGGTCTCGGCCTCGAGGCACCGGTAGAACTCGCCGTCGAAGGTCGTGACCTCGTTCGTGAGCAGCCGGTCGAGCAGGTCGGCGAGCTCGTCGAACCGGCGCACGCGTTCTCCGGCGCTCCACGACACGCCAGAGGGGCCTTCGCCGGCCGAGGGGTCGCCGACGCCGAGCGCGAGCTCGAGCCGGCCGTTCGACAGGTGATCGACCGTGACGGCGGCCTTGGAGGCCGTGACCGGCGAGCGGAAGTCCAGGCTGGTCACGAGCGTCCCGATGCGGATCCGCTGGGTCCGCAGGGCCATCGCGGTCAGCGTGGCCGGCCCGTCGAACATCGTGCTCCGCGCTCGATCGGGGTCGATGACCGTGTCGACGTTCCACAGCACGTCGAACCCGAGCTCCCCGGCGCGTCGCCAGCGCTCGTCGAGCTCGGGCAGGGGACGGTTCTGGTACTGGTACGCGCAGAAGCGGATCGGCATCGTCCCTCCCTGCAGCCGTATCCTCGCTCACATGGCGGACCCGCGGCGACTCACGAGCTTCAGCCACGGCGCGGGCTGCGGGTGCAAGCTCGGGCCGAGCGACCTCGAGACCGTGCTCGGCACCCTCGCGCTGCCCGAGCTGCAGGCCGACGTGCTCGTCGCGGCCGACACCGGCGACGACGCCGCGGT
>JBAVEY010000215.1:0-1806 GCA_049587975.1 Actinomycetota bacterium | reverse complement strand
GCTGCGGGCTCGCGCTCACTGCCAGGGCGATCGTCACGCGGGAGTTGTGCGAGCGTGCGAGCGGAGCGCAGTCGCCCCGCGATCCACGACAAGCTGGAGCGTGCTGTCCCGGTTCCCGGTGCGCCGAGGGTCTGCCGGCCGAAGTTTGGACGGAGCTTGGCCCGGCTTCCCTAACCGAGCCAAGCCCCGTGCTCAGGACGGCGAACGGCCTCCCGATGAGGCCCGACCTTCTGGGGGCTCCATCTCCGATCGCCCACGGGATGCCGTCTGGCCCACCTGGACACGTCCGACTTCCGCCAGAAGACCCGTTCCCCTGCCCTGACCGCGGGCGGGAAGGGACTCACCCCGAGCGAGCTGATGCGCCCGCTGCTTCGACACGACCGGCACATTCGCGAAGCCGATCTGACGCAGGAGGTGGTCAGCCATGGCGGGGATCCTCGCTTGTGGCGGGGCGAGGGCCTCGGGGAGAGGGGGGACTTCCCCACCATGGCTGATGTTCGTCGTCCTCGAAGAACTCGGCGAGGCATACACCGCAGGTCCCGAGGATGACCGTGCTGACGCCTCGGCACTCCGGGCAATCGGCCACGGTCAGGGAGGGGCTCACCGGGAAGACGCTACGCGCTCTCGGTGACACCCCTCGGGACACCGCATGTCGCCGTGATGAATACCAGGCAACCTACGAGGCCCCCTCGGTGCGCTCGGTGGTCCGCTGCGCAAGACGCGGTCCGTTCATCTTCTAGCCATGTCCCGATCACGGTTGGATCGGACGATCCTGCGAGCGATCGTTCTGATCGGATGCTCGGGAGGAGCCTTCCAGGTGACCGACTTCCTGTGGCTGTTCAGCGGCGGAAAGATGCCCCCGACGGAGGAGGCGCGGAGCGGAGCGATGGACGCCTGGCATCTGTGGTTCGAGCACGTCGGACACGCGGTGAAGGACCTGGGCTTCCCTTTCATGCCCATGGCAAGACAGGTATCCGATGGATCCGTGACCGAAGCGCGGGCCGAGACGACCGGTTACCTCATCGTTCAAGCGGATTCGGTCGAGGAGGTCCTCGATCTCGCCAAGGGCTGCCCCGTCCTCAAGGCGGGGACCAAGATCACGGTCTTCGAGCCCTTTGCGGTCGACCCTTAGTGTCGACGAAATCGACTCTTTCGAGAGAGCGGTCGCTAGGACGCCTGCCGGAGGTGCTCTCGGGCATGTCTCCACGCGAAGATCGGAACGAACTCGCGGACGCGAGCGTCCGCCAGCTCGTCTATCGCGTGCTGAGCCACTTCATCGATCCTGTCCTCAGGCAAGGCCTCATACTCCTCCGCCAGCTGCTTCTTCAGCCTGGGGAGAGGGTTCCTGATCGCCTCTTCCATAGGGTTCCTGCGCTCTGGGAACATATCCGATCGCCCCTATCCGTGTGACGCCTACGTCTTCCGGCAAACCTAGAGGGGCGATGTGACAGGAACGTGAATGGAACTCCGCGCCACGTGGATGAGCGGGCAGTGGATCCGCCGGCCCGAGCACGGCATCAGTGCCTGGCCGCAGCAACCTCAGGATCCGGTGCCCGAAAGGCGTGGGAGTTCGACTCTCCCCTCTCGCACCCATCCGACCTCCCAGGGCATGCCGCCGTCCCTGTTCGTCTCGAACACGGACTCGCCCGCAGAGCAGATCCAGCGTGCGTTCCCGGGCGTGAAGGTCGTGAAGGCTCTGAACACGATGAACGCGTTCGTGATGGCCGATCCCTCGCTCATCGCTGCCGGCGAGCACACGGTCTTCGTGAGCGGGAACGACGTGCAGGCCAAGGCTCGGGTGACGGA
>JBAVEY010000214.1:0-3091 GCA_049587975.1 Actinomycetota bacterium | reverse complement strand
AGAGGACGTCGCTCGACAGGCGGAGCGAGCTCCACAGGCGATCCTGCACGTTCTTCGAGTTGGTGAAGATGCGCTTGGCCTCACCGAGCGCGATCCGGTCGCTCTGCTGCACCATGTCGCGCACCTGTGGCCCCTCGACCTGCTTGCCGAGGTCGGCGAACTCCGGGTGGTCCCATAGCTCGTACGCGGTCCGGTGCTGGTGGATCAGCCAGACCACCTTGCGTTCGTGCGGGACGAGGTACGCGGGGAACTTCAGCGCGATCACCATGTCGATCGGCAGGCCGTTGGATTCGGACAGATCGAGCGCGCGCCACACGGCCATCTGATGCACGATCTCGGTCGCCGGGTACCACTTGCCGGCGACCACGACCTCCTCGGCCTCGTGCCCGGCCTCGCGCAGGGCGGCGACGACGGACTCGGTGTGCGTCTCGGCTCCCCCGCGCACGAACGGCGTCTGAGGGTGGACGACCGCGATCCTCACTCGGCGTCCCCGAGCTTGGCCCGCAGCTCCCGCACCTCGGTCTCGAGCGCGACCACCCGGTCGGCGAGCGCGGCCGCCAGCTCCCCGAACTCGGCCAGCAACCGGTCGTTCCGCCGCCGCATCGGCCGGAACAGCCGGAACTGGAGGACCTTGGTCTTCCGCCGCATCCGCGACCCGGACCCGAGCTCGGGTTCTCCGCGCGGGACCGCCTGCTTCTCGTCGGCCCGCATGAGCATCGCGAAGTCGTGGAGCAGGTCCCGAACCTCGGACGTGTCCATCCTCGACCGAACCGAGGCGTCCTCGGCCCAGTAGATCTCGCGTTCGAGCGCGCTCCGAGCGTCGTTCTCGCTGGTCACGGGCGTGAGGGTAGCACCGGGATTTGGGTCCCCCGTCCTGGACCACTGTGGCGATTCCGTGCAGACAGCTAGAACCCCATGACGCGCTTCGCTCGAAACACTCCAACGCTCGTCCGCACGCCTCGGCGATCGAACTCCACCTGTCCCGGCCCCTCGATCCTTGCAGCCTTCGGCGTCCGCTTGCGCAGCCAGACCGCAGCCTCCGACTCGTCCGCCGCCATGAGCTCGAATTTCATGCGGGGATAGCTCCGCTCGCTCCACGACATCCCGAGCCACACGGGGCATGCCCGCCACGGCTCCGGGAACATAGTCCGCGTCAGATGAAGTGCGCGGAGTCCTGGGGAGAACTCGCTCCGCCCATTCGGCACTCGGAACGTAGCACGCCAACGTGCCGATTCGCGGATGGCCAAGTCGTGATTGAGGTAGACCTCCGGGGGAAGCCACACGCCCAGACCTCGCGTAACGAGGAGAACCCAGCAGGGATTCAAGGCATGCCTCCTTCAAAACCGGCGAGTAGAGAGAAGACCGATCCTTGAGTCTTGAATCTGTGAGGTTCGTCACAAACGGCGGCCGTGAACCAGCGGTCGGTCTGATGATTGAGATCTGACGATCACGAGTCGGATCGATACCGTCGTTTGCTGTGAGCAACGCGACAGACATGCCGAAGGGAGCGGAGTAAGAAGGCCTATGGCCAGTGTTTACCGCATCCTGGCTTCGCGAACCGAGCTCTACCTAGTCGAGGCGTATGTGAGGGCGACTGACGCCAAGGAAGCAGAGTCGCTCTTCTACGGGGTGCTCCAGAACGAGGAATCCGCGATCTTCTGGAGGGAGGACCTCGACAGTTCGTACACAGAGCTCCACACAATCGAACAGGTGTCAGCTGATCACGAACCACTCCCTTCCAGCGATGACCAGACGCTGTGTCTCCTCTGCGGCCGAGCAGTGCACTGGACCGGAACTTCAGCGCGGGACTCTCCTTCGGGAGTGTCCATCCCAGGCCCATGGGTGCACGTGAACCGGCCAATTGTTGCTGAGGGTCTTGGTCTCTAGGCGTCTAGAGCGGGATGTCGGTCTCGTCCCCGAGTAGAACCAGCCAACCCTCACCAGCCCCTCCCACTGGCGTGAGATCGCTGCGGAAGTTGACCTGATACTGAATCCGCCGACTCTGCGTCCGCCGTTCGACCTCGTCCAGCGTGAGCAGGACCGCAAATGGCCGCCCGTACTCGTTCGCGGAACTGAGCACGATGAACGCAAACAGGTAGTGGTCCCCCAATGTCCTAGCCATTTCGTATTCGCGCTCTGTAGCGCCGAAGAAGAAGCCGTGGAGAGCGTCGTTCTGGACTGCCTTCCGCGTCGTCTTCATTTCGATAAGCCGAAGCGAGGGGTAGAGACCTTCAACACTTTCATAAGTGATCGGTCCAAGGGGCTCAGGCGACATGACAGCATCGAATGTCTGAATGCCAAACCGTTCCGTCTTGCCGATGAGTTCGAGGATCCGGCGTTTGGTTGCGAGGTTCGGAACCTGAAACCTCGGGTCCGACAGGAGGAGACTGAGTCCCGCCTTCTCAGTGCCCGCATTCGACTTGCTCTTCGTGAATTTCGATTGAGCAGCCACGGATCGCATGATCCTGCGGCCGAGTCCCAGGATCAACCGCGCGAGGTCTAGAGCTTCCGGGTCACCTCGAAGTGCTTCAGCCTCGGGGTGAACTCGAGCAGGAAGCGTTCGTCGTCGGGGAAATAGCGGGCGACGTCCACGTCCTCGCCGGCGAATGCCTTCACGTCGTCGAGCGAGTCCCAGAAGGAGATGACGCCGAACTCGGCCTCGTTACCGTCGATGCGGCGGAGCACCATCGCCCCGCGGTTGCCTGGGGTGGCGTGAAGCGCGGCGACGCCACTCTCTTCCAGGTACGCGAGGTACGCGTCGTAGTCCTTGGCCTTCGTGCGTCCGAACCACAGGCGTGCGATCACGGTCGGCCTCCTTCGCTCGGGCTCGACCAGTATCGTTCGGCCGTGACCGAGGACCACGTGATCCGAAACCGTGCCGCCTGGGATCGGTTCGCCGAGGAGTTCGTCGAGCCGGGGCAGAAGGCCTGGGCGAGCGACGAGCCCTCGTGGGGCACCTGGGGCGTACCGGAGGCCGAGGTCGGCATGCTGGAGGACGTCGAGGGCCGGGACGCGATCGAGCTCGGGTGCGGCACCGGCTACGTCTCGGCGTGGCTCGCCCGGCGCGGAGCGCGGCCGATCGGCCGCGCTC
>JBAVEY010000213.1:0-7351 GCA_049587975.1 Actinomycetota bacterium | reverse complement strand
CCTCGAGCGGTGCGGCCGTCGGCTCGGTGAAGATCGTCGGCACCCCGAGCGGCAGCGACGCGCCGAGCGCGTCCCGGTACCGCCCCGCGTCCTCGACCGCGACGACGCGATCCTCGCCGGCGACCCGCAGGCGGATCGCGCGCCCGTCGCGTTCGAGCTCCTCGAGCCAGGCGGTCGGCTCGGCGTTCGCGCGTGCCGAGACCTCCTCGGCGCTGAGGTCGCCGAGTCGTCGCAGCAGGTCGTGCATGTCGTCCGGGTTGCGGGCCCGGCGCCCCTCGGCGAGGTGTTGCAGCTCGAGTTCGAGTTCGGCGAGCGCGACCGGGTCGATCAGCTCGCGGAGGTCCTCTGCGCCGAGGAGGTCTCGGAGGAGCTCGCGGTCGAGCGAGAGCGCGGCGGCGCGCCGCTCGGCGATCGGCGCGTCCGCCTCGTACATGTAGACGGAGACCCAGCGGAACAGCAGTGACTGCGCGAACGGCGACGACCGGGTCGTGTCGACCGGGACCACGTGGATCCGCCGCGCCCGGACTTCGCCCAGCACCTCCCTGAGCCCCGGCACGTCGAACACGTCGCGCAGGACCTCGCGCGTCGCCTCGAGCAGGATCGGGAACGTCGGATGGCGCGAGGCCACCTCGAGCAGGTCGGCCCCGCGCTGCCGCTGCTGCCACAGCGGCGTCCGCCGCCCCGGCGTCCGGCGGGGGAGCAACAGTGCGCGTGCGGCGGCCTCCCGGAACACCGTCGTGAACAGCGCGGTCCCCGGCAGCCTCGCGACGACCAGGTCCTCGATCTCGTCGGGGTCGAACAGCAGGTCCTCGACCGGGATCCGCTCCTCGGACTCGGGGAGCCGTATCGCGATGCCGTCGTCGCTCCACAGCACCTGGACGTCGAGCCCGTAGCGCTCGGCGAGTCGGCCCTCGATCGCCATCGCCCAGGGGGCGTGCACGCGCTCGCCGAACGGCGAGAGCACGCACACCCGCCAGTCGCCGATCTCGTCGGGGAAGCGTTCGACCACGATCGTGCGGTCGTCGGGGACGGCGCCGGTCGCCTCGCGCTGGTCCTCGAGGTACGCCGTGAGGTTCTCGGCGGCGAGCTCGTCCAACCCGAACTCGGTCCGCAGCCTCCCCACGGCCGCGTCGTGCTCGGACGATGACAGCTCGCGGGTCGCGGCGCCGATCGCACGTCCGAGCTCGAGCGGGCGTCCCGGCTTGTCGCCGTGCCAGAACGGCATCTTGCCCGGCTCGCCCGGCGCGGGCGAGACCAGGACGCGGTCGAGCGTGATGTCCTCGATCCGCCACGACGACGCGCCGAGCATGAACACCTCGCCGCGCCGGCTCTCGTACACCATCTCCTCGTCGAGCTCGCCCACGCGGCGTCCGTCGACGGTGAACACGCCGAACAGCCCTCGGTCCGGGATCGTCCCGCCGGAGGCGATCGCGAGGCGGCCGGCTCCCTCTCGCGCTCGGAGCATGTCCGTCCGCCGGTCCCAGACGATCCGCGGCCGGAGTTCGGCGAACTCGTCGGACGGGTACCGGCCGGCGAGCAGGTCGAGGACGTTGCGCAGCAGGTCGTCGGAGAGCTCCTCGAAGTTGGCGGCTCGCCTGAGCGCGCGGCCGAGATCCTGGACGCTCCACTCGTCCATCGCGCACATGGCGACGATCTGCTGCGCGAGCACGTCGAGCGGGTTGCGGGGGAAGCGCGTCTCCTCGATCGCGCCCTGCAGCATCCGATGCACCACGACCGTCGCCTCGAGCAGGTCGCCCCGGAACTTCGGGAACACCTTGCCCCGGCTCGGCTCGCCGACCTGGTGGCCGGCGCGACCGATCCGCTGGAGCCCGCGCGCGACCGAGCCCGGCGACTCCACCTGGATCACGAGGTCGACCGCGCCCATGTCGATGCCGAGCTCGAGCGAGCTCGTCGCGACGATCGCCTTGAGCGCGCCGCGCTTCAGCCGATCCTCGATCTCGAGCCGCTGCTCGCGCGCGATCGAGCCGTGGTGCGCACGGGCGAGCTCCTCGCCGGCGAGCTCGTTCAGGCGCGCCGCGAGCCGTTCGGCCAGCCGGCGGGCGTTCACGAACACGATCGTCGACCGGTGAGCCCGGATCAGCTCGAGCAGCTCGGGATGGATCGCCGGCCAGATCGACGCGCGGGGCGGCGCGGTGCCCGGCGTCGCCGGTCCGAGCATCAGCGGCATCCGCTGCGGGGTCTCGGCGATGTCGGACAGCTCGGCCATGTCCTCGACCGGGACGACGACCTCGACCTCCATCGGCTTTCGGATCCCCGCATCGACGATGGTCACCGGCCGGGGGCCGCTCGCGGTCTGGCCGCCGAGGAACCGAGCGATCTCCTCCAGCGGGCGTTGGGTCGCCGACAGGCCGATCCGCTGGGGCGGCTCGTGAGCGATCTCCTCGAGGCGCTCGAGCGAGAGCGCGAGGTGCGCGCCGCGCTTGGAGCCGGCCATCGCGTGGATCTCGTCGACGATCACCCATCGGACGCTGCGCAGGACCTCGCGCGCCTGCGACGTGAGCATCAGGTAGAGGGACTCGGGGGTCGTGATCAGGATGTCCGGTGGGCGCGTCTGGATCCTCCGGCGTTCGGTCGCGGACGTGTCGCCGGTTCGCATCGCGACGCGTGGCTCGTGGACGTGCTCGCCCACGCGCTCGGCCGCCAGGCCGATCCCGACGAGCGGCGCCCGCAGGTTCTTCTCGATGTCGACCGCGAGCGCTCGCAGTGGGGAGATGTAGAGGACGCGGCACCGGCGGTCGGTGGGCGGCGGAGGATCGGTCATCAGGCGATCGAGCGCCCACAGGAACGCCGCGAGCGTCTTGCCCGAACCGGTCGGTGCGAGGATCAGGCTGTGCTGACCGCCGGCGATCGCGGGCCATCCCTGAGCTTGCGCGGCGGTGGGCGTCTCGAACGTGCTCTCGAACCAGGCCGCGACGGCGGGGGAGAACCCCTGCAGGCTCACCGGACCACGGTACCGCGTCCGGGCGACGCGACGGCCGGTGCCAATGCGCTCGCCGGTAGGATGCCACGGTGCCGGCCGCCCGCTCGCTGTTCGCGCTCGCCATCGGGGCCCTGTGTCTCGCGTCGGCGTCCGTCGCCTCTGCCCAGGCGACGCGGACCCGGGCCGAACCGCGTGATCAGATCGTGCTCTCCGGTGACGTTCTGGTCCGGCGCGGCCAGGAGGTCGGCGAGGTCGTCGTCCTCCGCGGGACCGTGACGGTGGCCGGCGTGGTGCGGGGAGACGTCGTGGTGCTCGACGGACGGATCACCGTCACCGGCCAGGTGAGCGGGGCCGCCGTGAGCGTGGGTGGTTCCGTCGCGCTGGGCTCCAGCTCGCGGATCCTCGGCGATGTCCTCGCGCACGGCCGCGTCATCGCCGCGCCGGGCGCTCGCGTCGACGGCGATGTCCGAGAGGGCGTCACGTTCACGCTCCGAACGCCGATCGAGGCCCTCGGCCGCTTCGCGCCGTGGCTCGCCGTCTGGTTCTCCGTGCTAGCGCTCGGGGTGCTGCTGCTGCTCTTCGGCCCGAGGGCCGCCGATGCGGTGGCGCTATCGGCTCGGGAGGCGCCGCGGGCCTCCGCGGGTTGGGGGGTGGTCGCGTTCGTCGTGCTGCCGCTCGCTGGGATCGCGGGGGTGCTCACGCTGGTCTGGCTGCCGCTCGGGCTCGGCCTGCTCCTGTCCCTGTTCCTCCTCTACTCGATCGGGCTCACCTGGAGCGCGTTCGCGCTCGGACGGCTGATCTGGCACGAGCCGCGGAGCCGGATGCTCGCGTTCACGATCGGCTGGGCGATCCTTGCCGCCATTGCCGCCATCCCGATCGTGGGCAGCGTCGTGTGGGTCGCCGGTGCCGTCTTCGGTCTCGGCTCGGGCACGGTCGCGATCTGGCGGGCACGCGTCGCGGCTCCCAGGCCGAAGAGCACGGGTGGGCGGCACCGTCAGGGTGGCAAGATGCCCGTGGTGATCCCGGCCGCGTCGGCCGAGCCGGAGCCGATGATCGTCGAGCGCGAGATGGGTGAGGAGGGAGCGGGTCTGTGAGCGACACGGTCGAGATGGTCCGGAAGGTCCCGATCTTCGCCGAGCTGGACGACGACGAGGTGAAGTGGGTCGCCGATCTCGCGACCGGGTTCGACGTCCCGGCCGGGTTCGTCCTGATCGAGCACGGACAGCCCGGTTCGGGGATGTTCATCGTCACGGACGGAACCGTGACGATCGAGCTCCCCCGCGGCCCGATAGAGCGCGGTCCGGGAGAGTTCGTCGGCGAGCTCGCGCTGTTGGCCGACGAGATCACGCGGATCGCGCGCGTGCGCGCGAAGACGCCGGTCAGGGGGCTCGCGATCTCGCGGATGGCCTTCCGGGAACTGCTCGAGCGGGAGCCCGGTGTCGCCGTTCGGATGCTGCCCGTGCTGGCGCGACGGCTGGCCGAGGCCGAGTCGTCCTAGCGTGAGCGCCGGCGGCGCCGCGCGACGAGCGCCATCACCGCTCCGACCGCTGCCCCGGCGGCGAAGGCGCCCGGCGCGCCGATCATCACCCGAGCACCCTCGTCGATCGAGACCCTCGGCGAGGCGACGAGACCCACGAACGCGCCGCGGCCGATCGTCGCTGGCCCGGCCACCAGGACGCTCTGCGTACCGCCCTGCTCGATCGACAGGCTGCCCCGGACCATCGCCGGACCGCACCCGCCCTGGCGGATCGTGAGGTCCCGTCCGACGAGCACCGGGCCGCACCCGCCCTGCTGGATGTTCACGTCGCCCTGCGCCGCGATCGGTCCGGCGCCGGCCTGCGTGATCGTCACGTCGCGCCCGTTCACGACGCCCACGAGCGAGCGTTCGACCGTCACGTCCCCCGCGGCCTCGACCGTCTTCAAGATCCCCTGTTCCGTGTGCTGCTCGTTCGGCTGATCCATCGGCGCCACCTCCTCGCTCCATGGTAGGTACCCTCGGCGCATGGTGCAGAACGCGCCGGGCGGGTCCAATAAGAGGACCTTCCTGTTGATGGGCTCCGGCGAGTTCGAGCCCTGGTCGAGGCAGATCGAGTCAGCCGCGCTCGAGGGCCGGGCCGGCCACGTCGCCGTGCTCCCGACGGCGAGCTCGGCCGAGGGCGACGAGGTCTTCGCCCGTTGGGGCCGGATGGCGCTCGAGCATTACGCGGCGTCCGGGGTCGAGGCCAGGCTCGTCTCGGTGAAGACGCGCGAAGACGCCGAACGCGAGGATCACGCGCGCGAGATCGAGGGCGCCGCGATGGTCTTCTTCTCCGGCGGCAAGCCGCAGCACCTGGTCTCGACGATCCACGGAACCCGGCTGTGGGACTCCCTGAACATGGCGCTCGAGGATGGAGCCGTGTTCGCCGGATGCAGCGCCGGCGCGCTCGTCGCGAGCCAGTCACGTGAGCAGCGACGAGACCGAGGCGTTCGCGCTGGCTGGGTCTTCGGGCTCGGCCTCGTGCCGCGCGTGTCGTTCGGCGTGCACTGGGACAAGGTGAAGGTGGTCCCTGGGCTCCGTTCGCTCGTCATGTCGAGGACCCCGTCGGGCTCCTGGTTCGTCGGCCTGGACGAGCGGACGGCGATCCTCGGCGACGGTCGCCGATGGCGCGTGTTCGGGCTCGGTGGCGTGATGGTACGCCACGGCGGCGGGACCCACGTTCACCGGGCGGGCGAGTCCTTCGAGACCTTGGATTAGAGACACGTCCCGGCGGATATCCTTCTCAACCGTGGTCTCGACCGACGAACCCATCGCGCCGGAGCACCAGCCGCGATGCCACCTCTGCGGCAGGCCCACGTACGACCCCGACAAGCGGGAGCGGCCGTGGGTCCGGGCCACCTCGGGGGGGCGGCAGGTCCTGGTCTGCCCCTCGTGCCAAGAGGAGCGACCTGACTGGGCCGTCCAGCTCGACCGGTGCGAGTCTTGCGGCGCGACCCGGCTCACGGCGATGCTCGGCCAGGTCGTTTGCCGCGCGTGCGGCCACGTCCGCGGTGAGCCGGTCGAGCCCGCATGGATGACGACGGGCGCTTAGCTCAGAGGTAGAGCACTCGCCTTACAAGCGAGCGGTCGGAGGTTCGAGTCCTCCAGCGCCCACCGGGCCGAGCACGTTCGACGGGCACGCCGAAACCGCCTCTGACCAGGGGGAACGTCTGTGCACGTGCTCGCGTCAGTGTTCGCGGATCTTGACCACGCGGGCGCCGGCGGGCTCGTCACGCCGCAGATACGCCGCAAGCCGTTCGGCGCGCGCCGCATCCAGCCGATCGGCCAACTCCACGTCCAGCGCCGGGAACAGGTGGCCGTAGGTGTTCAAGGTCGTGGTGATGGAGGCGTGACCGAGACGGGCCTGGATCGCCTTCGGGTGGGCGCCCTCCGCGATCGCGAGCGCGACGGCGGTGTGGCGCAGGTCGTGGAACACCGGCGCCGGGTCCAGGCCGGTCTCGTGCACGGCCGGCGTCCAGAAGCGATGGCCGAAACTCGTTCGCCGGAGGTGTCCGCCCCCCGGCGCGGGGAACACGAGGTCGGATCCGTCGGGATTCCGACGGGTGGCGAGGTGCGCGCCGAGTTCATCGGCCAGGAAGGCCGGGATCGTGACGACCCGTCGGCTCGCCGCGGTCTTCAGCGGCCCGACGTACAACCGGCCGTTCACCTCCGAGGCGCCCTCCGCGATCTCGATGCGCCGCTCGAGCAGTCGCAGGTGCACGATCCGGAGCGCGGACGCCTCCCCGAACCGGAGGCCGGCGTACGCGCCGAGATGCACGAGCGCGCGGTACCGCGGATCGAAGGCGTCGGCCAGCGCCTCCACCTCCTCCACGCTCAGGATCCGGATGGCCCGGCGCTCGGTCTTCGGTGCCCGTACACGAGCCGCCGGGTTGCTCGCGATCAGCCCGTCCTCCACGGCCTGCCGAAGGACGCGGCTGGCGGTCTGGCGAACGAGTTGGATCGTCCTCGCTCCAACGCCGCGCGCCTGCAGATCGGAGACGAGCGCGCGCAGGTCGGCCGGCCGGATGGACGCGATCGGCTGCGCCCCGAGCGCGGGCAGCAAGTACAACCTGGCCTCGGTCTCGTACGTCGCCCGCGTGGACGGGCTCAGATCGACGGCGCCGGCCAGGAACGCCTCGGTGTAGGAGCCGAACGTGACGCGCCCGAGAGCGGGATCCAGGTAGGAGCCCCGGACCTTGCTCGCTTCGATCGTGGAGAGGTACTTCGTCGCCTCGCTCTTGAGGCGGAAGGTTTTCATGCGCTCGCGGCCGGCCGGATCGCGCCAGCGGGCTTCCCAGTGCCCCGAAGGTGCTCGCCGGACCCAGGCCATCAGGTCCGGGAGGATACCGCTTTACACGGCCGAAATGACAGCGATAGCATTCGCGGAACGAGTA
>JBAVEY010000212.1:0-1500 GCA_049587975.1 Actinomycetota bacterium | reverse complement strand
ATCTTGGTAGCGAGCTGCTCAAGGCTGTGCCGCACGATGGCTAGATCGAGCGTCAGGGGCTTAATCTGTTGCACCATCTCAGCAGACGTTGCGGCGGTGGACTCCTGACCTTCAGTGGCCGTCGAGGTGGGCAACAACCAAGCCAGCGATGGAGCCCAAGTCCTGACCATCTCCTTCGCTTCATCGCCATGGTATTGCCAGGCCCACGTAGCACCCACGCCGATCAGAACTGCAATAGTTAAGCGGGTAAGGGTGCCAAATATTCGCCTGCCAATCGATCGCTTTTTGCCGGTGAACTGATCGTTCTTCACGCCGAGGGGGTGAGGCCCGTGAGACCGCTCCGTCACTACATCGCGTTCAAAATATTGAGGTGAGCTTTGCGAGGAATACGATGTTGGCATCTTTACCCCCTCAATCTTCAGTGGCAGGGGGTAGCCCGCCATCACCGTGTGACAAAAGCAAGGCGGGAGGGCAGTAATGCTTGGGCGATGTCTGCTTTACCCCCAAAAGCGGACATGTGCAGTGCACTAAGCCATGTCCGCTTTGTGCCAATAGCGGACATCACGTCTATTCGATCACTTCGTCGGCGCGCAGCAGGAAGGTTTCCAGGATCGTCAAGCCAATTGCCTTGGCTGTCCTAAGGTTGACAACCAGCTTAAATCGCGTCGGGTTCTGTACTGCGAGGTCGGAAGGCTTGGCACCCTTGAGAATTCGATCCACATACTCAGCTACGCTGCGAAATTGATCATCCCAATTGATGCCGTAGGACACCAGACCACCGGCTGCTACGGTCTCGGCGAAAGCATAGACGTCAGGCATCCGATACCGCCGCGCCAGAGCGATGATCGTTGACGCGTTAAAGACCGTGAGCGCGTGCGGAAGCACAACCAGCCCGCCATTCGGCTTTTGCCCGAAGGATGCGATGACATGTTCGATCTCGGCGGCATTGTGCACGTTGCCCGCCGTAGTCTCGATTGCTAGTCGCGCCGCCGCTTCCTCGATCGATTGCCACATAGCCTGATGCACGGGAGTATCAGGATGCATAATCACTAGGACGCGGGTGATGTGGGGCGCGGCTTCCTTGAGTACTCCAAGCCACTTGCCACCCATCGACGGGTCGTGACTGGCGAAACCGGTGATATTGCCGCCGGGATGAGCAAGACTGTCAACAAAGCCGCTGCCGATCGGGTCGCCGACACCGATGAACACGATTGGCACACTTCCGGCGATCGGCTTGAGTACCTCTAGCGCAAGGTTGGTGTATGTCACTGCAACATCGGGCGAACGCGCGATCATTTCTGTAGCCCAGACCCGCATCTGCTCCGAATTGTCGTTCCACCATTGCACCTGCATTAGCAGGTTGCGACTCTCCCGCCACCCAAGCTCGTCGAGCCGACGCGAGAAAGTGGCCAGCCAACCCCGTGACGATGCCGTCTCGGCGGCGCCCATTAGCACGCCGATCCGACGGATCCGTTCAGGCTGCTGCGCGCGCGCAACGAG
>JBAVEY010000211.1:0-8087 GCA_049587975.1 Actinomycetota bacterium | reverse complement strand
CAGGAGCTTGCGGAACGCCGTGCGCTCGATGCGCACCGTCTCGAGCGGCGTTTCCGCGACCACGGTCCGGGTGCGCGCGTCGCCGTCGAGCAGTGACAGCTCGCCGAAGAACTCGCCCCGACCGAGCTCGGCCTCCTTCTTCCCGCTCGGTGCCTTGCCGGCCACGACCTTCACCTTTCCGTTCGTGATCACGTAGAAGGCGTTGCCCGGGTCGCCGGCCTTCACGATCACCTGGCCCTCCTGGTAGATCCGCTCCTCGGACAGGGCGGCGATCCTCGACAGGTCGGTTCGGGTGCAGCCATCGAACAGCGGGACCCGTCCCAGGAGGTTGACCATGGGGCGTCGGGCGGCGGCCATGGGGGCATCGTCGCAGCCCGCGGTCCACGGCGCAAACGACGGTCGTCGCGTACCTGCCGCGACGTAGGATGACGCGATGGCGCGGGCGGTCGCTTCGTTGATCGGTGGTCGGGTTCGCGAAGGCGCGCCGGGCGGCACGTCGGAGATCTCGAACCCCGCCCGGCTCACCGACATCGTCGCTACGGCCGCGCTCGCCGACGCCACGACCTTCGTTGAGGCCTGCGCCGCAGCCCGGACGGCGCAACGCGCGTGGGGCCGTGTCCCCGCGCCTGTCCG
The DNA here is from genome assembly GCA_049587975.1 of Actinomycetota bacterium. Lineage (GTDB taxonomy): Bacteria > Actinomycetota > UBA4738 > UBA4738 > HRBIN12 > DASSJM01. Next base: position 7,454 of record JBAVEY010000211.1, on the reverse strand, counting down.
TGGGCGCGCGATCCAGCAGCTCGGGCGGCTCGTGGAGGACAACGCCGAGACGCTCGCCCGGATCTTGACCCGCGAGATCGGCAAGCCGATGGCGGAGGCGCGAGGGTCGGTCCAGGAGGTCGTCGACACCTGCAACTTCTTCGTGTCGGAGGGTCGACGACTCTACGGGATGACGGTCCCGTCCGAGCTCCCGGACAAGCAGCTGTTCACCTTCCGCAACCCGATCGGCGTGGCGGCCATCGTCACCGCGGGGAACTTCCCGGTCGCCGTCCCCTCCTGGTACCTGGTCCCGGCGCTCCTGTGCGGCAACGCCGTCGTGTGGAAGCCGGCCGAGTACGCGCCGGTCACCTCCGAGGCGCTCGCGCAGCTGTTCCTGCACGCCGGCCTTCCCGACGGCGTATTCAACATGGTGCTGGCGGACGGGCCGGCCACGTTCGACGGGCTGTCCCAGGCGCTCGAGGCCGGGCTCGTCGACAAGGTGGGGTTCACGGGTTCGAGCGACGTCGGTCGGCGGTTGGGGGAGCTCTGCGGTCGGCACCTGCAGACGCCCTGTCTCGAACTGGGGGGAAAGAACCCACTGGTCGTCATGCCCGACGCCGAGCTCGACCTGGCCGTCGAGGGCGCGTTGTTCAGCGGGTTCGGAACCGCGGGTCAGCGCTGCACGTCGCTCGGAACCGTGATCGTGCACGAGAGCGTCCACGACGCGTTCCTCACGCGGTACGCGCAGGCCGTCGAGGGCGCCGCGATCGGCGATCCGTTCGAGGACGTGCTGTACGGGCCGATGATCTCCACGCGCTTCTTCGAGCGGTTCCTCGGTTGGCTCGACTGGGTGCAGCCGCATCACACGCTCCGCGGCTCGACGGGCATCGGCAGGATCACGGGCGACAACCCGCGCGTCGGGTTCGTCGGCGATCCGGACGCCGGCCTGTTCGTGCACCCCACGATCGTCGACGGCCTCACGATGGACGACGACCTGTACAAGCATGAGACGTTCGGGCCGATCGTGGGCGTGGCGTCGTTCGGCGAGTTCGACGAGGCCATGGCGCTCGCGAACGGTCACGGCTACGGCCTGTCGGCTTCGATCTACACGAGGGACCCGCTGAACGTGTTCCGGTTCCGCGAGCGGATCTCGGCGGGGATGGTGAGCGTGAACAACTCGACGACCGGCGCCGAGGCGCATCTGCCGTTCGGCGGGAACGGGCGCAGCGGCAACGGCGCGCGCCAGTCCGGGGTGTGGGTGCTCGACCAGTTCACGCGCTGGCAGGCGATGAACTGGGACTACTCGGGCCGCCTCCAGAAGGCCCAGATGGACGTGGCCGATGTCGCTGCCGACCGCTCGTTCCGGCTGTCCGAGTGAACGAGATCACCCGGATCCGGGCCCGGCGACTGGTCGACGTGGCCGCGGGGGAGGTGGTTCGCGATCGCGTGATCACCGTCGCGGGCGAACGGGTCGAGGCCGTCGGGCCGGACGACGGGCGACCGGTCGACCTCGACCTGTCGGACCACACCGTTCTCCCGGGCCTGGTCGATTGCCACGCACACCTCGTCGGCGAGGTCGAGGGTGGGCACGGATACGCGGCGCTCGTGCAGCGAACGGGCGCGCAGGAGGCGCTCTCGGGGGTCCGGAACGCGCGGGACACCGTGATGGCGGGGTTCACCAGCGTTCGAGACGTGGGCACGTTCCGCGCGTTCGTGGACGTCGCGCTCCGCGACGCTATCGAGGCGGGCGACGTGCTCGGTCCACGGATGTCGTGTGCGGGTGCCTACGTCACCAGCTCGAGCGGCGGGGGCGACGTGACCGGTCTCGCGCCCGACGTCGACGCGGTCCTCCCGCGCGACCTGCGGTTCGGGGTCGCGAACTCCGCCGACGAAGTCCGCAGGGTGGTGCGCGAGATCCTGCACGGCGGCGCCGACTTCATCAAGGTGATCGCGACCGGCGCGGTCCTGACCGAGGGGACCGTCCCCTCCGCGCCCGAGTTCAGCGAGGCCGAGCTGCGGGCGGCGGTCGAGGAGGCGGCAATGTACGGGACGCACGTCGCGGCCCACGCCCACGGCGCCGAGGGCATCAAACGCGCGGTTCGTGCCGGCGTGCGCTCGATCGAGCACGGCTCGCTGATGGACGACGAGGCGATCGCGCTCATGGTGGAGCATGGCACCTACCTGGTCGCGGACGTCTGGATGGGGGACTGGACGATCGAGCAGGGCGAACGCCAGGGATGGTCGCCGAACGTGATGCGCAAGCTCCGCGAGACCACCGACGTGCAGCGCGACGGGTTCGCCAAGGCGGTCGAGGCGGGGGTCCGGATCGCGTTCGGGACCGACAGCGGGACCTATCCGCACGGGATGAACGCCAGGCAGTTCGCGACCATGGTCGAGCACGGGATGGCGCCGATGGAGGCCATCCGCTCCGCGACGGTCGTCGCTGCCGAGCTCCTCGGGTGGCGTGACCGAGTCGGGGCGATCGAGCCCGGCCTGTTCGCCGACCTCGTCGCCGTGGCCGGCGACGTCGTGGACGGTATCGATCGACTGACGGACGTCGCCGTGGTCATCAAGGGCGGGCGGATCCTGACCACCGCCTGAACCTCCGGTTTCCTCCCATCGGGATCGGGGGGTAGGCTTTCGGCGTCCTTTTCGGAAGCAACGCAGGGTGTGGGAGGAGCGCGGCATGAAGACCTGTCCGTACTGCGCGGAGGAGATCAAGGACGCGGCGATCAAGTGCCGCTGGTGTGGCTCGTGGCTCGTGGACGAGATCCCCGCCGGTGCCGTCGGACCGCCCAGGCGTGCCGAGGGGTCCGAGCAGGCAGCGGAAGTCGAGACCCCGAAGGCCGACGAGGAGAAGGAGGTCGCACCTCCGCAGGCCACGATGATGGCTCCCGTCCCGGCGCAGCAGCCGAAGGCGGAGCCGGCTCCGGCCGTGACCCCCGAGCCGATCGCGCAGGCCGCGGCGACGCCCCAGCCCGTCGTCCAGCCGGCCGCTCAGGAGACGCCGGCCGCGCAACCGGCAGCGGAGGCGAAGATCGAGTTCACGCACACCGGCTCGCGGTACCTGCTCGGGTATGCGCCGGACCACTTCGGGATCTGGGACCGGAACACGCCGCAGCAGCCGGTGGAGACCTTCCCGCGCAACGACGAAGGATGGGCCGCGGCCTGGGCCCGCTACGCCGCGATCGAATCGAGTTGGATGGACCTGCGGACGGGCCAGAAGTCGGGCTAGATCGATCGGAGGCCGCCACGCCCCGTCGGGGCGGCCGATCTTCGAGCGAACCCTCGGACGCTCGGCACCGAATCCGAACCGAATCCGAGGCATCAGCGTGCCCGATCGAAGCCGAAGGCCCAGGTCATTGCCACAGCCAACGCTTCCCGATCCACCTCGCGCCCGACGCGAGCGTGAGCGCTCGCGCCATCGCCAGGCACGCACGCGAGGGTTCCGAGCCGCTTCATCCGTGACCCGAGTCGTGATCGCCGCCTCGGTGGCCCTGACCGGCGCCTTCTCCGCGGTCGCGGCGACGGCCTTCCCGGGACATGCGACCCGCGCCGGATCCGCAACCGGCACCGCGCGGCGCTCGCCCTCCAAGTCGGCGCCACTCGTGGCCCTCCCTCCCCCGAACGGCGGGACCGGAGGCCTGCCGGCCCCACCGATCCAGGCTCCCGTCCCGGCCGCCGGGACGGGCCAGGTAGGGTCCGGGGGCTCCTGATGGTGTCACCGGGTTCCATCTCGTTCCCCGCGCTCGGCACGACCGCAGCCGTGGTGACCTCGGACGTCGCGGATCTGCTCGCCGCCGCCGCGGTGGCTCGCACCGAGATCGACGCCATCGACCGGGCGTGCAGCCGGTTCCGGAGCGACTCCGAGCTCATGCGACTCCACGCGTCGCCCGATCGGTGGACGAGGGTCGGCCCCGTGCTGTTCGAGGCGGTCGAGGTCGCCCTCGGGGCGGCGCGGGCCACCGGCGGGGTCGTCGACCCGACCGTGGGCGAGGCCGTCGTTCGAGCCGGCTACGACCGGGACTTCGCGCAGGTCTCTCCGACCGGGCCGTCGATCGAGGCCACCCCAGCGCCGGGGTGGCGCGTGGTCGGGATGGACGCGGAACGGTCCGCGATCCGCCTTCCGACCGGGGTGCTGCTCGATCTGGGCGCGACGGCCAAGGCGCTCGCCGCCGATCGTGCGGCCGCCAACGCGGTCGAGGCGACGGGCGGCGGCGTGTTGGTCTCGCTCGGCGGTGACCTGGCCGCGTTCGGCCCGCCTCCGGCGGGCGGATGGACCGTTTCGATCGCGGACGACCACGCGGAAGCGTCCGAGGGGGAGGTCGTCGGCATCGCGGGCGGAGGCCTCGCGACGTCGAGCACGACCGTCCGGCGGTGGGTCCGTGGCGGCGTGCCCGTGCATCACGTCATCGACCCGAGGACCGGCGGACCCGCGGCCGAGGTGTGGCGGACCGTCTCGGTGACCGCAGCGCGGTGCGTGGACGCGAACACGGCGACGACGGCCGCGCTGGTGCTCGGGGAGGGCGCCGTCCCCTGGCTCCGTTCGCTCGGCCTCCCGGCGCGCCTGGTGCGACCCGACGGGCGGACGAGTCGGCTGGGCGGCTGGCCGGAGGCTCGCGCGGCGTGACCCCGCTCGCGTCCGCCGTGGGGTCCCGAGCGCTCTGGTACCTGACCCGTGGCAGCGGTGCTGTCTCCCTGCTGCTGCTGACGGCGGTCGTCGTGCTCGGGGTCGCGAACGTCGCCCGGTGGTCCCCGGACGGGACGCCGCGCTTCGTGGTGCAGCGGGTCCACCGGGACCTCTCGCTCCTCGCACTGGTGTTCATCGCCCTCCACGTGGCGACCGTGGTGATCGACGGGTTCGCACCGATCCGGTGGATCGACGCCGTCCTTCCCTTCGGCTCCGCGTATCGGCCGATCTGGCTGGGGTTCGGGGCGCTCGCGCTCGATCTCCTGGTCGCCATCGCGATCACCAGCCTCGTTCGGTCGCGACTGGGTTACGGGGTCTGGCGGGCCGTCCACTGGACCACCTACGGAACCTGGGTCGTGGCGCTCCTGCACGGTGCCGGTGTCGGGAGCGACACCCGGTCCGTGTGGATGATGGGGTTGGTAGCCGTCTCGGTCGGGACCGTGCTGGCGGCCGTCGTGTGGCGGGTCATCAGCGGGTGGGACCGATGGGAGCCGGCTCGCGTGCTGCTCGTGGCGGGGGCCGTCCTCGTGCCTCCCGCGTTGGCCGTGTGGATGATCGCCGGCCCGCTGCGGGGAGGATGGGCCCTCCGGGCGGGTACGCCACCGGACCTGCTGGCCGCCGCCGCGGCCGCCGCCGCCGCACCGTCCGTCCCGACCATCGTGCTGCCCAACCAGGCAGACTTCTCGGGCTCGGCGAGCCTCGATAACTCCTCGACGGGCGAGGCGGCGACCCTGTCCACGTCCGCGAAGACCACGGACCCCGCCCCGCTCTCCCTCAACATCTCGCTCGACGGTGAGCAGGAACCGGCGGGCTTCTCGGTGCGGTCGGGCGTCATCCGATTGATCCCTCCCCAGGGGGCCGCCGCCTACCGGGGCGAGGTCACGAGCCTGGACGAGGGGACGCTCCGGGCGCGGCTGTCCGATGGGTTCGGCGACGTGATCGACATCGCCGTCCAGATGTCGATCTCGGCCTCGGGGCAGGTGCAGGGCGAGCTGCTCATCGGCGCCGTGTCGAGCAGCGAGGTGAGCACGTGACGCCCGGAGCACGCGACCCGTCTGCGGGGAGGCTGAGCCCCCACCTCGCTCGGCGGCGGCCGGCGACGCTTGCGGACCATCGCGCCACATTCCCTCCCCCCCCGGTGGCCCGGCGCCAGCCGCTCACCGAACTGATCGACGCGGTCGACGCGGCGGGTCTGCGTGGCCGTGGTGGTGCGGCGTTCCCGACGGCCGTGAAGATGCGAGCGGTGGCGGGCGCCCGTCGCTCTCCGGTCGTCGTCGTGAACGGGAGCGAGGGGGAGCCGGCGAGCCAGAAGGACTCGCTCCTGATGACGCTCGGACCGCACCTCGTGCTCGACGGGGCGGAGCTCGCCGCCGCCGCCGTGGGTGCCGAGGAGGTGATCGTCAGTGTGGACGCCGCCTCGCCCCGCGCGCTGCGCTCGATCGAGACGGCCGTACGGGAGCGTTCGGCGTCAGGTCGGGTCGGCGTGCACCTCCGCGTCGCCGTCGTGCCCAGCGGCTACGTGGCGGGCGAGGAACGTTCCCTCGTCCACCTGCTGAACGGCGGTGCGGCGATCCCGACGACGGGCCCCAGGCCGTTCGTTCGCGGCGTCCGAGGCCGACCGACGCTGATCCAGAACGTCGAGACGCTCGGACACCTGGCGCTGATCAACGCGTTCGGACCGGCCTGGTTCCGGGCGATCGGGCCCCGGGAGATGCCCGGCTCCATGCTCGTCACCGTGTCGGGTGGCGTCGCGAGCCCCGGCGTGTACGAGATCGAGGTCGGGACGGGGCTCGCCGAGGTCATCGGCGGAGCCGGAGGCGCGCCGCAGGGGGTGGGCGGCGTGCTGGTCGGCGGCTACTCCGGGACCTGGCTTGCGCCCGAGGTCGCCGACGCGGTCCCGTTGCACCCCGAGGGTCTGGCGGCGGTAGGTGGCATCGTCGGTGCCGGGGTGGTCGCGGTCCTCCCCCATGAGGCGTGCGGATGGAGCGAGACGGCGAGCGTGATGCGGTGGCTCGCCGGACAGACGGCGGGCCAGTGCGGTCCCTGCGTGCACGGTCTCGCGGCCATCGCAGGCGCGGCCGAGCAGGTCGCGTCCGGGCGAGGCGGCGACGCGACGCTCGGCCGCTTGACCCGGTGGATGGACGACGTGCCCGGCCGGGGGGCGTGCGGTCTGCCGGACGGAGCCGTGCGTTTCCTGCGGAGCGCGCTCGAGGCGTTCGGCCCCGACGTTCGGGCCCATGTCCGCGGGCGGCGGTGTGCGGGGTCGCGGTGGCCGAGCATCCTGCCTGTCCCTCAGCCGGGGAAGGCGGCCTAGGGGTGCGGCTGCGCGTCGACCCGATCGCGTGCACGGGCCACGGGATCTGCGCGGAGCTGCTCCCCGAGCTGATCCGGCTTGACGACTGGGGCTACCCGATCCTGGACGGCGCGGCCCTCCCTCGTGAGCTGCTGCCGCTCGTGCGCCGCACGCTGAACGCGTGTCCGGCCCTGGCGCTCCGGCTCGAGCGTGAGCGCGCCGGCTCCGGCCGATCGTGAGCCGCCCAGGGCCGCGGGCACCCGCCTGATCTCGTTACGGCAGGCGCACGTCCTGTGGAGGCGTCGCGTCCTGACCGAGCTCCCTGATGAGTTGCGCCATCCGAGCGGCGGCGGTGTCCTCGACCTGGACCGCGGGATGAACCCTGGGGACGCGTGCCTGGCCGGTGATCACGATCCGGATCGTTCGCCGGAGCAGGTCGACATGGTCGAGCGCGAGACCGGCGAGCTCACCCCACCGCAAGCCCACGTAGCC
>JBAVEY010000210.1:0-15712 GCA_049587975.1 Actinomycetota bacterium | reverse complement strand
GCCGCATCCTGACCCGCCCACGGGAACCACGTCCAGAGCCCGACGTCCGGCCCGCCGGATCGGGGTCGCCGTGCCCTGAGCGCCGGACATCCTCCGAGCCACGCTGGCCGGGTCCAGGCCGAAGGAGGCGAGGACGATGGCCGTTCGGGCTCCGACCAGCGGCACGAGACTGCACGTTCGAGACACGGTGCGGGCCCCCATCGGGCCGACCCGCATCACGGGCAAGTACCTGAGCGTCACGAGCTTCCGGCGCGATGCCACGGGCGTGGCAACGCCCGTGTGGTTCGTCAGCGAGGGCGACCGCCTGCTCGCCATGACGGCGGAGGGATCCGGCAAGGTGAAGCGCATCCGGCGCAACCCGTCGGTGACGGTGGCCGCGTCCTCCATGCGAGGCCGGCTCCACGGGACGCCCATCCCGGCGCACGCGGAGCTCATGCCCTCGACCGAGGTGGAGCGCGTGAAGCGACTGATGGGGCGCAAGTACCGGTTCGACCTGCTTTTCATCAAGCCGATCCGGGCGATCCAGTCGATGATCCATCCCGAGCGGAGGGACGAGCAGACGACCATCGTCGAGATCACACCGACGTCGCTCTGAAGCAGCGTTCGATCATCACATCACCCGCCGCAGCGGCGTTCGAGTGACGAGCGGCCAGGCGAGCGCGAACGAGGCGACGATGCCGAAGGTCGCCACCAGGAGCGCCTTCAGGTCGCCGGACAGGGGGGTGGGTCGCAGCGCCAGCGCGAGCGCGACGAGCACCGGCCCCTGCAACATGAACGCCATGTAAGAGCTCCGCGCCGTCGCCCGGCGCAACCGGCTCGTGCGGTCCAGGTGCCGTTGCGCGAACGCGAGCACCCAGATCGACGCGCAGACCGCGAGCACGCCCTCGGCCATCGCCGCGACGAGGGCAGTCAGCCGCCATCCGCCGAAGTACGCGTCCTCGCTCAGCCCAAGAGGCTCGGCCGACAGGACGGCAGCGGCGACGCAGACGATCGCCACGATCGTCGCGATCCCGCAGCGTCGCGCGAGCGCGCCGGGTACGGGTCGGAGCCAGCCGCGACGGGCCGCGACCACGCCGAGACCGAACAGCGCGAGGTACTCGGGCCAGCCCCAGAGCTTGATGTTCAGGGGCTGGTTCGAGTCCGCCGGGAACACGAGCCGAACCAGGAACGTCGCGACGCCCACCGCGACCGCGAGCAAGACCAGCTGGCGCCAGCCCAACACCCCGCCACGTGCCGGCGTTGGCGGGAACAGCCTCCGCCACGCGACGAGACCGAGCGAGTAGATCAGCAGCACACCAACGAACCAGACCGGGCCGTTGTCGAGTATCGGGTCCGTGTCCGCGACCGACCGCCAGAACCCGCGGTGCAGGTAGGGCTCGAGCAGGGCGAACTCGAGGAGCGGCCACACCACCAGTGTGTACAGGGCGAACGGCAGCCCAAGTCGCAGGAGCCGATCGGTGACGAACCGTGATGACCCCTTCCGCGCGAGCGAGTCCTCGGTGAACAGACCCGAGATGAGGAAGAACAGGGCCATGAGGAAGAGCGCGCCGAGGCTCACGAGCGCGACCACGAAGACGGTCTCGACGACGGGCGACAGGGTCGCCTCCTGGATGTCCTGGTACGTCCAGGAGCCGAACTCCGAATAGCCCTGGATCGCGTGCGCCGCGATGATCCCCGCGATCAGCAGGGTCTTGACGTTGTCCAGGTACGCGAGACGCTCGCCCGCCGGACGGGTACCGCGGTCCGGGCCGCGGTCCGTGCCTCGCACCGCGTCGGGCGGGCGAGCCCTTCCGAGGCGGGTCCCGGGATCCGACACCACGACCGAACGGGTCATCGGGACCCTCACCTCCGTGGCCAGACTCGGGCCGGTTCACCCTCGGCTCCAGGGTCGAACGCCCCGGCGCGCCGAGGACCGGGTTCGGAGGGGCCGGACGGTACGGGTCGTTCGGCCCCGGTCTCGCCCGCGCATCGGGACGACGATGGCATCGGAACCACCCAGGAGGTGCGGCAATGAGAGCGCTCGTCGTCTACGAATCCCTGTTCGGCAACACGGCGGCGATCGGCGAGAGCATCGCCAGGTCGCTGCGGACCCGCGGGTTCGACGCGCACGCGGCCCCGGTGTCATCGGTGGACCCCGCCGAGACGACGGGGGTCGATCTCCTGGTGGTCGGTGGGCCGACCCACGCCCACGGCCTGAGCTCCGCCGGAACGCGGAAGGTCGCGGCGACCGACAAGAAGAACGACTACGCGGACCCCACGGTGGCTCCCGGCCTGAGGACCTGGATCAAGGAGCTCCCCGAGGGCGGCGACCGGCTGGCGGCCGCGTTCGACACGCGGTTCGACAAGTCCGTCCTGCTGACGGGGTCGGCCGCCCGAGGGATCGCCCGCCGGCTCGAGTCGAGGGGGTACGCGCTGGTCACGCGTCCCGAGAGCTTCTTCGTGTCCGAGGACAGCCTGCTCATCGACGACCAGCAGGAGCACGCGGTCCGCTGGGCCGCGCGCCTGGCGGCCGCCGCCCACGAGGCGATGCTGCGCCACCAACCGGGATCGGTCGGGACCCGGTAGCCGCGCCCGGACGTGCCTCGGCGGGTCCGCGTGACTTGCCGCCACCTACCATGTGGGCATGCCCACCCGCTCGGACATCCGCAACGTCGCGATCGTTGCCCATGTCGACCACGGGAAGACCACGCTCGTGGACGCGATGCTGTGGCAGTCCGGCGCGTTCCGCGCCAACCAGGAGGTTGCCGAACGCGTCCTGGATTCCACCGACCTCGAGCGCGAGAAGGGCATCACGATCCTCGCGAAGAACACGGCGGTCCGCCACGGCGGCATGAAGATCAACATCGTCGACACCCCGGGACACGCCGACTTCGGCGGCGAGGTCGAGCGCGGGCTCACGATGGTGGACGGCGTCCTGCTGCTGGTCGACGCCTCCGAGGGACCGCTGCCGCAGACCAGGTTCGTGCTGCGGAAGTCGCTCGAGTCGCGGCTGCCGGTGATCCTGGTCGTGAACAAGATCGACCGTCCCGACGCCCGAACGATGGAGGTCGTGGACGAGGTCTACCAGCTGTTCCTCGATCTCGACGCCGACGAGCACCAGATCGAGTTCCCGATCCTGTACGCGGACGCCCGGGAGGGCCGCTGCGGACCGAACCCGTCCGCGCTCCCGAAGGACCTCGAGCCGCTGTTCGACGCGCTGCGGGACCACATCCCCGCGCCGTCGTACGAGGACGATCATCCGCTGCAGGCGCTCGTGACCAACCTCGACGCGTCGCCGTACGTCGGGCGGCTCGCGCTCTGCCGCGTCCGCCACGGCACGATCCGTCGGGGACAGGAGGTGGCGTGGTGCCGGGCGGACGGGACGATCGAGCCCGCCAAGGTCGCCGAGCTGTACGTGACCGAGGCCCTCGACCGCGTGGAGGCCGACGAAGCCGGACCGGGCGAGATCGTGGCCGTGGCCGGGATCGACGAGATCACGATCGGCGAGACGCTCGCCGATCCCGACGACCCGCGCCCGCTGCCGGTCACGCGGGTCGACGAGCCGTCGCTCTCGATGACGATCGGCATCAACACCTCGCCCCTGTCGGGCAAGGACGGGACCAAACTCACCGCGCGCCAGGTGAAGTCGCGCCTGGATCAGGAGGTGATCGGCAACGTCTCGATCCGCGTGCTCGACGGGGACCGTCCCGACCGCTGGGAGGTCCAGGGCCGCGGCGAGCTCCAGCTGGCGGTGCTGGTCGAGGTGATGCGGCGGGAGGGGTTCGAGCTCACGGTCGGCAAGCCGCAGGTCGTCACCCGCCAGATCGAAGGGGTGCTGCACGAGCCGGTGGAACGCGTCGCGATCGACGCGCCCGAGGAGTACCTGGGCGTCATCACGCAGCTGCTTGCGCTCCGCAAGGGCCGGATGGAGAACATGGTGAACCACGGCACCGGATGGGTCCGCATGGAGCATCTCGTCCCGGCGCGCGGCCTGATCGGGTTCCGGACCGAGTTCCTCACCGAGACGCGGGGAACGGGACAGCTCCACCACGTGTTCGAGGGCTACGAGCCGTGGCACGGCGAGCTCCGGACGCGCCCGACCGGTTCGCTCGTCGCCGATCGGGAGGGCGTGAGCACGACGTTCACCCTGCTCACGCTCCAGGAGCGCGGATCGATGTTCGTCGGGCCGGGCGAAGACGTCTACGAGGGCATGATCGTTGGCGAGAACGCCCGCGCCGAGGACATCGACGTGAACGCGACGAAGGAGAAGAAGCTCACCAACATGCGGCAGGCGAACTCGGAGGAGTTCACGCGCCTGATCCCCAAGCGGACGCTGGTCCTCGAGCAGGCCCTCGAGTTCATCCGCGAGGACGAATGCGTCGAGGTGACACCGAACCACGTCCGCCTGCGCAAGGTGCTGCTCCCCCAGCAGGAGCGCGCGAAGGCCGCCCGCCGCGCCCGCCCGATCGCGCCGTGAAGCACCGCGGCTCCGCGCCCTGGACGAGGTCCGTCCGGGGGCATAGCGTCGATGGCGTCCGTTCGCGACGTACCTGATCGGAGGCGTCGAATGCGCTCCGCACGCGTCCTGTTCGCCATCGTCCTCCTCGGATCGTCGGCGCTGTTCGGCCCCACGGCCGCGAGCGCGCCGGCGCCGCGAGAGCCGGCCGCGAAGTGCGCCGCCGGACCGACGGCGGGGGCGCTCGGCGTGGGCGACGCCTACTACCCGCGGTACGGCAACGGCGGGTACGACGTACAGCACTACGACCTCGCGATCCGGTACGGACCTGCGAGGAACCACCTGCGCGGCGTCGCGACGATCGACGCCAACTCGACGCAGGCTCTCGGCTGTTTCAGCCTCGACCTCATTGGCCTGACCGTGCGGTCGATCACGGTCGACGGGAACCTCGCGACGTGGTCGCGGACCGACCACGAGCTGATGGTCACGCCGGAGCAACCGGTGCCGGCGGACACCGGCTTCACGGTCGTCGCGAGCTACGACGGGGTCCCGCACACGTTCACGATCCCGGGCTTCGGGGCCCCCGCCGGCTTCATGCCCACGCAGGACGGCGCCATCGTCGCCGGCGAGCCGGAGGCGGCCGCCGGGTGGTTCCCGGTCAACGACCATCCGGTCGACCGCGCCTCGTACACCTTCCGCATCACGGTCCCGACGGGCTACGGGGTCGTGGCCAACGGGGTGCCGGAAGGCAGGACGACGACCGGCGGCTGGACGACCCACGTGTGGCAGGCCCACGATCCGATGGCGAGCTACCTCGCGACCTTCGATGTGGGCGAATGGGACATGCGGTTCCGCCAGACGGCGTCCGGTCTGCCGATCATCGACGCGGTCGATCCCGACGTGCGCAGGGTGAACCGCTCCTTGCGACGGGAGCCCGAGATCGTCTCCTTCCTCGAGAGCCAGTTCGGGCCGTACCCGTTCGAGTCCGTCGGCGCGATCATCCCTGACAGCCGCCGACTGGTGTTCGCCCTCGAGACGCAGACGAGACCGGTCTACTCGCGCTACTTCTTCCCGTACGGCGGCGACTACGTCATCGTGCACGAACTGGCGCACCAGTGGTTCGGGGATCTCGTCGCCGTCGACCGCTGGCAGCACGTGTGGCTGAACGAGGGCTTCGCCACGTACGCCGAATGGCTGTGGAACGAGCACGAGGGCTACGACACCCCGGAGCAGATCTTCCAGGCCCTGTGGCAGCGTATCGGCCGGAAGTCACCGTTCTGGTGGGTCGTCGTCGGCGATCCCGGGGTACGGGATCTGTTCGACGGCGCGGTATACGTCCGCGGGGCGATGACCCTGCAGGCGCTCCGCGACGAGGTGGGCGACGACGACTTCTGGACGATCCTGCACTCGTGGACCGAGATGAACGCGTTCGGGACGGGCACGACCGAGGAGTTCATCGCGCTCTCGGAGCAGGTCTCCGGCGAGCAACTCGACGACCTGTTCGATCTGTGGCTGTTCACGCCGAGCCGACCGCCGGCGTCGGCCGTGACGGCCTCCGGCGTCGTCTCCGTGTCGCCGAAGGTGGCGGATCGCGCCGCCGCCTGGCTCCGGGCGTTCGAGCGACGACCTTCCTCGAACGGCTGAGCGCACCCCGTGGTCAGGGCACCTCGAGCGCCTGGGACGGGCGCTCGCGCCGCGCCGCGCCGTACCGATCGGTGAGTTCGGCCGCGATGCGAGCCAGCTCCTCACGCACCTCGGTCGGTCGCAGGACCTCGACCGAGCGGCCGAACCCCGCCAGGTCGGCCGCGAGCGTGCTGGCGGACCAGCCGCGGATCTCGACGTCGGCCTGCCCCCGTTCCTCCGTCCCCCGCACCGACAGCCGCGTGCCGAGCACCGACCGCAGCCACGGGATGGCCCTGGCGGATACCCGGGCGGTGGCGCGGAAGGTCGCGCGCCGCTCGTCGAGCTCGGCGACGACCGAACGCCAGTGCGCCTCGAGGTCGAACCCGTCCGGCCGCTCCACCGGTTCCTCCGTGAGCGTGACCGACCGGACACGGCTCACGCGGAACGTGCGCATCCCGGCGTCGGTGTCCGCGACCAGGTACCAGACGGACGCCTTCGCCACGAGGCCAAGCGGGTGGACCGTGCGCGCGCTCTCGGCCCGATCGGGGGCCGCGTAGACGATCTCGGCCCGGACACCCTCTACGACCGCTCGCTGCAGGACGTCGAGGTGGGCGGGCGTCGGGACGCGGGTGCGGTCCCAGGTGGTCGGGTCGATCACCACGGCGGAGGCGGCCGCCTCGGCTTCTGCGCGGAACGGCTCGGGGAGCGCTCGGACGAGCTTGCGCAGGGCGGCCTTGATCTGCGGCGTCGCCGATGCCGACGGGCCCGCCACCAGGAACAGGGTCCGAGCCTCCGCCGCCGTCAGGCCGGTCAGGTCCGTGCGCGCTCCGCCGAGCAGGGACCAGCCCCCTCCACGTCCCGCCTGCGAGTAGACGGGGATCCCCGCCATCGCGAGCGCCTCGAGGTCGCGGCGCGCCGTTCGCTCGGAGATCTCGAGCTCCTCCGCGAGTCCGGCGGCCGTCACCCGCCCTCGTGCCTGGAGGATCAGCAGGACGGCGACGAGGCGGTCGGCTCGCACCGACCGAGGTTCTCACAGAAACCGGCCACAGGATGGCCATGTTCCGCCTGCATGATGCCCGGACGGCTCATCGACGCGAGGGACGGGAGGCTCAGGCATGGCACAGGCGCAGACGACCGACGACGGCCGCCACGACTTCGACTTCCTCTTCGGGCGCCGTCGGATCCACAACCGCAAGCTCGTGGACACGCTCGACCTGACGTGCACCGACTGGGTCGAGTTCGACGCCGAGGGCGAGGCCCAGCCGATCCTCGGCGGGCTCGGCAACGTCGACCGCTTCTCGGTCCCGGCGATGCCGCCGAGCGGCCGGCCCTTCGAGGGATTCACGCTCCGGCTCTTCGATCCGCAGACCGGGCTCTGGCGGATCTGGTGGGCGTCGATCCGCTTGCCAGGGCAGCTCGACCGCCCGGTCGAAGGGCGCTTCGACGGCGGTCGGGGCGAGTTCCTGTGCGACGACGAGATCGGGGGCAAGCCGGTCACCGTCCGCTACCAGTGGCGGATCGTCTCCCCCACGACGAACCTGTGGGAACAGGCTTTCTCGCAGGACGGCGGCGTAACCTGGCGCGCGAACTGGATCAGCGAAGGGACGCAGATCGGCTGAGCCCCATCGCGCCGGGACCTCGTGGGTGACCGGTCGTAGGGTTCGGTCGCGATGGAACGCATCGGGGTGCGGGAGCGACGGGCGCGTCTGGGCGTCCGCCACCACCTCGCGCGTCCCGCGGCGACGGCCGACGAGGCGGCGACGGCGATGGTAGGCCTGCACTCGAGCGACCCGGCGTCCGTGTACCTGTCGGCACGCGCGCGGGTCGAGGGCTTCGCGCCGGCAGATCTCGAGGACGCGCTCTATCGCCGCCGGTCGCTCGTGCGGATGCTCGGGATGCGTCGGACCCTGTTCGTGGTCCCGGTCGATCTCGCGGCGGTCATGGACGAGGCCTGCACGAAGGCGCTCGCGCCGGCCGAACGCGCCCGCCTGGTCCGGATGCTCGAGGGACAGGGGATCGTTCGGGCCGGCCGGGGTGAGCGATGGCTGCAACGGTTGGCATCGGACACGCTCGCGGCCCTGATCGCGCGTGGGGAGGCCACCGCTCGCGAGCTGACCTCGGACGTCCCGCGGCTCGGCGCGAAGCTGACCTTCGGCGAGGGGAGGACTTGGGGCGGCACGATGGGCGTGTCCACCCGGGTGCTGTTCCTGCTCGCCGCCGAAGGCAAGGTCGTCCGAGCGCGTCCCCTGGGCACGTGGACGTCCGGCCAGTACCGGTGGGCGACGACCGAGGCATGGCTCGGGGGGCCGCTCGCCCGGCTCGATCACGCCGCCGCCTGCGCCGAGCTCCTCCGCCGGTGGCTCCGGGCCTTCGGCCCGGTCACGATGACGGACATCCGGTGGTGGACGGGGTGGACGGCCGCGCTCGCGAAGACGACGCTCGCGGACCTGGGCGCCGTCGAGGTCCGGCTCGGTGATGCCGTGGGGTATCTCCTCGCCGACGACCTGGGCCGCGTCGGGCCGGTCGATCCGTGGGTCGCGCTGCTCCCGGGGCTCGATGCCACGGTCATGGGCTGGAAGGATCGCGCCTGGTACCTCGGGGACCATGCGGACGAGCTGTTCGACCGCAACGGGAACGCCGGACCGACGGTGTGGGCCGACGGACGGGTGGTCGGGGCCTGGGCGCAGACCGGCACGGGCGACGTGGTGATCGAGCCGATCGGGCGGATCGACGCCGGCACCCGGAAGCGACTCGACGTCGAGCGTGAACGTCTGCGGGACTGGCTCGGGGACGTTCGGATCCGCCCGCGGTTCGGGACCCCGCTCGGCACGGAGCTCGCGAAGCGAGCGTAGCCGTGGGTCCCCGAGCGACCAAGCCCGCGTTAGCCGGCCCGGCTGCGCGGCGGTTCCACCGCGAGGCTCGCGTACGCCTCGGCGAGATGCTGGATCACGAGCGCAAGATCGTCGCTCTCCGCTCCCGGGACCAGCTTCGCGATCCTCTGCGCGAGCACCTCACGTGCCTTCGCAGCCGCGGCGGCCGCCTTCACCTCTGCGTCTTGTGCCGTCATGTGGGAGATCACCTCGAACGGCGATGCTACGCCCACTCCGGCCGGGCCGCTTCCGATCTCCGGATCGGGACCCTCAGGACAGCGAACCGCGGAAGTCCCCCGTCACGCGGAGCGAAAGGACGCGATCGGCGTTCGAGGACCGGACGGGGACGTGCACGAAGATGTCGTGCCAGCCGTCCATCCCCGGGTGCATCGAGAGCTCGAACGTGAGCAGCGTCGAGGCGCCGGGCGCCAGACGATGCGTCCCGAGCGTGAACGGTCCGGGGCAGCATCCCTCACGCACCTCCGGATGCGGCTCACCCAGCATCAGGGGCATCGACGACCTGTTCACGATCGTCCACGAGGGTCGCACGGCGACGAGCAGCGGGACGTTGCCCATCTGCCACGTCGCGCCGTCGACCTCGGCACCGGCGGCGCGAGCGACCCCCGAGGCGCCCCCGGGCGTCTCGATGACCGGCATGCCCATCTCGTTCATCGAGCCGGTCTTGACGAACGCCCCGGTCCGTACCGCACCTTCCGGTGCGGACGAGCCGCCGAGCGCCGACGCCGTCACGAACGCCACCAGCCCGACCACGGCGACGATCCCGAGCCCGATCGCGAGCGTGGGTCGGCGATGCGCAGCCGCCTTCCGCGCGCGGGCTCGCTCCTTGGCACGTCTGGCGCTGGTCATCCTTGGCTCCTTGTCTTCGGTCGCTCGGTCATCCGAAGCGGTCGATGACCACGCCGGGTATCGACTCCGGCGAGACGCCCCTGTCGAGCATCCGTCGGACCATCTGCGATTCCTCGATGCAGACCGCGCAGCCCGACGCATGCGCGTCCCATCCCGCCGCGTCGGCTCGCACGAAGCAATCGAGCAACGAGCGGTGGCCGAGCATCGCGTCGCAGCCGCAGAAGCAGGGCACGGTCTCGTACATCGAGCGGTGAGCAGCGGCGAAGTGGTAGTGCCCGGCGACTTGGGCGGACACGGTGTCCAGATCGAGCATCGACGCAGCCATGACCGGCTGGCCGGTGCGGTGCGGCGACATCACCATCACGGCACCGCCCACCCCGACGCCCCCGAGGACCATCACGGAGACGACCGCGATCGCGATCCACATCGGGGCACGGTTCGGTGGCGCCCCTCGTTCCAGCTCTGACTCTTCCGTACGGGCCTACCCATCGTTCGGGGTTACCCAAGGAGTCTCGGTTGGGGCCGGAGAGGCGCGTACGGTCGAACGACCCCTGCCGGGTGGGACCTTCGAGCCCTCCGGCGGAAGATCCCGCCGCCGCTGGTGCGGATCCGCCTGGACGTCAAATCACGGGAAGGTCTCGCTCAGGGCTGCCAGCACGGCATCCACCCCTCCCGCTGCGCACCCGCCGACAAGCGCGTGACCGCCGCACCCGGGCCGGAGGGCGGCGCGTCCAGGCTCCCGATCAAGCCCCACGGCTCGCCAGGCTCGACCGCGAAGTACCAGGGGGGACCGGCGCACCCCGGCAGGTCCACGTCGGGCAGGTGCAGCGCGGGGCCGAAGGCCGTTCGCAGCTCGGCGACACCGTCCCCGACGGAGATCCCCTCGGGGGTCGCGAGCACCACCCCCGCCGACGTCCAGCGTCCCTCGGCGCCCCAGGCGACGAGGTGCATGACACCGTCTTCACGGAAGTACCCGCTCCAATCGTGGAACACCACTTCGAGGCCACCGAAGGTCACGACACGAGCGGTGGTTTCCATGCCGCCGTAGCCGAACGGGATGTCACCGTGCATCCGGATGTCCTCCCGCGGCTCCCCGAGGAGACCGACGAGCCCGGGCAGGACCTCGACCATCGGGCGACCGAACGCGAAGTCGGCCAGCCCATCGGGACGCAGCTCCACGATCCCGGGCATCGGCGCGATCCCCGGAGCAGTGCTCGGGGACCTCTCCGGCCCGTGCTCGCGGTTCGCCACCTGACCGCAACTGACCGCAACAAGCATCCCCGCCGCCACCAGGGCCAGAACCGTGGACCTCGTAGGGCGCGACATCGTCGAACTCCCCAGATGCCACGCTAGCCGGGAACCACCGCGGGCGTAGGGCCGGAGGTCCCTATCGTCCGCGATAACGCCGCGGAGAGATGTTCTGGTTCAGGTGGAACAGGTTGGCCGGGTCCAGGCGCGCTCGATCGGCACGGGACGCTCGTAGCTGCCCTGGTAGTTGGCCTGATGCGGACCTGATCGTCGGCGGCCATGAAGTTGTCGTGCCAGCCTTCTGGGTGTGAACGGGGAGTGAGGATGTCCCGATCTTGTCGGAACCCGTGCGTGCGAGCAGGATGTTCGCCATGCCGATCACCGCACACTGCTCGGTTCCCCCCTGATGATCCACGACGGCGTGGTCTCCGCGACGTCGAAGGGCAGGAAGCTAGGGGCGCTGCTCGGCTATCAGGGAGGGCCGACGTAGGCGCGCGCGAGGTTCCCGCGGACCGTCCGTCTCACGTCCCGACCGGCGTGGTGCGTCTGCGCGACGTGGCCGAGGACGACCTCCCGATCTTCTTCGACGACCAGAGGGACCCGGAGGCCAGCCGGATGGCCGCGTTCGCGCCCCGAGATCGCGACGCGTTCATGACGCATTGTCGGGCGATCCTGCGGGACCCCTCGGTCGTCGTGCGGACGATCGAGCTCGACGGGCAGGTGGCGGGCAACGTCCTCGTATTCGCCTCGGCCTTCCTCGATGAGGTGCGCGCTCGCCCGCTCTACGCGGGGGTCGCGGAGCACAACCACGCCTCGATCCGGGTGCTCGAGAAGTGCGGGTTCAGGGTCTCGGACGAGGACGGCCCCGATGAGGCCACGTTCCTCCTCCTGAAGCTCGCGACCTAGGGGACCCAGTGACGCGGGCGCGCCGTCCGCCCGGCCCGCAGACCCATGGCCCTTCGCCCCCCGGCGCTCCCGCCGCTCCCTGGTCGACTGGAGATGGCCGGCGGATCGGTCAGGGAGGCAACGACATGCTTCGTCAACGGATCGGACAGGCGATCGGTACGAGTTCGGTCGGCGCGCCGCTCGAGTACGGGCTCGACACGGTCTACGGCGTGCTCCACCCGTCGCTGCTCGCGAGCGGTGCGACGTCGCAGGAGGAGCGCCGTCCGCTACCCGGCGACGAGATCGTGCACGAACCCATGTGGGAGGCCACCCGGGCCGAGACGATCGCGGCTCGTACGATGGACGTCTGGCCGTGGGTGGTGCAGATGGGGTACGGACGCGCCGGCTACTACTGCCTCTCGCCGTTCGACCCCCAGCACCTGCGCGACCTCGGCGTGATCCAGCCCCATCTGCAACGGCTCAAGGTCGGGGACGTCTGGCTCGACGGCCCGGGGTGCGACGAGAGCAAGGGCGCGTGGCGCGTCCGCGCGATCGAGCCCGGGAACGCCGTCGTCCTGCACTCGCTGCGCGACCCCTTCACCGGTCGCGAGCTCGACCCGGCCGATCCGGGGTCGAGATGGATCGACTGCTCGTGGGCGTTCGTGCTGGTCCCGAGCCCTCAGCGTTCGACGAGGATCCTCGCGCGCACGCGGGTGCGGTTCGCACCCGAGTGGGCCGGCCTCGCCGCCAGGCTCGTCTTCGGGGCCGGCGACACGGTGATGCAGCGCACGATGCTGCGCGGGATCCGGGAGCGAGCCGAACGCACGCCGGACGCCCGCCTGGCCGCGTGAGCGACGTGGCCACTCGAGGGTAGCGTCACCCCGAGTCGGGACCGGGGGAGAACCCCACCATCAAGAGGCCCGGTGGCAGGATTGGAGCACCGTCGTGCCCGGCCTAGCCTGCAGACATGGACACCCACATGACGCTCCCCGCCCCTCCCGCTCCCATCCGGACCCCGAACCCGGTGACCCGCGCCCTGCGTGCGCCGTTCGAGCTCCGGACGTGGCGGGAGACGTTCCACCTGCTCCTCAACCTGCCGATCGGCATCGCGACGTTCACGATCGTGGTGACCGGGTTCGCGCTCGGGTTCGGCCTGCTGATCACCCTGGTGGGGATCCCGATCCTGATCGCGATGCTGTACGTCTCGCGGGCGATGGGCTGGTTCGAGCGAGGGAGGGCGAAGCTCCTGCTCGACGTCGACGTCCCCCGGCCATACCGGACCGACCCGCCCAGCGACCGCTGGTGGCGCGTGCCCGTGTCGCGCCTGACCGATCCGGCGACGTGGACCGAGATCGTCTACCACCTCCTGATGCTGCCCATCGGCATCTTCACGTTCACGGTGGCGTTCACCTTCTGGGTGCTCGGGCTCTCGCTGGTGTTCCTCCCGGTCTACGCGTGGGCGCTCCCGCAACCGGTGCACCTGTTCGACTCGTGGGTCAAGGTCACGCTCGACGCTCAGCCGCACCTGCAGCTGGTCGGCGGCTACGGATGGGTGATCGACTCCCCGATCGAGTACGCGGCCCTCATCGTCATCGGCGTCGCGATCGTCTTCCTCACGCCGTGGATCATCCGCGGACTGGCTACCGCGAACCGGTTCCTGGTCCGCGGGATGCTCGGCACTGACGTGACGGCTCGGGTGCGGTCGCTGACCGAATCCCGGGCCGCGGCCGTCGATCTGGCCGCCGAGGACCGGCGTCGCATCGAGCGGGACCTGCACGACGGCGTGCAGCAGCGGCTCGTGTCGCTCGCGATGGATCTCGGGCGGGCGAAGGAGAAGCTCGACTCGGATCCGGAGCGTGCGAAGGAGCTCGTCGACGAGGCGCACGAGGAGGCCAAGCGCGCGATCACCGAGGTGAGGGACCTCGCCCGCGGGATCCACCCGGCCGTGCTCACCGACCGAGGACTGGACGCGGCGCTGTCGTCCCTCGCGGCGCGCTCGCCGGTCCCGGTCGAGGTCCACGTCGAGGTTGCCGAACGCCCCCCGGCGTCGGTCGAGGCGGCCGCCTACTTCGTCGTGAGCGAGGCCCTCGCCAACGTCACCAAGCACGCCGCGGCATCGAAGGCGACCGTGACCGTGCGCCGGAGCGGAGACCGCCTCACGGTCCAGGTGCAGGATGACGGAACGGGCGGCGCGACCGTCACCGAGGGATCCGGGCTCGCGGGTCTGCGTGACCGTGTGAAGGCCCTGGACGGTGAGCTCCACGTGCTTTCACCCGCGGGCGGACCCACCGTCCTGATGGCGGAGTTTCCGTGCGGGTCGTGATCGCGGAGGACGCCGTCCTGCTCCGCGAAGGTCTCGCCAGCCTGCTCGCCGATGACGGGCACGAGGTCGTCGCATCGGTGGGCGACGCGCTCGCGCTCGTCGAGGCCGTGGAGCGAGAGCGGCCCGACGTGTGCATCGTCGACGTCCGGATGCCGCCCTCGTTCACCGACGAGGGCCTGCGCGGGGCGACCGAGATCAGGTCCCGGTGGCCGGGCACGCCGGTCCTGGTGCTCTCGCAGTACGTCGAGGAGCGCTACGCGATCGAGCTGCTCTCGGGGGACACGAGCGGCGTCGGCTACCTGCTCAAGCAGCGCGTCGCCGACGTCCGCGAGTTCCTGGACGCGCTGATCCGCGTGGCGAACGGTGGGACGGCGCTCGACCCGGAGGTCGTGGCCCAGCTCCTCGCCCGCGCGCGCCGGCACCCGCACGACGAGCTCACGCCGCGCGAGCGCGAGGTTCTGGCCCTCATGGCCGAGGGACTCTCGAACGCCGGCATCGCGCAGCGGCTGGTCATCACCGAAGGCGCCGTCGAGAAGCACATCTCCAGCATCTTCACCAAGCTCGGGCTCGCCCACGCCGAGACCGAGCACCGGCGCGTGCTCGCCGTCCTCCGCTACCTCGACGATCGCGAGGACCGGGAGCCGTAACCGCCGCTACGAGGCGACGGCTCGCTCGAACCGCGTCCCCTTGGGGAACGTGAGCATGAACCGGTCGGCCAGGACCGAGAGCAACTCGTCATCGCCGACCTGGGTCGCGGTCTCGCCGGTGGGCGTCTGTTCGACCAGCGTGCGGTCGCGGAGGATCAGCGACCGCTCCGGCGCGGAGAGCTGGGCCGTGAGCGTCCGGGTGAACGGCGAGCTCGGGTGGGTCGAGGTGTAGTGGTTCGCGACCTCGTAGTCGACCGGGTACTGGGGCTCCGACGTGAACGCGTACAGATCCGACCACTCGCCGGGCCAACGGGCCTGAAGCACGAGCGTGCCGTCCTCCCCGCTCAGGCGGAAGGCCCAGCCGAAGTGATCGACCGGCGGACCGGGCTCGATCGGCATCGACCGTAGGAGCGAACCTCCGCCGAACCCGACGTCCGCGAGTCGTCCTCCGCTTGCGGTCTCCACCCGGAGCACCATGTGGTCCCGAGCGGTCACGCCCGGAGCCCCCAGGCGGACGCGCGCCGCGAGCCGGGTGATCTGGAACCCGATCGCCTCGAGCGCGGCGGCGAACAACGTGTTGTGCTCGAAGCAGTAGCCGCCGCGCCGGTCGCGGACGAGCTTGGCCTGCAGGCTCTCGATGTCGAGCCGGATCGGCCGGCCGAGCAGGATGTCGAGGTTCTCGAACGGGATGGAGCTCACGTGGCCGAGGTGGAGCTCGTCGAGAACCATCAGGGTCGGCTCGACCGGCCCGCGGTAGCCGATCCGCTCCAGGTACGCGTCCAGATCGAGCGGCACCCCGGCATCATCGCCGAGT
>JBAVEY010000209.1:0-1918 GCA_049587975.1 Actinomycetota bacterium | reverse complement strand
CTCCATGTCCTGTTCCAGGTCTGGGTTCATCGTTCCCCCAAGGTCTTTCGAAGCGCTTCCAGAGCTCGCCACTGCTTCGCGTTGACGGCGCCGGTCGTCTTGCCAAGGGCCGCAGCAACCTCCGAGTTCGTCAGCCCGACCAGGAACTTCAACTCCAGCACTTGACGCTGCTCCTCGGGGAGGCGGTCCATGGCTTGTGCAAGCGTCAACTGCTCATCCACCGATAGCTCACTCGAGTGCTCGGGTGGTTCGGCTCGTGGCTCAACTCGGCGCGTGCGAGCCAGCTCGTCGGCCACGACGTGCCGGGCGATGCCGTGAAGCCACGCGATGAACGGCGCCCCGGTGTCGCGGTAGCGTTCGATCCCGGCCCAGGCACGAAGGAATGTCTCCGCCACCACGTCCTCTGCAGCCGCCCCAAGATGGAACCGAGCCACTCGAAAGACTGGCGCGTAGCACGCACGATAGAGCTCGCCGAAGGCATCACGGTCCCCCCGCTTGGCGCGTTCCACGAGCAGGGCAACCCGGTCAGACGTGCTGGGGTCGACGACATGGCTTCTCGCCTGTACATCGGCGTTAGAGACCGAAATGTTCGCGGCGATCCGAGATCTCACGGCGATCAGCACACTTTCCGTTCGTGCTCGTGACATCGGCATCAGAGGGCTCTCGCCGCGAGTCCCGCCGATGGGGGAGGCCGAAATCACCCGGTCGATCGCGTGCACAAAGGAGCAACTTCCGCGATTAGCAGGCACGAGGACGCGAAGGAGGTAGCTCGATGAACGGGTTCGCTGGGATCAGCAGCTCGCATGGCTGGGATCTGGCGAGCGAACGGCAGAAGCTGTGGGGAGATCCAGCGGAAGAGGCGGGCGCTGGCCGCGATGTGCTCCTGGATGATCGCATCGACGACCGACCGCGCCTTGTCGAGCAGCCATCCCATGGTCGGCTCATCGATCGTCAGGGCGATCCGGTAGCCCGACCCAGACCGCAGCGGCGAACAGGAGAGGCCTCACGAGCGGATGCGGGAGCCCAGTCGGCGACGATGTTCCTCCGCGGTCGAGTAGCGCGAGGGAGCCGCTTCCCAAAGCTGAGCTGGGTCCATGCCTGAGTCCAGAGCTTCCTCTCGCCCGGTCCGCGTTCTCTTGGTAGACGATGACGCCGAGAATCGCCGATTGCTCCGGCGACTCTTGGAGGCATGGGACCTCGATGTCGTCGGTGAGGCTGCCGATGGGATGGCGGGCGTGGAGCTCGCGGGGAAGCTGCTACCCGATGTCGTCCTCATGGATGTCCGAATGCCGATCATGGACGGAATCGAAGCCACGAAGATCATCACAGGTGCGCTTCCTCGAACCCGGGTGGTCCTGCTCACCGATCTTCACGATCGCTGCCTTCGGCGAAGGGCAGAGGAGCACGGAGCCTCGGCCTATCTCTCGAAGGAAGGCTCCGCCGTCCTTATCCGCGATGCCATTCTCCGGGCTCGGCGATCCGAGGCCAAGTGAGCGTGACGTTGCTGATTCGATGCAGAACATCCGTGTACATGCTGGAAATCGCACCGCCGCGCCTCAAAGGTGGACGTGCGTTCGGTGCCCGGACAGACGAAGGCATCGGCAGCCGTGAGGTTGGCCATCCTCAATCCCGCCCGAGCGAATCGCATCGTTGCGGGGGCAGTCGGACCGTATACGGTCGCATGCGACGGCAACGGAAGCTCCGGCGCTCCGGCGAGACATCTTCCACATCGTCGGAGCGAGATGAGGCTCGTTGAGACGGCCATCAGCTTGACGGCGGGTCGCATAACGCCAGGTATGCAACACGGCGCCGCAGACTAGCCGGCCGAGCGAGGGGAAGACTACCCCGTCCCGCGGCTAGTCTCCGAGTCGACTTCGAACCAGACGATCGTGCAATCGCCCCTCCGGTCGATGCCCCA
>JBAVEY010000208.1:0-1666 GCA_049587975.1 Actinomycetota bacterium | reverse complement strand
GCAGTTCCGCCTCCGTCGCCGATCCGAACCACACCTCGCTGATGAGCAGGCCGGCGATGAAGAACGTCCCAGCCGCGATCAGCCACAGCCAGTGGGTCGTGGACCTCCACAGGACGAGCTGCGCGATAAGGCCGAAGCCGAGCGAGAACGCCGCGAGCACTCCGAGACCTTGAAGCCCGATGTCCCAATGCATGCTAAGCACCTCCCACAATTGTTCATCAGGCGGCGCACTCCTCCACTAGGGTCTGTTGACCCGCGAGAGGGGGTCTGGCCGGCGCCGCGATCCTGCGGTCGCTCATGGCGCCGGGCGGCTCAATTTCATCGGCCCTCGCGGTCGCTCTCCCGCAGCATCCCGACGAGCACCGCCCTATAGTTCGATGCGTGAGTCAGGAACGCGGCACAAGCCCCGAGTACCCAGATATCCCTCCGCAATACCCCAGCTACTACCCCCGCGGCGGTGGCCGTCCGCCTGACTCCCAGCACGACATCGAACGGATCGCGGAAGAGCACAGCCGCGAGGACGAGGCTCTACGCGGACACAAGAAGCCGTCCTTCTGGAGGAGGCTGTTCGGCCGTCGCGGCGATTGACAGTCCTAGGCGTTCCGGTCGGCCCTCCCGCAGCATCCCGACGAGCACCGCCCGAAGCGTCCGGTCCTCCTCGCAGTCGATCAGCAGTTCGGCCATGAAAGCGAGGATGACGCCGCGGGTTCGGGGGTGGACTAGCATCCCAAAGATGCACTCGACGTTGCCCTCCGACATCCGCCGCTCGACCTTCCGCCTCGCGGTCACAGCCGTCATCGTCGGATTGGCGATTCCCCTCCTGCCGGTCTTCGGGGAAGGCGGTCGGGGGCCGTTCATCTTCTCGCAGGGACTTGGGGCGCGATTCCTGATCGTCTACCTACTCCGATATTGGGCTAGCGCCGTGGTGGCAATGGTCGGGATCTGGTTCTTGAAGCGCGACCGGGCGGGTCCCGCGGGGGCGTGTTCCTGGCACTTGGGCTCGTTGTGGCCATCGGGACCGCCGGGGATGTCCTCGTCACGGCACCTCACTTTGGTCGATGGCAGACCGACCTGATCTTGGCGCTCGGGACCGTGGAAGCGATCCTTCTGACGCTTGCGGGATCGCATGCGCTCTGGCGTCAGCGAGGTCCGACAGGCGGATCGCCGCCGCCCGAATCACGATCCGTGATCGACTAACGTCACGGTCTCTTTACACCGCCGGGCCTTCTCCTAGGCCGCGACCTCGCGGGCCAGTGGACGTCGTTAGCGTTCAGCCTCCCGCAACATCCCGACGAGCACCGCCCGCAGCGTCCGGTCCTCCTCGCAGTCGATCAGGAGCGCGTTCGCTCCATATCGACCAATCGACCGCCTCGGGTTACACGTCGGCGCGGAGTGCACGATGATGGTCGTCGTGGAGACCAGCGACGTGCAAGACCGATAGCCGGCCGATCTCGTGCGGACTGCGGCACGAAACAACGCCGAATGGTGCGATCGCGTCTGTCGCCTGCACGGCCAGGCGGGCACGTATCACGACGGTGGGTGGACGGTTCCCAAGCGAACTCCACCCCTCTACCCGGACGCGGTCACGCTAGATCCGGCGGCGAGTGTCGATGCCATCCTCGCGGCAATTGACACGTCCCCGGGCTGTTCCCTGAAGGACAGTTTC
>JBAVEY010000207.1:0-2109 GCA_049587975.1 Actinomycetota bacterium | reverse complement strand
GCCGTGCGGCGCGGGCTCGCGGCGCGCTCCATTCTCGTTCTGAACAGGATCCATGTCTGTGCCGAAGCTTCGGCATATGACCCTCCTATCTACCTGCGTTCGCCCCCCCGGAGGGGACAGTAGCGTCCGCGGACGTGGTGTACGAACGATCACTTGAAGGTCGTTGAACGAGAAGACCACCGCGTCATCCTCAACGAGAACTGTGGGAACTCGGAGAGGAGGAGCACGGTGGTCAAGAACAGGATTGACGCCCTGGAGGACTTCCGCAAGCAGCTCGAAGGAGCCGACGTCGACCTGCTGCGGGAGATGGTGAAGATCTTCGCCGAGCAGCTGATGGGAGCCGATGCCGACGCGCTCTGCGGCGCTGACTACGGCGAGCGTTCACCCGAGCGGACCAACCGACGGAACGGCTACCGGGAACGCCCCTGGGACACCCGCGCCGGCACGATCTCGCTGGCCGTCCCGAAGCTGCGTGAAGGCACCTACTTCCCCGAGTGGCTCCTCGAGCCCCGCCGGCGTGCCGAGCGAGCCTTCGTCCAGGTCGTCGCAGAGTGCTACGTGCGCGGCGTGTCCACCCGGCGTGTCGAAGGGCTGGTCCGTCAGCTCGGGATCGAGCGGATCTCGAGGTCCAGGGTCTCGGAGATGGCCAAGGAACTCGATGAGGCCGTCGAGGCGTTCCGGACCCGTCCACTCGACGGCGGTTCCTACACGTACGTGTGGATCGACGCCCTCACGCAGAAGGTCCGAGAGGCCGGCCGGATCCAGTCGGTCGCCGCGCTCGTCGCCACTGGCGTGAACGCCTCGGGGTTCCGCGAGATCTTGGGCTTGGACCTCGTGACCAGCGAGGACGGCGCTGGATGGACGGCCTTCCTCAGGGGTCTCGTTGCTCGAGGGCTCTCGGGTGTGCGTCTCGTCGTATCCGACGCGCACCCCGGACTCGTCGACGCGATCGCATCGACCCTGCCAGGAACGTCGTGGCAACGATGCAGGACCCACTTCCTTCGCAACCTGCTCGCCAAGGTCCCCAAGTCCGCCGGCCCCTTCGTCGCAACGCTGGTGCGCTCGATCTTCGCTCAGCCCGACGCGGAGGCGGTGTGGGCGCAGTTCCATCGCGTGGTGGACCAGCTCGCAGAGCGGTTCCCAGATGCGGCCACGATGCTTTCCGACGCGGGTCCCGACATCCTGGCGTTCACGACCTTCCCGCAGGCCCACTGGAAACAGATCTGGTCCAATAACCCGCAGGAGCGTCTGAACAAGGAGATCCGCCGCCGCACCGATGTCGTTGGCATCTTCCCGAACCGTGCTGCGGTGATCCGACTCCTCGGCATGGTGCTCGCCGAACAGCACGACGAGTGGCAGGTCGTGCGTCGCTACATGGGTGCCGAGTCCCTCGCGAAGGCTCGGCTCGAGGTGATCGACGGCGAGGCCGCTGAGGAGGTGAGGGGCGAGCTCGTCGCAGCGAGCTGATGATCAGGATGACGCTGTGGAGTTACACCACCTTGACGGACTCGGCCATCTCGAAACGGGCTGAATCAGACTGTTAATCCGTAGGTTGTGGGTTCGAGTCCCACCCCCGGAGCCGAAAGCGTGGACGACCGACCCAGCCTTTCGACCTACTCCTTCGGGACGGCCTGGACCTCGAGTTCGAGCTGCACGTGCTTTCCGACGAGGACTCCGCCGGTCTCGATCGCCATGTTCCAACTGACGTTGTAGTCGTCCCTGTCGATCTCGAGACTCGCGGCGAACGCGATCCTGGACTTGCCGTCGACCCCGACTGCCACCCCGGCGTAGTCGACATCGAAGGAGACTTCCTTCGTCACGCCCCGGATCGAAAGGTCGCCGGTGAGACGGACCCTGGTCCCCTCGAGCCGTTCGGTCTTGGTCGAGCGGAACGTGATGTCGGGTTCGTTCTCGAGGTCGAGGAAGTCTCCCGAACGCAGGTGCTCGTCCCGCTGCTCGTTATCCGTCGAGATGCTCGACGCGTCGATCGTGACTTCGACCCAGGAGTCCTCGGGGCTCTCCGCCACGTGGATGACTCCGTCGAAGGTGTTGAAGCGACCTCTAATCTTCGTCAGCATCGCGTAGCGGGCCACGAACATGATGTTCGTG
>JBAVEY010000206.1:0-13048 GCA_049587975.1 Actinomycetota bacterium | reverse complement strand
GAGCGGCGGCGTAGTACACGACCGCGAGCACCACGATCGCGAGGACGTCGTCACGGGTGACCCGAGCGGTGGCGCCGGGTCGTCCCCCTCCGGACCCGACCAGGGAGGTCATCGCCCGGTCAGCTTCCCCCAGATCGCCGATCCGTGCCACCCCGGGCCCTCGAGCGGATCTGGAGGGGTCGGCCGCTAGGCCTCGTCGTCCCCCTCCGCCGCGTCGGCGAGCTCGACCGCCGCCTCGGCGTCGACCACGGCATCGTCGGCGAGCTCTTCGGCGACGGCCTCCTCCACGACGGCCTCCTCGGCGAGCTCTTCGGCCGCCTCCATCAGCACCGCCGCCTCGGCGGCCTTGCCCACCGCGTCCTCGTGCAACGCCTCGGCCGCAACCGCCTCGTCGACCGCATCCTCAGCCGCCGCCTCGGCCGCCCCCGTCAGTTCGTCCTCCATGGTGCCCTCCCTCCGTTCCCTTGGCCTGGCCGACGTGCACCGGCGCGCGACGTCGATCCCGGGCTAGCCGCACTCCTGGTCTTGCGCGCTCTGAACCAGGCTATCGACCGCGGTGACCAGCGCAGACACGGCCGCGACCGCCTGGGGCGCCACGGCGGTCAGGGCCGTGCCGCCCTGAACCTGCTGCACGACCGTCTCGACGTCGCCGAGCGCCGCCTCGACCGCGTCGATGTCGGAGGAGAACGCGTTCCCCGCCTCCTGTTTCACGTCCGTGAACGACGCCTTGACCGCGTCGATCTGCGTCGTCAGCGCGTCGATGCCGTCATCGACGACGTTCACGTCCTTGAGGCCCTGGAGATCCGAGCGGAGGCTGTCGATGCTCGTGCAGAGCGCGGACTCCGACGAACAGGAGCCGAGTACGAGCAGAGCCGGTATCACCAGCCCCACGACCGCGCGGCGCCACGCCGAGGTCGTGTCCGCGTTCGCTGTCACCCGATGGGACACGGTCCTGGCCATCCCTTCGCTGGTCGGAAGAAGCAAGGCTCCTGAATCTAGTGCACGCCAGCCACCTCGTCATCCGGATCGGGTGAACATCGGCCCCTTCGGTTCGGCGGGTCGCCGAGACGGAGCCTCACCCCGCGGGCGACGTCGTCGGGTATCGCCATCGGTCCTGTGCGGGAACCGGGACGTTGGAACCGGGAGCAGGGAACGGCTCTCGCAGGGTGAACGCCTCGGGCAACGCCCCGCGGTCGCGAACCATCGCGACGCGTCGTTCGGCCTCCTCGACGGTGGGGAGCGTGCCTGCGGGGACCCACCACAGCGCCAGATGTGCCTCCGCCATCTTCTCGAACCACTCGCGGCGGCGTCGCAGCACCTCGTTGTGCCTCGAGGCGAACACGAACAGCCCGAGGGCCTCGATCGTCTCCCAGACCGACAGGTTGACGATGATGCGCTCGTCGTCGAACGCCCGGATCCCGGTCGCGTTGCCCGATTCGCCCTGGAGACGCCACACGAAGCCGGGGCTCGAGTCGGCGAGCGCGTTGATCGGTTCGAGCAACGCGACGAAGCCATGGAGCTCGGGAGCGTCCAGGGGGGCTCGCAGCAGGGCGACGTTCACCTGCGCGATGTGCCAGTCGGTCGCGGCCACCGGTCGAGGATAGCCGCCATCCCAGGGTTTGCCCGCCGCCGTGCGCCGTCGGATGATGCCCTCGGAGCACCGGCCGGGAACGCCGGGGCAGCCGGAAGAACGTGGCCGGAAGAACGTGGCCGGAAGAACGTGGAGGGAGATCGACGCCATGAGGACGCTGATCAAGGGCGGCACGGTCGTGACCGCGACCGAGACCACGAAGGCCGACGTCGTGATCGAGGACGAACAGGTCGCCGCGATCGGGGTCGGGATGCCCGTGCAGGCCGACGTCGAGATCGACGCCACGGACCGGTACGTGATGCCGGGCGGGGTGGACGTGCACACCCACATGGATCTGCCGTTCGGCGGCAGCTTCTGCTCGGACGACTTCGAGACCGGGACGCGCGCCGCCGCGTTCGGGGGCACGACGACGATCGTGGACTTCGCGTTGCAGGATTACGGCGAGGGTCTGCGGCAGGGGCTGGACCGCTGGCACGAGAAGGCGAAGAAGGCCACCACCGACTACGGGTTCCACATGATCATCCGCGAGGTGAACGACCAGGTCCTGAAGGAGATGGACGAGCTCGTGGGCGAGGGCGTGACCTCGTTCAAGCTCTTCATGGCGTACCCGGGCGTGTTCATGCTCGACGACGCGTCGATCTTCCGTGCGATGCGGCGGGCCGGCGACTCGGGCGCGCTGATCATGATGCACGCGGAGAACGGAGGGCCGATCGACGTCCTCGTGCGCCAGTTCCTCGACGAGGGCAAGACCGAGCCGCTCAGCCATGGCCTGACCCGCCCGGCGGTGATGGAGGGCGAGGCGGTGCACCGCGTGTTCAAGCTCGCCGAGCTCGCCGGCACCCCTGCGTACATCGTGCACCTGTCTTCCCGCGATGCGCTGAACGCCGTCCGCGAGGCTCGCGACCGCGGCCTGCCGGCGTTCGCCGAGACCTGCCCCCAGTACCTGTACCTGTCGCAGGACGACATGGGGCGTCCGGGGTTCGAGGGCGCGAAGTTCGTGTGCTCGCCGCCGCTGCGCCCCGCCGATCACCAGGAGGAGCTGTGGAAGGGCCTGCGGGCCGACGACCTACAGATCGTCTCGACCGATCACGCCCCGTTCAACTACGTGGGCCAAAAGGACCTCGGCAGAGACGACTTCTCGAAGATCCCGAACGGGCTGCCCTCGGTCGAGGACCGGTTCACGCTCTTGTACGGGGGCGTGGAGGGCGGCCACATCGGGCTGAACCGGTTCGTCGAGCTCGTCGCGACCCAGCCGGCGAAGATGTTCGGCCTGTACCCGCGCAAGGGCACGATCGCCCCGGGCTCGGACGCCGACATCGTGGTGTTCGATCCCGCGGTCGAGCGCGAGATCTCGGCGAAGACCCATCACATGAACGTCGACTACTCCGCGTACGAGGGGCGGAAGGTCCGGGGCCTGCCCGAGGTCGTGATGCAGCGCGGAACGGTCCTGGTACGAGACGGGACGTTCCACGGCAAGCCGGGACAGGGTCGGTTCCTGCCGAGGAGCCGGATCCCCGCGTGAGGGCGCCGTCCATCGTGGAAGACGCGACCGGGATGGGCGGACGCGGATGACCGCCGAGTTCCACATCCTGAGCGAGGGGTACCTGAGCGTCGAGGACGATCCCGAGCGGGTCGGCTCGACGGTCGGGTTCGCGCGCGAGGACGGGGTGATGGTCGTGATCGACCCGGGCCTGGTGCCCGGTCGCGACGCGATCCTGCGTCCGCTCGCGGAGCTCGAGTTCACCCCCGAGCAGATCACGGACGTCGTCTTGTCGCACCACCACCCCGATCACACGCTGAACGCGGCGCTGTTCCCCAACGCGCGGGTCCACGACCACTGGGCCTGGTACCGCGACGACCGTTGGGTCGACCGGCCCGCCGAGGGGTTCGAGCTGTCGCGATCGATCCGCCTGATCGAGACGCCCGGCCACTCGCCGCAGGACATCTCCACGGTCGTGGATCCGGGTGACGGCCTGGTGGTGTTCACCCATCTCTGGTGGACGGCGACGCACCCCGAGGAGGACCCTTTCGCGCCCGATCCCGCGCTGCTCCACGAGAACCGCGTGCGCGTCCTCGGGCTCCAGGGTCTCCGGCTGATCGTGCCCGGTCACGGGGCGCCGTTCGAGCCGGGACCGGAGACGCCGCGGTAGCGAGCGCTCAGGTTCGTCCGAGCGCCGACGCGATCGCGGCGATGTCCTCCGGGGTGGTGCCGCAGCAACCGCCGATCACCGAGGCGCCCGCCTGCCTCCACGCGACCGGCCGCAGCGGTGGCCGCGCGTCCTGACGGGGCGGATCGGTCCATGCCCTGCGCATCGGGTCCCAGAACGAACCTCGGTTCGGGTAACAGACGACCGAGCGATCGGTCGTCGCGCGGACCGTCTCGACCAGGCGCTCGACGTGCAGCGGCGAGGTGCAGTTGACGCCGATTGCCACGACGCCGGGCGCGGAGTCCACGACCTCCACGGCCGATCCGATCGGTGTCCCGTCGCAGATGTGCCCGCCGTCCCGGCAGCTGAAGCTCACCCACGCGGGGATCTCCGGCACCGTCTCGAGCGCGCGGGCGAGCGCGCGGGCCTCGACGAAGGACGGGATCGTCTCGACCGCGAACACGTCGGGCCCGGCCTCGGCGAGCGCCTCGATCCGCGGGACGTGGAACGCGACGAGCTCGTCCTCGTCCCTGTCGTAGTCGCCGGTGTACTCGGCGCCGTTACCGAGCATCGCGCCGTATGGGCCGACGGATGCGGCGACCACCCGACCGTCGTCCGCGGCCTCGCGGGCGAGCTCCACGCTGCGTCGCATGAGACGGCCGGCTCCGTCGCGTCCGATGCCTCGGCCGGCCAGCCCCTCGAACGTCGCCTGGTAGCTCGCGGAGATCGCGACGTCCGCGCCCGCGTCGAAGTAGGCGCGGTGCACCGATCGGATCGCATCGGGATCTTCGACCAGCACCTTCGCCGACCACAGCGGATCCCGCAGGTCGGCGCCCCGGCGCTCGAGCTCGGTGGCGAGCCCGCCGTCGAGCACCACGACGCCGCCGGATCCGAGGAAGGGATCGAAGGGGCTCCGCATCGGCTCCAGCCTACCGGGCGCCCTCCCGCCTCTCCGTCCTCACCCGCCGGGGGGCGGCGAGGCGCGGAACGTGGCCTGCAGGCCGGCGATGAGTCGGGCTTTCTCCGCATCGGACAGGCGCGAGCTCGAGTGCAGGAGCCGGTAGTACCAGGGCGGCATCGAGCCCTCGTTGATCGCCTCCGCGACCTCGGTCTCCTGCGGTCGGTTCCACTCGGAGAAGTTGAGGGTGACACGTCCCTCCTCGACGTCGTGCTGCGTGAGCCAGGAGAACGGCGCAACGCTCGTGTACCAGGGCCACGCGGTCTCGTTGCTGTGGCAATCGAAGCAGGCGGCCGCGGCGAGCTCGCGGGTGCCTGGCGAGTTCCACGCCGGCTCGGCGATCACCGGCGGATTCGAATGATCGTGTCCGTAGGGGATGAGCTGGATCACCAGGAACGCCCCGATGATCGCGAAGAGCCCGAGCCGGAACGTCCGTCGGATGGCCACGGGCGCCATGATGACCGACGGCCCGGACCGCCGCGCCGGGACGGATGGCCCCCCTTGGAGCGGACCCGGCGGGACCGCCGATGCGTTTGACCCGGATCCGAGGGGGGCGGAGGATGCCGAGCCGACGAAGGAGGTCGGGCCGTGCTCGGAACCAGCGTGTACCTGATCGTGTTCAGGGTCATCCACGTGCTCCTGGCGATCGCGTGGGGCGGGTCGGTCTTCATGTTGGTGTTCTTCCTGCAGCCGACCGCGAAGGCGATCGGCCCGGCCGCCGGCCCGTTCATGCGCGAACTGCTCGCGACGCGACGCCTGGTCGACTGGATCCTGCGGATCGCCGGCGCCACGATCGTCGCGGGCGGCTTCCTGTATTGGCACGACATGCAGGCGTACGGGGGGCTCACCGACTTCCTCGGGAGCGCGTTCGGGGACGCGATCACCGCGGGGGCGATCGCAGCGCTCGTCGCGCTGGGGATCGGGCTGTTCGCGACCGCGCCGACCTTGAAGCGGACGCTCGCGGTCGGCGGCCAGATCGCACAGGCGGGCGATCAGGCCCCTCCGGAGCTGGTGCAGGAGCTCGGCGCGCTCCAGGCGAAGGGGCGGACCCTGGCCAAGTGGAACTTCGCGTTGGTGACGCTCGCGGCGTTCGCGATGGCGACCGCTCGGTACTGGTAGGAGCCCATCCGGCACCGTCGTAGGCTCGTCACCGGATGACGACCGTCTATGACCTGACCCTCGATGAGCTCACCGAGCGCCTCGCCGCGTGGGGCGAGCCGCCGTTCCGGGCCAGGCAGATCCACCGACAGCTGTGGCGGCGAGCCGCCACGTACGAGCGCATGCCCGACGTCCCCAAGCGGTTGCGAGAACGGCTCCAGGCCGAGCTCCCGATCGGGGTCGAGGTGCTCGAGGAGCGGGAGGCCGACCGGGGCGCGACCCGCAAGGCGCTGCTCCGGATCGGCGGCCGGCACGTGATCGAGACGGTGCTGATGGGCTACCGGGACCGGGTGACGGTCTGCGTCTCGACGCAGTCCGGCTGCGCGATCGGGTGCGGGTTCTGTGCGACGGGGCAGATGGGCCTGCGCAACAACCTCACCGCGGGTGAGATCGCCGCGCAGGCCGTCTGGGCCCGGCGCGAGGCCCCGGCGCTCCCGCCGTCGACGCCGCGGCGCCTGTCGAACGCCGTCTTCATGGGGATGGGGGAGCCGCTCTCGAACGAGCGACACACGTTCGGCGCGCTCGAGCGGCTCACCGGCCAGATGGGCATGGGCGACCGTCACGTGACGGTCTCGACCGTGGGCGTGGCGCCGGCGATCCGTCGGCTCGCTCGGGCCTTCCCGCAGGTCGGGCTCGCGGTCAGCCTGCACGCTGCCGACGACGAACTTCGGGGCGAGCTGGTCCCGGTCAACCGGCTGTGGCCGCTCGGCGAGCTGATCGGCGCGATCGAGGAGTGGCGCCGCCTGACGCGACGCCGTCCCTCGATCGAGTGGGCGATGATCGACCGGGTCAACGACATGGACGAGCAGGCCGAACGGCTCGCTCCGATCGCGCTCCGCTTGCGGGCCCACGTGAACCTGATCCCGCTGAACCCGACCCCCGGCTGGCCCTCGAGGCCGAGCTCGGCCGCGCGGATCCGTGCGTTCGCGGCGATCCTCGACGACGCGGGCGTTGCCGTCACGATCCGCGACACACGCGGGCGGGAGATCGACGCCGCGTGTGGCCAGCTCTCGCTGGAGCACGCGGCCCGCGAGCGCGTCCCGGGCTAGCCGCCGAGCGCCACGCGGATGGTCGTCGGCTCCGTATCCTGGACTCGAGGCTTCCGAAGGGCGCGACGCGGATGAACGATCGCACGATCCCGGCGATCCGGACCGAGGGGTTGTCGAAGACCTTCGGCTCGACGGAGGCGCTCATCGACCTGGACCTCGAGGTCGGCCGGGGCGAGGTGATGGGCTACCTCGGCCCGAACGGCGCCGGCAAAACGACCACGCTCCGGCTCCTGCTCGGGCTGATCCGCGCCACTCGGGGCCGTGCCGAGATCTTCGGCATCGACGGCCAGGCGCATCCGGTCGAGGCGCATCGCCGGGTCGCCTACGTGCCCGGGGAGGCGGACCTGTGGCCGTCGCTGTCCGGCATCGAGACGCTGCACCTGCTCGGCCGGGTCCAGGGGAAGGTCGACGTGGCGTACCGCGACAGGCTCCTCGAGCGGTTCGACTTCGATCCGTCCAAGAAGGTGCGTGCCTACTCCAAGGGCAACCGCCAGAAGCTCATCCTGATCGCGGGGCTGATGACCCGGGCCGACCTCCTCCTGCTCGACGAGCCGACGAGCGGGCTCGACCCCCTGATGGAGCGGACCTTCCGCGGATGCGTGGAGGACGCACGCGAACGCGGTCAGACGGTCTTCCTCTCCTCCCACATCCTCTCCGAGGTCGAGGCACTCTGCGACCGGATCGCGATCTTGCGGGCCGGACGGCTCGCGGAGGTGGGCACCCTCGCCGAGATGCGCCACCTGTCGGCGCTGCAGATCGAGGCGGACCTCGACGGCTCGGTGCCCGACCTGTCGAACGTCCCCGGCGTGAGCGCGGTGCAGGTCGACGGCCGGCGGCTGCGGTGCCAGGTGGTCGGCTCGATCGAGCCGCTGCTCGGCGTGCTCGCGGATGCCGGCGTCAGCCATCTCGTGAGCCGGGAACCGTCGCTCGAGGAGCTCTTCCTCGCGCACTACGGGGAGGGGGACGGGTCGTCCGATGCGGCGTAAGGAGGTCTACGACGAGGCCCATGCGTCCAGGGCGCTCACCGTCACCACCGCCAGACGGGCCGCTCGTCCGGGTGCGCTCTGGGGCGTGGTCTTCGGGCTGACGATCGCCGCGACCGAGGCCGCCTACCCGTCAACGTTCCCGACCCCGGCCTCCCGGGCTGTGCTCGCGGCGTCATTCCAGGGCAACGCCGGCTTCGAAGCGGTGTTCGGTCCCATGCGTCAGCTGGACACGGTGGCCGGCTACACGGCGTACAAGACGATGCTGACCCTCGTCATCCTCGGCGCGATCTGGGGGCTCCTGATCGCGACCCGTCTCCTGAGGGGGGAGGAGGACGCCGGTAGGTGGGAGCTGTTCCTGTCGGGGCACACCACGCGGGAGCGGGCGGCCCGGCAGGCGGCGGCCGGGCTCGGCATCGGATCGGTCGCTCTGTGGGTTCCCACGGCGGTCCTCGCCGCAGCTGGCGGCGGGAGCTCGCGGGTCAGCATCGGACCGGGGACCTCGTTGTTCTTCGCGACCGCCGTCGTGGCCTCGGCGGCGATGTTCATGGCGGTCGGCTTGCTCGCCGGGCAGCTGGCCGCAACGCGGCACGACGCCAACCTGATCGGGGCGGGGGTCCTCGCCGCCTCCTACCTGGTCAAGATGGCGGCCGACTCCGACCCCGGGCTCGCCTGGCTGCGCTGGGCGACCCCGCTCGGCTGGATCGAGGAACTCCGCCCGCTCACCGGATCGAGGCCGCTCGCGTTCGTCCCGATCGCGCTCCTCGTGGGCGTGCTCGTGGTCGTGTCCCTGCGTATCGCCCGCGACCGCGACCTCGGCGCGAGCGCGCTCGGGAGCCGCGACGCGCCGAGGCCTCGGACGCTCCTGCTCGGGAGCCAGGGCGGGCTGACGCTGCGCCTCACCCGGCCCGCCGTCGTCGCGTGGCTCGGCGCTCTCGGCGTGACCGGCCTGATCTTCGGCCTGGTCGCGCAGTCCGCCGGGAGCGCGCTACGGGGCTCACCCGGGCTCGAGCGGGTGATCGAACGACTCGGGGGGACCACCGCCGGGGCGGCGTCGTATCTGGGGTTCGTCTTCGTGGTGGCTGCCGGACTCGTGGCGATCGCGGTCGCGGGCCAGATCGCGGCGATCCGCAACGAGGAGGCAGCGGGCCACCTGGACAACCTGCTCGTCCGGCCCGTGCCGCGCCCGCGGTGGCTGGCGGTCCGGCTCGGCGTCGGCGTCGGTCTGGTCGTCGGCGCGAGCATCCTCACGGGGATCACCGCCTGGGCCGGAGCCATGACCCAGCACACCGGGATCCCGCTCGGGGATCTGGTCCAGGCGGGGCTGAACGTCGCGCCGCCCGCGCTGTTCGTCCTCGGGATCGGGGCGCTCGCCTACGGCGTATGGCCCCGGGGCGCGATCGGCGTCGCCTATGGGCTGGTCGTGTGGTCGTTCCTCGTCGAGGTCCTCGCGTCCACCACCGGGTCGAGCTCGAGCCGGTGGCTGCTGGATACGTCCCCGCTGCTGCACATCACGCCGGCCCCGGCGGCCCAGCCCGACTGGTCCGCGGCCGCGTGGCTCGTCGGGCTCGGGCTGCTCGCTGCCCTCGTCGGCATCGCCGCGTTCCGGCGGCGCGACCTCGTGGGTGCCTAGGCAGCCGCTGGTCCGCCCCTCCGATCCCGCGAGCCGCGTCCTTCGAGGGTGCGCGTCGGCGTCGCTGCTACCGTGGTCCGATCGTGGGGTTCATCGAGCTGACCGACGTCTCCTACGCGCTCCCGGGCGGCTGGACGCTGTTCGAGCGCGTGAGCTTCCGGGTGCCCGAGGGCGAGCACGCGGGGCTCGTCGGGGCGAACGGGATCGGCAAGACGACGCTGCTCCGCCTGATCGTGGGCGACGAGCGCCCGACCGTGGGGGCGATCACGACGGACGGGCGGGTCGGGCTCATGCGCCAGTTCATCGGCTCGGACGCCCGCCCGACGACGGTCCGGGCGTTCCTGCTCGCGTACGCCGATCCACGGGTGGCGGAGGCGGCGGCCCGGCTCGCCAAGGCGGAGCGGTGGATGGACGACCATCCGGGCGAGGAGGCGCAGATGCGCTACGCCGAGGTCCTCGCGCACTGGGGTGAGGTGGGCGGCTACGAGGCGGAGGTGCTGTTCGACCAGTGCACCCACGCCGCGTTCGGGCAAGGCTACCCGGAGTGCGCCGAGCGCAAGATCGAGACCCTCTCGGGCGGCGAGCGCAAGAGGCTCGCCCTCGAGGTGATCCTGCGGTCACGGTTCGACACCGTGATGCTCGACGAGCCCGACAACGCGTTGGACATCGAAGGCAAGCGCTGGCTCGAGGACACGATCGCGGCGAGCCCGAAGACGATCCTGTTCGTGAGCCACGACCGGACCGTGCTGGACCGCGCCGCGACCCGGATCGTCACCCTGGAGGGGCGCGCGGCCTGGACGCATCACGGCCGGTTCTCGACCTACGCGGCGGCGCGCGACGCTCGCGTGGACCGGCTCGATCAGGACCACCGCCGGTACGAGGCGGAGCATCGACGGCTCTCGGAGATGGTCAAGGAGATGAAGCGCAAGTCCGCGTACAACGACAGCTGGGCCTCGAAGGCCCGCTCGGCGCAGCACCGGCTCGACCGGTTCGAGGCGACCGAGAAGCCGCCCGAGAAGGCGGACGTCCAGAACGTCCGGATCCGGATCGAGGGCGGGCGCACCGGCAAGGTCGCGCTCCGGGTCGCGGGGCTCTCGATCGCGGGGATCGTCGGGCCGTTCGACGCCGAGGTCTGGTTCGGCGAGCGGATCGGCGTGATCGGCCCGAACGGGACCGGCAAGACGCACTTCATGCGGCTGCTCGCAGGCGAGGACGTCGCGCACGGGGGCTCCTGGAAGCTCGGGGCGCGCGTCGAGCCCGCCCTATTCGCGCAGCTGCACGAGCGGGCCGACGTCGCCGATCTGCCGATCCTCGAGGTGCTGCGCAAGCGCGGGATGACGATGACCGAGGCCATGGCGGCGCTCCGCCGCTACGAGATCGACCAGGTGGGGCGCAACCCGTTCGAGATCTTGTCGGGCGGCCAGCAGGCCAGGTTCCAGTTGCTGCTGATGGAGGTGGACTCGCCCACGATGCTGCTGCTCGACGAGCCCACCGACAACCTCGACGTCGCCTCGGCCGACGCGCTCCAGGAGGCGGTCGACCGCTACCAGGGGACGGTCATCGCGGTCACGCACGACCGCTGGTTCATGCGGCTGCTGGACCGCTTCCTGTTCTTCGCCGAGGACGGTTCGGTGCGCGAGCTCCTCGAGTCGCCGTACGAGGACGTCGCAGCCGTCGGATGAGGCGGACGCTCCTCGCCCTCGCCGCCGTCGCGGTGCTCCTTCCGGTGTGCACGCAGGGCGACCCCGTGGAACGGAGGTCGTCGCCGGCCGCCGCGAGCGCGGTCCCGTCGGTCCCGCCCTCGACCGGGGTCGCCGGCGGTTCACCGTCGCCGCAGGACGCGTCCCTGCCCGATCCCGACGCCCGGGTCCCTCGCCGAGCCGGGGCGCTCGCGCTCGAGCTCGAGGACACGTCGGAGGCTCGGCGGGCGGCGGTGCGTCGGTGGATCGGCTCGGGCGAGCTCGATGCGTGGCCGCCGCCCCACGACGTCGAGCTCCTCGTCCTGCACGAGCAGCGGATCTACCGTGTCCTCGCCGCCGATGACCGGCTGGCGGCGGGCGTCCTCGGGCGGCTCTCGGGCGCCCCGGCGCGCGAAGCGAGATCGAACGTGCGGGCCGGCGGTGCCCTATACGACCACTTCGCGCCCGTGGAGACGCTCCCCGACTTCCGCACCCGAGCGCCCGAGCCGCCAGAGGCGCTCCGGGGGTACTTCGACGAGGCCGAGGAGCGGTTCGGCGTGGATTGGGAGGTGCTCGCGGCGGTCATGCTGATCGAGACCCGGATGGGCCGGATCGTCTCGAGCAGCTCGGCCGGCGCGCAGGGGCCGATGCAGTTCATCCCGTCGACGTGGGCCGCCTACGGTCTCGGCGGGGACGTCCACGTCGCGCGGGATGCGATCTTGGGGGCGGCCAACTACCTGCATGCCAACGGGGCACCGGGCGACGACCGCACGGCGCTGTTCCACTACAACCCGGTGCCCGCGTACGTCGCGGCGGTCACCGGCTACGCGAACGCGATGCGCCGCGACCCGGACCTCTTCTACGCGTACTACAACTGGCAGGTGTTCGTGCGCACGACACACGGGGACGTCCGGCTGACCGGTCCGGGGGTGTAGCGTCACGCCGCCTCGGCGGCAAGATACGCTCGCCCGATGGCGGGGCAACGGACCGGCGGCGACCGGACGGCTCCACGCGTCGCCCTCGTGGCGTCCGTCGCGTCGTTCGTCCTCGTGGCGCTCGTGGCCGCGACGCCGGGCTCGCCGTTCACGCCGGTCCTTCCCTCGGGCCCGGGCGGCCCCGTCCGCTGGGTGGCCGAGCTCGTCGGGCTCGATGCCCTGCACGGGAGCGCGCTCGCCGCGGCAGGCGTCGTTGCGGTGTCGTTGGCGGCGGTCGCGTTCGTGCTGGTCGTGCGCGAGTGCCGCCGCCGGACGATCTCGGCGCGGACGGTGATCTGGCTCGCGGTCGGGTACCACGTCGCGCTGCTCTTCCTGCCGTTGCTGTTCTCGCGCGACGTCTACTCGTACGCGTACTACGG
Source organism: Actinomycetota bacterium (assembly GCA_049587975.1). GTDB lineage: Bacteria > Actinomycetota > UBA4738 > UBA4738 > HRBIN12 > DASSJM01. Next base: position 496 of record JBAVEY010000206.1, on the reverse strand, counting down.
CAGGATCGCCTCCACGTACCACGCGAACCCGTACGTCGCCACGCCGGCGGACTACCCGAGCGACGTCCTCGCGACCTTCGTCGGCCCGAAGTGGGTCGACACGCCGGCGGTCTACGGCGCGCTGTGGACCCAGCTCTCGGCGCTCGTGACCCGCGTCGCAGAGGACGTGAACGCGATCGTCGCGACCTTCCGGGTGATCGCGATCGGGGCGAGCCTGGCGACGGTGTTCGTGGTCGGCGGGCTCGTCCGGCGGGTCCGGCCCGAGCGCGAAGCGTTCGCGGTCGCGCTCGTCGGGCTCAACCCCGTGGTCCTGTTCCAGAGCGTGGCGAGCGGTCACAACGATCTGCTGGTTGCGCTCGCGGTCGCCGCGGCGCTCGCGCTCGTCTTCTCCGGGCGGGAACTGTGGGCGACCGCGGCGCTCGCGCTCGGGACGATCGTGAAGGTGACGGCCGCGGTCCCGCTCCTCCTGTGGTGGGTCGCGGTCGCGGCCCGGCGG
>JBAVEY010000205.1:0-2371 GCA_049587975.1 Actinomycetota bacterium | reverse complement strand
ATGTGTGCCGTACAAATGAGGATCTAGCCCTATGCCGATAAGCCAATCGGACACCAGTCGTCCATACTGGCGCTGTGTCATGCTTCGCCCTGACCTTGAACTCGTAAAAAGGAACTCGCCAGGCTTCTTGCGAGAGACCTTGAGATAATCGTCGATGGCCTGGCGCGTATGCTCGATCAGCTCAAACCGAACTGGTCGCCCGGTCTTTCTCTGGCGCACCGTCGCTCGATCGATGGCGTAACCATTGGGAGCAACATCATCGACCCTAATTGAGACTACGTCGCAGCCCGGCAGTTTACTGTCGATGGCAAGATTGAACATCGCCAGGTCACGTTTACTCGGCTCAACTTGGAGCATGGTGCGAATTGCCCAGACGTGCTTCTGCCGGAGTGGCGGCTTAGCTCCGATTAATTTGCCCTTGTTCCAGGGGGCTCGTTTAGGCGTGGGTATGGCGAGGTTTGCATCGTCTTGCATGGTTCGTACTCCTCTGTTGCTGACTAGAGGAGCATGCGTCCTGTAAGGCGATGTCGGCTTTTACGGTCGCAATGAGGGGCAAAGCGGACATGAGGCCGGCACCGCAGAATGTCCGCTTTTGACCCTGGCTGTGTGAAAACGCACTTGGTTATTTGATTCGCGCTGTATGATTCCGCCGCGATTTTGCGGAGGGATCGAATGCGCTTCGTTGAGGGGATCGATCGCGGGCAGACAACGCTGTTTCCGGAGTGCCTGGAAGACTGGATCGACGAGGACAATTCGGTTCGGGTGATCGATGCCTTTGTTAACGAACTCGACCTATCCGGACTGGGGTTCGACGGAGTGGCTCCCGAGGCAACTGGCCGACCTTCATATCATCCATCGGGGCTGCTGAAGCTTTACATTTACGGCTACCTCAATCGCGTTCAGTCGAGTCGGCGGCTTGAGCGTGAGGCTGGGCGCAATGTCGAGGTGATGTGGCTGACCGGCCGGCTCGTTCCTGATCACAAGACGATTGCCGACTTCCGCAAAGACAATGGGCCGGCGATCAAGAAGGTCTGCGTGCAATTTATCGAACTGTGCCGCCAGGTGGGCCTGCTCACGAAAGCGAGCGTTGCCATTGATGGCAGCAAGTTCAAAGCGGTGAACAACCGGGACAAGAACTTCACTCGCGGGAAAGTGGAGCGGCGCCGCGCACAATTGGAGGAGAGCGTGGTGCGCTATCTTGCGCAGCTCGACACGGCCGACCTGCAGGAGCCGTCCGAAGAGCTGGCAGCGAAGACGGCCCATCTGAAGGAGAAGCTGGCCAAGCTCGAAAGCGAGATGCAGCGACTGGCGGCGATGGAAAAGCTGATGCTGGCGTCACCCGATCAGCAGATCTCGCTCACCGATCCCGACAGTCGCTCGATGGCGACCAGCGGGCGTGGTTCCGGCGTGGTCGGCTACAATGTGCAGGTCGCAGTTGATACGGAACATCACCTGATCGTCACGCACGAGGTGACGAATAGCGGCTCGGATCGGGCGCAACTCGCAAACATCGCCTCACAGGTGAAGGAAGTCCTCGGCGTCGACGAACTCGAAGCCGTTGCGGATCGCGGCTACTTCGGCGGCGAGGAAATCCTCGCCTGTGACAAAGCCGGAATCGCCGTGACGCTTCCAAAACCGATGACATCGGGGATCGAGGCAAAGGGTCGCTTTGGCAAGCAGGACTTCGTCTATCTCAGCGACGAGGATGTGTATCGCTGCCCGGCTGGCGAAAAGCTGAAGTACTACTACACGAACGAGGAGAACGGGCAGAAGCTGCGGCGCTATTGGACGAATGCGTGCCGCCACTGTGCGCTCAAGCATCGCTGTACGACCGGCACGCAACGGCGCATCACGCGCTGGGAGCATGAGAATGTGCTGGAGGCCGTACAGAGACGCCTCGACAAGAACCCGCAGGCCATGCGGCAGCGTCGCGAAACGGTCGAACATCCCTTCGGCACGCTGAAGATGAGGATGGGGGCGACGCACTTCCTGATGAAGCGCCTGCCGAAGGTTGCCACCGAGATGGCGTTGCACGTGCTTGCCTACAATCTCACCCGGGTCATGAACATTATGGGCACTCAGCCACTCGTGGCCGCGATGAGGGCATAGTCAAAGCCGAAAAAACCGCTCGCATCGCTACCTCGCCGAGATTCCGACCCCTTCCGGCAAAGCGTTTTGACACGGCCAAGACCCAAAGCGGACATTGACGAGCTCTTTCAATATCCCCGTTTGAGCCGCTACGATGCCCTTCCAAAGTCGGAGGACGCGCATGAGGCGGCGCGAGTTCATCCTAACTGGGGGCGCGGCGGCGATTAATCCATTCTCCGTATGGGCCCAACAATCGCCGACCCCGCTGATCGGTGTGCTGGAT
>JBAVEY010000204.1:0-22198 GCA_049587975.1 Actinomycetota bacterium | reverse complement strand
GCCATCCTCTTCGGCACCATCATCATCTGGGGCCGCCAGGTCCTCGAGCGCGGCGTGCCCGTCGAGACGATGCTCTCGATCCGTTTCGCGATCGGGGCGTTCGTCCTGTTCGTCGCGCTGCTCGTCACGCACCGCCCCATCTTGGCCGAGCCCGGCGAACGCCTCCGGTTGGTCCTGCTGGCGCTGTTCGGCTACGCGATCGAGGCGAGCCTGTTCTTCACGTCGACCCAGCACGGGACCGTCGCGGCCGTGACGCTCCTGTTCTTCACCTATCCGGTCTTCGTGACCGTGTGGGCGTGGGCGCTGGGCGGCGACCTCCCGGCCCGCCTGACGGTCGTGGCGCTCCTGTGCGCGGTCGCCGGCGCGGCGATCGTCGTCGGGGCCGGGGCCGGGCTCGCGATCGACGGCGTCGGGGTGGTGCTGGCACTCGTCACTGCGATGACGTACAGCGCGTACCTCACGGGCGTCGACCTGTGGATCGACCGCACCGGCGCGCTCACGAGCGCGCTGTGGGTGAGCGCGGGCGCCTCGATCGGCCTGTTCGTCTACGCCAATGTGGTCGGTCATTGGGACCTGCCCTCGGGTGCGGCCGAGCTCGGGCCGCTCGTCGGGATGGGGGTGTCCTCGGCCGGTGCCTTCTTCTTCCTGATGGAGGCGCTCGCGCGGATCGGGGCCGTCCGTACCGCGATCGTCTCCGCGATGGAGCCGCTCGCGGCCGCGGTGCTCGGGTTCGTCTTCCTCGACGAGTCGGTCACGCTCGGGGTGGCCGCGGGGGGGTTGCTGATCCTGGCGGGGGCCGTCCTCGCGAGCCTGGCCCGCGCCCCGACGCCGCAGGAGCAGCAGATCCCCTAGCGGAGCCGGGCCGCGCGGAGTGCCAGGTACCGTTGCTCGGGAACGCTCGCGGTCATCCTGGCGGCCCGCCGGTAAGACTCACGCGCCGCGACGCGGTCGCCCGCGAGCTCGAGCAGATGGCCTCGGACCGCCTCCACCCGGTGGGTGTGCGTCATGCGGTCGTCGGCGTCGAGGGTCCCGAGCAGCGCGAGACCGGCCCGCGGACCGTCGACCATGGCGACCGCGACCGCGCGGTTCAGCGTGACGACCGGACCCGGCGACACCTGTTCGAGCACCTCGTAGAGGGCGAGGATCTGCGGCCAGTCCGTCTCCTCGGCGCTCGGCGCCTCGTCGTGGATGGCGGCGATCGCCGCCTGCAGCTGGTACGGACCGATCGGCGCCTTGCCGAGGGCAGCGGTGATGAGGGCGACGCCCTCTTCGATCTGAGCGGTGTTCCACATGCCGCGTTCTTGCTCGGCGAGCGGCACCAGTGAACCGTCGCTGGTCGTACGGGCGGCCCGCCGAGCATCGGTCAGCAGCATGAGCGCGAGCAGGCCGGCCACCTCGCCGTCTTCGGGCAGGATCCCGTGGAGCAGGCGCGCCAGCCGGATCGCCTCGGCGGTGAGGTCGGCGCGGTGCAGCGACGCCCCCGAGCTCGTCGTGTAGCCCTCGTTGAAGACGAGGTAGAGCACGTGCAAGACCACCCGCAGCCGGTCGGCTCGCTCCGGCTTCGGCGGGAGGTCGAAGCGTGCGCCCGTGCCCCTGATGTGCTGCTTGGCGCGGCTGATGCGCTGGGCCATGGTGGCCTCGGGGACCAGGAAGGCGTTCGCGATCTCGGCCGTGGAGAGCCCGCCGACCGCGCGAAGCGTGAGGGCGAGCTGCGACGGCACCGACAGCGCTGGGTGGCAGCAGAGGAAGAGCAGCGTGAGCGTGTCGTCCCGGGAGGGCACGGACCCCGCTTCTCGCACGTCGAGCTGCGCGTCCTGCTCTTCGCGACGCCTTCGGGCGCTCTCGCTCCGCCATCCGTCGACGAGCCGCCGCGAGGCGACGGTCACGAGCCAGGGCCGCGGCTGATCGGGTACCCCATCCTCGGGCCACTGCCGCGCCGCCGCGAGCAGGGCCTCCTGCACCGCGTCCTCGGCGGAGTCGAACTGCCCGTACCGGCGGACCAGCGTGCCGAGGACCTGCGGCGCGAGCTCGCGCAGCAGGTCCTCGACGCGGGGAGCCTCGCTCGAAGGCACGGACGTGTTGCGCTCCTACGCCGCCTCGGCCGCACGCTCCAGCGTCGGCACGTCGATCTTGCTCATCTGGAGCATCGCCTGGAGCACTCGCTGCGAGCGCTCGGGATCGGGGTCCCCGAGCAGCTCCATGAGCCGGTCCGGGACGATCTGCCAAGACAGCCCGTAGCGGTCTTTCAGCCAGCCGCACCGCCCCTGCTCGCCTCCGTCGCAGAGCGCGGCCCAGAGCTCGTCGACCTCCTCCTGGCTCTGGCAGCGCACGAGGAACGAGATCGCCTCCGTGAATGCGCGCGCGGGGCCGCCGTTCAGCGCCGTGAACGCCTGCCCTTCCAGGACGAACGACACCGACATCGCGGAACCGGGGGCGCCGAGTCCGCCCTCGCCGTAGCGCGTGACGTCGAGGATCTTCGAGTCGCCGCCACCGGCGTGCGCGGCGCGCCGGGTGGTGAACACGTCGACGTAGAAGTTCGCTGCCTCCTCCGCCTGGTCGTCGAACCACAGGAACGGGGTGATCTTCTCCATGTCGCATCCTCCTTCGTTGCTCATGGGTGACGCCGGACGACTCAGACCTCGGGCGGCGCGTCGGCGACCTGACGCACCTCGACCGGTCCCTCGATGAACGCGACGATCCGGGAGGCGATCTCGAACACCCGTGCCTCGTCGGCGTCGACGATCAGGTAGCCGGCGAGCGACTCCTTGGCCTCCGCGAACGGCCCGTCGGTCACGATCGGAGCGCCGTCCTCGAATCGGACGGTGTTCGCCTGGGTCGGGTCGACGAGCCCCTGTCCATCGACGTACTCGCCCGCATCGCGCAGCTCCTGGTCGAGATCCTCCATGAACCCGATCATCGACCGGATCCACTCGGGCGACCGGGTCTCGAACATCGTGCCCTGGTCGCCGAACAGCATGATCATGTACTTCATCCCGCCACCCCTTTCGCCCGCACCCGGTGGGTGCGCTCTCCTCACGGGTCGGAGCGGCCGAGCGGTTCTCGACATCCGGGCCGGAACACGACCCTAGGCCAGGCGAGGCGGGGCTGCTACGGGCCCAGCGCGATCGCGAGCGCGGTGAGGGCCGCGTAGACGGCCAGCCCGCCCACCACGAGCGTCACGCGGAGGGACCGCTGGATCGGCGAGCGCCCGAACACGTAGTAGGCGATCGGCCCGGCGAGCGGGATCACGAGCACCACGACCATCCAGAGCACGCGGGTGCGGTTCGGCACCGCCTCCTGCCGGACGAGGTCCCACAGGGCGATCGAGACCCACGCCGAGTACAGGATCAGCGGCAACACGTACGCGTACAGACCGATGAGCACACCCCACCAGCTCGTGGCGAGCGAGATCCCGAGCACGGTGACCTCCTGGGAGACGTCGGATGACGCGGGCACGTCGAGCGTGCGGGCGTCGCGGATGCGGACGGGTTCGGGCACGGCGGTCTCGGCGATCGCCGGGTCGGGCGGGGCGCTCTCCGCGCCGGTCATCGGCTCCTGCGGCGGTGGCGGAGGCTGCGAGCGCCAGTCGCCCACGACGGTGTCCCCCAGCGTCGCCTCCAGGTAACGTTCGAGCGGGCCCACGACCGCGCCGACGGAGCCGCCGGGGATCCTCGCGAGCGGCGACGCGCAGCCGGCCCGCCACTCGATCGCCGGCGGCAGGCTCGTGGAAAAGTCGTTGCCGGCGAAGCAGTCGCCGCCGGCGGACGGCGCACCCAGGGCGAGGTCGGCCCGACCCGAGCCGCGGACGAGGTTGTCCCGGATCTCGTTCCCCTCGGTGAGCCAGAGGTTCTCGTCGGGCGAGGGGAGCAACGCGATGCCGAACGTCTCGTGATCTTCCACGAGGTTCTGGGTCACGAGGTCGTCGCGCCCACCGTTCACGATGATCCCGATCCCGAACGAGGGGTACTCGAGGTCGAACGACGGAGCCGAGGCGTTGTTGTTGTCGTGCACCCAGTTCCCCGCGATCAGCGCGTCGTGCTGGGGTGGGAGGAGTTCGGAATCCAGGGTGTTCGGCACGATGCCGGCCAGGTTGTCGCGCCACTCCGAGTTCACGACTCGGAGATCGCCGCCGGCGTTCGTGCCCGAGAAGCCGATGGCGTTGTTCTCGGCCAGCACATCGGTGATGACCGCGTGACACGGGAAGCACTGGCCGATGTAGAAGCCGGAATCGGGGTGCCCGCTCGCGTACGAGTGATCGAACTGGCCGTACCGGGAGTCGTACGCGAACAGCCCGTAGTCGCCGTCGTTGAACGCCGTGAGGTACGAGCCGCGGTACCCGAACACGCCCGACCACAGGAAGCCGTTCACGAGGTAGTGGCGCGCGGTCATGTTCTCGATCGTCACCCCGTCCGCCTCGAACACGGCGATCCCGTTGTCCCGCGAGAACCCCCCCTCGAGGATCACCTCGTTGCGGTCGAGCCCGCGGATCGTGAGGAACGGCGTGGTCACGACCACCGCCTCCTCGTACACGCCGGGGGAGATCAGGACGATGCCCCCGGGCTCGGCTTCGTCGACGGCCGCCTGGATCGTGGCCGCGTCCCGAGGGACGCGGACTTCGTCACCGGGGAGCGCCGGGGGCGTCTCCCGCCCCGGCCCGGCGTCGGAGGCCCCGGGGATCGACGCGTTGCCCACGAGCACAAGGCCGGTCATCCCCACACCCGGGGCGCCGTGCAGCGAGCAGTGGAAGGGGAACGCGCCCTCGGTGGGGAAGCGCTCCTCGAACGAGTCCCCGGGCGCGAGGTCCGGCGAGGCGAACGAGGAATCGTCCGCCGTCACGTTGTGTCGGCTGCGTCCCTCGTTCGTCCACTCAACCGTCCCGCCGACCGGGACCCGGACGATCCGGGGTGCGAAGACGTTGTCGAGCATCTCGACGTCGCGGTAGCTCTCGCCGCCCGTCGCCCGCGCCGGGGTCGCGGGCGCGGCGAGCACGACCGGGATGGCGAGCAGGGTGACGGCGCGCAGGCGTCGGCGCATCGCGGGCGAGGCTAGCACCGGTTCCCACCCGGGTCGTGGAGCGGTACCGTGGTGGTCGATGCCCCCCGAACGCCTCACCGCGCTGGACGCCTCGTTCCTGTACCTGGAGCGGCCGGCGATGCACATGCACGTGGCCGGCCTCTCCGTGCTCGACCCGTCGACCCGGCCCGACGGCCGGCTGCGGTTCGAGGACGTCGAGTCCGTGTTCGCGTCGCGTCTGCACCTCGTGCCGCGGTTGCGGCAGAAGGTCAAGATGGTGCCGTTCGGTCTCGCGCTCCCGGTGTGGGTCGACGACGCGTCGTTCGACCTCGACTTCCACATCCGCCGCGCGGCGCTCCCGAGCCCCGGCGGTCGGGTCGAGCTCGCCGAACAGGTCCAGCGGATCCTCTCCCGACCCCTCGATCGTTCGAAGCCGCTGTGGGAGCTCTACGTGATCGAGGGTCTCGAGGACGGTCACGTCGCGACCCTGATGAAGGTGCATCACGCGATGATCGACGGTCTGTCGGGCATGCACCTCAACGCGGCGCTGTTCGATCTCTCGCCGCAGCCGCCCGAGCCGACGCCGCCGCCTGCCTGGGAGCCCGAGCCCGAACCGTCCTCGCAGGACCTGCTGCGCGAGGCCACCGAGACCCTGTTCGCGCACCCGGTCCAGGCACTGATGAACGGCGTGGAGGCGGTCCGGCGATCGCCCGCCGTCGCGGCGCTCGACGTCGGAACGGTGCTGTCGGGGTTCCGCAGCATCCTCGACATGGGGGCCCGGCCCGCATCGCCGCTCGACGTGCAGATCGGACCCAACCGACGGTTCGCGATCGCCGACGCCCCGCTCCAGCGGTTCAAGGAGATCAAGGACGCCCTCGGCGGGACGGTGAACGACGCGGTGCTCACGGTCGTTGGCGGCGCGCTCCATCGGTTGCTCCGCGAACGCAGGGAGCCCACGCGGGGCCGCACGCTCCGCGTGATGGTGCCGGTGTCGGTGCAGGGCGGGCGGGACGCGTCGCTCGGCAACCGGGTCGCGCCGGCGTTCGTCGACCTGCCGGTCGGGGCGATGGGCCCCAAGCGCCGGCTCGAGCTCGTCCGTGAGGGGACCGCCTACCTGAAGGACTCGATGATGGCGATGAGCGCCGACGCGATCATCGGCCTCGGCGCCTACGCGCCCGGAGGTTTGCTCGCCGCCGCGGCGCGGCTCGCGAGCCGTGGCCCCTGGTTCAACCTCGTCGTCTCCAACATCCCGGGCCCGCCACAGCCGATCTACATGGCCGGCGCGAGGCTCGTCGCGCAGTACCCGTCGCTGCCGCTCGGCGAGAACTCGGCGCTCTCGATCGCGTGCACCTCGATCGGGGGCACGATGGCGTTCGGGCTGACTGGGGACTACGACGGGATGCCTGACGTGCAGCGGCTCGCGTTCGCGCTCGAGGAGTCGCTCGCCGAGGTCTCCAAGGCCGCCGGCCTCTAGACGGCCGGGAGCCGAGCCAACCAGTCCTCGACCGCCGCGAGCCACCGTTCCGGGGCTTCCATCTGCGGGACGTGTCCCACCTTCGGGATCAGCCGCACGTCCCAGTCGGGCCGCAGCTCGAGCGCTCCGATCGCGAACCCCACCGGCACGAGCCGATCCTCCCGCCCGTGGATAACGAGGACCGGGCATTTGACCGACCCGACGATCCGACGCGCGACGTCGCTGCGCCTGCCGAGCGCGAGGAGCGATCGCGCGGACTCGAGGAACGCCGCTCCGGCGTCGGGGTCCTGCTGGTGGTGGATCAGCTGCTCCACGTGGAGCCGAACGAGTTCATCCGGGATGGCGGACGGGTCCGCTGCGATGACCCGCAGGCCGAGCTCGACGGCCCGCTCCGCCTCGAGCCGCGTGATGCGCTGCCGGGACGCCCACTCGCCGACCCAGGGGAGCTCGTACAGGGCGAAGCCGAGCATCACGATCGGCGCCGGGAACGACCCTCGCCGCCACGGGAAGACCGAGTTCGAGAGCACGAGCGCCTCGACGGCGGCCGGCTCGAGGGCCGCCTCCAGCATCGAGACCCCCCCGCCCATCGAGTTCCCGACCAGCACCACGGGCCCCCCGCCGGCCACCTCGTCGATGAACCGTGAGACCGTGGCCCGGAGATCGCTCAGGCGGCTGCGCCTCCCCAGCCGCTCGGAGCGGCCGAAGCCCGGGAGGTCGGGGGCGAGCACGCGCCCGTGCTCCGCGAGACCCGGGGCGATGGCGAGCCATGACAGCAGCGAGCCGCCCAGCCCGTGCACGAGCACGAAGGTCCGCCCGGGCGGCCCGTCCCACTCGACGTAGTGGACGGAGCCGTCCAGGTCTGCGAAGCGGCTCTCCGGCAACTCGATCGGCATGGGTTCGGCGACCTCCGACCGCCATGATGCCCCCCGAGCGCCGGCTCCGACGACCTTAGGCGGGCCACCATCGGCCGCCCGCCTCTAGACTCGTGCGCGATGGCGATCGTTCGATTGCGCCCGCCCCTCCGCGATCTCGCCGAGGGCCGCCGCGAGGTGAGCGTGGAGGGCCGCACCGTCGCGGAGGTCCTCGCCGAGCTGGAGCGGGCGCACCCGCGGCTCGGCGGCTGGATCCTCGACGACCGGGGCCGTGTGCGTCAACACGTCGCCGTGTTCCTGGGGGGCGAGCGGGTCGACGGCGATGCGCCGGTCGAGCGCGCGGATCGGCTCGAGATCGTCGGCGCGGTCTCCGGCGGGGCCGACACCGAGCTGCTCGTGGGTACCCGGAAGGGCCTGTTCGTGCTCCGCGGCGATCGGGACGGGGAGCTGGACGTGGTAGCTCGGGCCTTCCCCGGCAGCTCGGTCGAGTTCGCGATCCGCGACCCGCGCTCCGGCCGATACTTCGCCAGCGTGACGCACGGGCAGTTCGGGCCGCGCGTGTACCTGACGGACGATCCGACGGGCGCGTGGGAACAATCGGACGGTCCACGGTTCCCCGAGGACACGGACACGACCCTCGTCCGCACCTGGGTCATCACGCCAGGAGAGCGCGACGGCGTCGTGTACGCGGGCGTCGACCCCGCGGCGCTGTTCGAGAGCCGGGACGATGGGATGACCTGGGCGCTCAACCGAGCGTTGTGGGACGACCCGAGCCGGCCGGATTGGGGGCCCGGCGCGGGGGGCCTGTGCCTGCACTCGATCTGCCCGTGGCCGGACGAACCCGACCGGCTCGCCGTCGGCATCTCGGCCGTCGGCGTCTGGTTGACCGAGGACGGCGGGCGCTCCTGGGAGGTCGGCAACGCCGGCATCGTCCCGCGCTACCTGCCGGAGGAGGCGAGGTCGCAGCCGCTCGGACGGTGCATCCACAACCTCCACCGTGCCCCACGCCGGCCCGAGCGCCTCTTCATGCAGTTCCATGGCGGGGTCTACCGGTCCGACAACGCGGGGCGCAGCTGGGCGAGCATCGCCGAGGGCTTGCCGAGCGACTTCGGCTTCCCGATGGCGATCGATCCCCGCGATCCCGACTCCGCCTACGTGATCCCGCTCAACTCCGACCTCGATCGCGTCTCCGCCGAGGGACGTCTGCGGGTGTTCGAGACGCGCGACGCGGGGGCGACCTGGTCGGCTCGCGCGCAGGGCCTCCCTCAGGACGAGGCCTACCTCACGATCTTGCGCCAGGCGTTCGCCCGCGATGACGGTGACCCGCTTGGCCTGTGGTTCGGGGCGACCTCCGGCGACGTGTTCGGGTCGGCGGACGCCGGCGGCACCTGGAGGCTCGTCGCCGAGGATCTGGCCCCGGTCCTGTCGGTCCGCGTCGCCTGAGTCCGGGGCTGCGAAGCAGCCGCTCTGGACGTGCGCGGGGTGCGTGAAGCGCTTCGTCACCCGAAACATGTCCCACTCGTGCGTCCGGGTGACCGTCGTGGAGCACCGACGCGGAGACCGAAGGATCCGAGCGGAGCATGAGGGGGCGCCTCGGGGACCGCCCCCTCATGCCTTCGGGGGAAGTCGGGAGGAAGCTAGTCCCCGTCCCCGTCTGCGTCCTCTTCCCCGTCCCCGTCCTCCGGCTCGTCGGCCGAGCGCGGGTCCGGCAGGGCCGTCCCGAGCGGTGGCTCCCAGTCCCACTCGCCGATCGGTTCGAAGTTCGGTCGCGGCCCGAGGATCTCGTCGGGGTCGTCCTGCAGCGTGTCGCGGTCCATGCCGCCTCCTTCCATCCGGACCCCGACATGCAAACCGAGTCGGATGTCGGTAGGAGGACGAGGCAGGGGCCGGGGGATGAACTCTCCGCGGCGTTCCGGGCTGTGCGGAGGGCAGGCACGGATCTCGGGAATACTGGGTATCTCCACGATGTCTACATGTGTGTCGGCTTTACAGGAAGACCGGGGTGCGGATAGCATGGCTCCCGGTGGCCCGGGGAGGCCGATGTTCGTGTGCCCGGGGCCCTGTCGACTGAGAATGGTCCCGAAGACCCCTCCGAGGGGCGAAGCACGCTCCACATGGGGGCTTCGAGGAGGAGAGTGAGTTCATGCCAGAACCCGCACGCCCGCTCGGCACGGATGACGCCGACGACCTCCGCCTGTACCTGGAGGCGGCGGCGCGCGAGCCACTCCTCACCAAGGAGGAGGAGGTCGAGCTCGCCATCCTGATCGAGCACGGCAAGGAGGCGGAGGAGCGGCTCCGCGCCGGTCGCCTGCGCTCGGAACGGTCGATCATGAAGGCCCGCCAGGAGGTCAGGAAGGCCGAAGCGGCCCGACAGCGGTTCATCATGGCCAACCTGCGACTGGTCGTCTCGGTCGCCCGCAAGTACCAGGGCCAGGGACTGCCGCTGCTCGACCTGATCCAGGAGGGCAACATCGGGCTGATGCGCGCCGTCGAGCTGTTCGACTGGCGCCGTGGCTTCAAGTTCTCGACCTACGCGACGTGGTGGATCCGCCAGGGCATCACGCGCGCGATCGCCGATCGGTCGCGTTCGATCCGCCTTCCGGTCCACATCCACGATCGCCTGCGCAAGCTCAACCGCACGCGGTTCCAGTTCGCCCAGACGATGGGACGGGAGCCCAGCCGCGACGAGCTCGCGAAGGCGCTCGACACCACGGTCGACGAGATCGACGACCTGACCGAGATGGGCCGCCGCGAACCGCTGTCGCTCCAGTCGCCCGTGGGCGAGGACACCGAGCTCGGCGACCTGATCGAGGAGGTCGACTCGGACGCCGCGTTCAACGAGGTCGAGGATGCCCTGCTCCGCGAGGAGATCGGGACGGCGGTCGACCGCGTGCTGGACGAGCGCGAGCGCCACGTCGTCGCGCTCCGGTACGGCCTGGAGAACGGGCAGCCCTTGTCGCTGCGCGAGACGGGCAAGGTGCTGGGGCTGTCGGGCGAGCGTGTCCGGCTGATCGAGCGCGAGGCCTTGCGCAAGCTCCGCGATTCGAACCTGATCTCCGCCGTCGCCGCGATGTGACGGTCACGCCCTAGATCCGAGGACGCCGAGGGCCGGCCCGCTCCGCGGGCCGGCCCTCCGTTTCGCAGCGTCGCCGCTCGAACAGGGACCTTCGGCCTTTCCAGCGATCGAGTCCGTGTGGCACCGTGGATGCAGGGCCACGGAAGGAGGCGGCCGTGCCGTTCGCGGAGCGCGGAGGTGTGGAGATCCCGGGAGTGGGAGCAGGGCACCCGTCCCGAGCTCGCTCCGTGCGGATCGACGTCGGGCCGGTCCAACTCGCCGGGGACCTCGTCGTTCCGACGGGTGAGATGGGCGTGGTGGTGTTCGCGCACGGGAGCGGCTCGAGTCGACACTCGCCACGCAACGTCGCGGTTGCGAGGCGGCTGCAGGAGGCGGGGCTCGTCACGCTCCTGTTCGACCTCCTGACGGAGGACGAGGCGGATAACCGGTCCCTGGTCTTCGACATCGACTTCCTCGTTCGGCGGCTGGTGGGGGCGCTGGGATGGGTTCACGGTGAGCCTGGCCTTGGTCACCTGCCGGTCGGTCTGTTCGGCGCCAGCACGGGGGCGGCGGCGGCGCTCGTGGCCGCGGTGGAGGCCCCCGGCATCTGGGCGGTGGTCTCTCGAGGTGGTCGCCCGGATCTCGCGGGCCGAGCGCTCGAGAACGTCACGGCACCGACGTTGCTGATCGTCGGTGGTGCCGATCGCGACGTCCTCGAGCTGAACCGCCAGGCGCAGCGGGCCATCCCGGGTGAGACCCGGCTCGAGGTGATCCCGGGCGCCACCCATCTGTTCGAGGAGCAGGGCGCGCTGGAGCGGGTCGCCGATCTCGCCGCCCGATGGTTCCACGCGCATCTCGCTGCGCCCGGTGGCGCCCGCGGGGCCGTGCTGGGGACCGGTCTCGGCTGAACCTGGGGGTGGTGTCGCGTGGAGGCTCGCGCTGCCGGCTCCGAGCTCCTCGAGCACACGGCCGATCTGGGGATCCGCGCGTGGGCTCCCTCGATGCCGGAAGCCTTCGAGCACGCCGCCCGCGCACTGATCGAGGTGATGGGGATCGGTCTCCGTGGATCTGGGCGACGACGTGTCGTGAACGTCGCCGCCTGCGACGAGGCGAGTTTGCTCGTTGCCTTCCTGAACGAGCTGATCTGGCTGCACGAGGCCGAGTCGGTCGGGTTCGCCGAGCTGGTCGTGATCGCGGTCTCCGAGCGCGACGCGATCGCCGAGGTCGAGACCGTGCCGCTCGTCGCGCCGCCGGACGGCATCGGGGTCAAGGCGGCCACGTACCACCAGGTGCAGGTCGTCCACCGGCCTGTGGCCGGGACCGAGGTGCGCGTGTTCCTGGACGTCTGAGGTGAGCCCGTGGAACCACGGCAGATCGAACCGTTCGCGTGGGAAGTGCCCGTCGGGACCGTCCCGGGGATGCGGGTCCACGGCATCGTCTACGGCTCCGAGGAGCTCTTCCGCGCCGCCATGGACGACCAGGCCGTGCTCCAGGTAGCGAACGTGGCGACGCTGCCCGGACTCGTGAAGGCCTCGTACGCGATGCCGGACATCCATCGCGGGTACGGGTTCCCGATCGGTGGCGTCGCCGCGACCGATATCGGGTCATCCGGCGTGATCTCACCCGGCGGCGTCGGGTTCGACATCGCCTGCGGCGTCCGGCTGTTGCGTTCGGACCTCACGTGGGAGCAGGAGGTGCGGCCGGTGATCCGGGAGCTCATGGGGGCGCTCGGCCGTGGGATCCCGCGAGGGGTGGGGACGAAGGGACTCATCCGGCTCAGCCGGAGCGAGGTCGTGCGGGTGCTACGTGAGGGTGTCGGATTCCCGTTGACCCGAGGCGTGGGCTTCGAACAGGACGCGGAGCTCTGCGAGGACGCCGGTGTGCTGGAGGACGCTCGGCCGGAGGAGGTCTCGGACCGGGCCCTGGATCGCGGCTCGTCGCAGCTCGGATCGCTCGGCGCCGGGAACCACTTCCTCGAGGTCCAGGTCGTGGACGAGGTCCACGAGCCTTCGGCGGCCGAGGTGATGGGGCTGTTCGTGGGCCAGGTGTGCGTGATGATCCACTCGGGCTCGCGTGGCCTGGGGCATCAGGTCTGCACGGATCACGTGAAGGTCATGGACGGGCTCACCCACGAGCTCGGGATCGAGGTCCCCGACCGGCAGCTCGCATGTGTGCCGTTCTCGCACGAGGCAGCGATGTCCTACCTCGGAGCGATGAACGCGGCCGCGAACTTCGCCAGAGCGAACCGTCATGTGCTCGCCCACGGGGTCCGCGTCGCGTTCGGAACCGTGCTCCACCGTGCTCCGGGGTCCATGGGCCTCTCCCTCGTCTACGACGTGTCCCACAACCTGGCGAAGGTCGAGGACCACGAGGTGAGGGACCGACGGATGCGCTTATGCGTGCATCGCAAGGGCGCCACCCGAGCGCTCGGTCCGGGTCACCACGAGCTTCCCTCCCGGTATCGGGGCATCGGGCAGCCGGTCCTGATCCCCGGCAGCATGGGTACGGCTTCCTACGTCTTGGTGGGTCTTGGATCCTCGGCGGAGCGATCGTTCTCCTCGACGTGTCACGGGGCCGGCCGCGCGATGTCGCGAACGAAGGCGAAGAGGATGATGAGCGGCGACGAGCTCGCGCGCTCGCTCGAGCAGCAGGGGATCACCCTCGCGCCCGCGCACGTGAGCCTCCTCGCGGAGGAGGCTCCGTACGCGTACAAGGACGTCTCCGAGGTCGTGCGCTCGTGCGAGGGGGCGGGGCTCTCTGGGATCGTCGCGCGGCTCCGTCCCGTAGGAGTCGTGAAAGGCTGACACTCCATGCTGCACGAGGGGAACCTCGGCCGATGCTCCCCTGTGATCGATCTACCTTCCGGCGAGCTCCCTCGCCCTTTCCGCCTGAGCGGCAACCGCGACCATCATGAGCTCGGTGAAGGCCTGGAGGTCCTCCGGGACGTCGGCGTCGCCCTTGGGCGCGATCGGCTCGCCGTAGGAGATCGCGACCACCGGTCGCCACGAACGCCGGAAGTGCAGGCCGGACTTGGGCCAGCGATCATTGGTCCCCCAGATGCCGACCGGGACGACCGGCGCACCGGTCGTGAGCGCGATCCGAGCGGCGCCGTTGCGTCCCCGCAACAGACCCGTCTCCGGTTCCGGGTTGACCGTCCCCTCGGGGAAGATCCCCGCGAGCGCGCCTGCGCGGACCGTCTCGATCGCCACGTCGAGAGCGCCCTGATCGCGTTGTCCGCGCCGGAGCGGGATCTGCCGGTACAGGCGGAGGGCCCAGCCGAATCGGATCTTCCGGAAGAACTCGGCCGCGACCAGGAACCGGGTCATCCGCCGGCCGTGCGAGCTGGTGGTGAGCGCGAGGACGACGCCGTCCAGCGCCGAGACGTGGTTGCCGGCCACGATCGCGGGACCCGCCGAGGGAACCCGACCCGCTCCCTCGACGCGAAGTCTGAACAAGATCCACGAGAAGAAGCCGACGACGGCGATGCCGAACCGCCACCACCCGTTCAGATCGCCGTGTCGAGCCACGAGCCGGATGCTACCTGCCATCTCCCGCTGCCCACCGAGGTGCCACGTGAGATCGACGCGCTCAGCGGCGAAGCGTCAACCTCGGTGGCGGTGGAACGCATGCCTGGACGAGCCGATCGCTCAACGATGCCCGCGTTCGAGCGAGCGACGGATCGCCGTCGACGTGGCGGAGCTGCCACGGGTCGCGACGCAGGTCGTACACCTCGCTCTCGCCGCCCTGGTAGCGGATGAGCACGTAGCGGCTCGTGTGGCAACCGCACACCGCCGGGGGGTTCCCGCTGGGAGGAGCGGACCCGGCGAGCGAGCGCCACCGGACCGGCTCGCACCGTTCCGGCATCGTAGGATGCCCGATCGGGATCGTCGGCAAAGAGCGGGGGGAGATGAACGCGACACGGCTCGTCGAGAGTGCAGCCGGGCGCCGCGAGGACTTCATCGATGCGCTCCGCGAGATGGTGAACATCGACTGTGGCTCCTACACGCCCGACGGGGTCGATCGGATCGCGGACCTCTGCCAGGGCAGGTTCGAGGCGGGAGGCTGGGCCGTCGAGCGGATCCGGCACGAGCCTGCCGGGGGGCATGAGCGGCTCGGCGACCTCGTGATCGGGCGTCTGCGAGGGAGCGGCCGCACGCGGATCCTGATGATCGGACACATGGACACGGTCTTCGACCCGGGTACGGTGGCCGAACGCCCCTTCCGCATCGAGGGCAACCGTGCGTTCGGCCCGGGCGTCACGGACATGAAAGGGGGGCTCCTCACCGGCTTCTTCGCCGTGGAGGTGCTGCAGGCCGCGGGGTTCGAGGACTTCGGCACGATCACATACATCTGCAACCCGGACGAGGAGATCGGATCGCCGTGGTCGCGCGAGACCATCCTGGCCGAGGCGAAGCGGGCCGACGCCGCGCTCGTCCTCGAGGGCGCGCGTGAGAACGGCGACATCGTCTCCTCGCGCAAGGGCGTGCTCGACGTCCGGCTCGAGATCGAGGGGCGCTCCGCCCACGCCGGGGTCGAGCCAGAGCGTGGGCGGAGCGCGATCCTGGAGGCCGCGCACAAGACGGTGGCCCTGCAGGCGCTGAACGGCCGCTGGCCCGGCGTGACCGTGAACGTGGGCGTTGTGCACGGCGGAACGCGGCCCAACGTCGTCGCGGAGCGCTGCGTCCTCGAGGTCGACGTGCGGTCCCCGCAGGAGAGCACGTTCGAGCAAGCCGGCGCCGCCGTGGAGCGGATCGCGAACGAGCACGCCGTTCCGGACGTGACCGTGACCACGGTCAGCAACGGGTGGCATCGGCCGATGGAGAAGAAGGAGGGCGGCGCCAAGCTCGCGGCCCTCGCGACCCAGGTCGCGGCGGAGCTGGGGTTCGAACTGAAGGACGCGGCGACGGGCGGCGCCTCGGACGCCAATACGACCTCCGGGGCGGGGGTTCCATCCCTCGACGGGTTGGGCCCGATCGGCGGCGACGATCACGGGCCGAACGAGTGGCTCGACCTGTCGAGCATCGTTCCTCGAATCTCGCTGCTCGCCGGGCTACTCTCAAGGCTTGAGGGGATCTGAGCGCCCGGTTCTCCGCAGGTCACCCGACGACGAGGAGGGTTCGCCGGTGGACATCACGACCGTCCGGTTCGACAAGCCCGACGACCTGAACGTCATCGTCGGTCAGTCCCACTTCATCAAGACGGTCGAGGACCTGCACGAGGCGTGCGTGAACGTGCCGGGGCTGAGGTTCGGGATCGCCTTCAACGAGGCGAGCGGCCCCCGGTTGGTCCGTCGGAGCGGCAACGACGACGGGCTCGTCGACGTCGCCGTCCGCAACGCGCAGGCGATCGGCGCCGGCCACGTCTTCGTCGTGGCGCTCAGCGACGGGTTCCCGGTCAACGTCCTGAACGCGCTCAAGGCGGTCCCCGAGGTCTGTCGGGTCTTCTGCGCGACGGCCAACGCGCTCGAGATCGTGGTGGGCGAGACCGAGCTGGGACGCGGGGTGCTCGGGGTGATCGACGGATCGCCGCCCGCCGGGGTCGAGACCGACGAGGACGAGGCCGAGCGCAAGGAGCTGCTGCGCCGCATCGGCTACAAGCTGTGAGCGAGGTCGCCATGCCCGGGCCGGTCGATCAGCTCCGCGAGGCGCACGAGACCTATCGGCATCTGGTCGAGGGCATCCCAGCGGTGCTGTACCTCGAGGCGAACGACGACACCTCGACGAACATCTACACCAGCCCGCAGATCGAGCCGCTGCTGGGGTTCACCGTCGAGCGGTGGCGCGACGAGCCGGACCTTATGGTCGAACGCATCCACCAGGACGACCGCGACCGGGTCGTGCGGGCCCACCGCGCGTCCCTGCTGACGGGCGAGCCCTATCAGGCTGAGTACCGGATCCTCGCGGCCGACGACCGGCAGGTGTGGATCCGGGACGAGGCCGTCCTGGTGCGCGACGAGCATGGAGATCCGCTGTTCTGGCGCGGCGTCATGACGGACATCACGCAGACCAAACGGGTCGAGGACCGGTTGCGCCGGAGCCTCGACCTGCTCCGGCGGACGATGGAGGACCGGCGGCTCCTCCTCCTGCGTCTGGAGGATGCCCAGGAGGAGGAGCGTCGGCGGATCGCCTCCGACATCCACGACGACCCGATCCAGGTCATGAGCGCAGCCGACCTCCGCGCGCAGTCGCTGGCGCGCCGGATCGACGACCCCGAGCTCCGCCGGGAAGCGGACGAGCTGCGAGCGGTGATCGGCGCAGCGGTCGAACGGCTCCGCCACCTGCTGTTCGAGCTCCGGCCCCCGGCGTTGGATCGCGAGGGGCTCGTTCCCGCGCTCCGCGTCTACGCGGGAGACGCGGAGCCGGTCCCGTGGATCGAGGACGCGCTGCCGTTCGAACCGCCCGCCGAGCTTCGCGCGACCTTGTTCCGGATCGCGCAGGAGGCGATCGCGAACGCGCGCAAGCACGCGTCCGCGACGCGGATCGACGTCTCCCTGGCCGATCTCGACGGTGGGATCCGATTGGTGATCGCGGACGACGGGCGTGGGTTCGACGTCGGCGTGATCGACGCGCCCCAGCCGGGACACATCGGCCTGCCCACGATGATCGAGCGTGCGCAGCTGGCGGGCGGCCGCTGCCGCGTCGAGAGCGAACGCGGCCGGGGGACGAGGGTGGACGCCTGGCTGCCGCTCGACCAGGCGGCCTCGGCCACGGCAGGCGGCGCCTAGCTACTCGCGGGTCGTCACCTTCGCGGCGCGTGTGTAGGCGCCGGGTGTTCGGCCACGGGCGCCGGCGAGCCGCCACGCGAGCAGCTGCGCCGGGATGACCCCGACCGCCGACATCAGCGCGCGATCCAGATAGCCCGTCGCCACCGCCCTGGCGCCCTTGGGAGCCTCGCCGTCCGGGGTGACCACCATGACGGCGGATCCCGCGTCGACGAGGTCGGCAGCCAGACCGAGGTCGAGCCGCCGCGTCTCGGGTTCGGTGGCCATGACGATCGCGCTCATGTCGGGGCCGGCGAGCTCCAGCGGGCCGTGTCGGAACAGGCCGGACTCGACCGACTCGGCCATCACGCCGGACTCCTTCAGGACCAGCGCGCCGAGCTCGGTGGCGGCCCGTGCCGGGCCGCGGCCGAGCAGCACGATCACCTCACGCCCGCCGTGCCAGCCCTCGAGGTCGGTCGCGAGCGTCTCGGGGTCGTCGAGGAGGCGCTCGGCCGAGCGGGCGGCGCCCTCGGCCGCCGTTCGGGTCCGGTCGACCGCCGTGTCGACGCTGTCGCCCGCGAGGAGCCGGGCCAGGCCCGACAGCGTCGTCATCGACCCCGCGAAGGTCATCGTCGAGGGCCCCGACTCGGGGCCGGCCCACGTGTCCAGCCCGATGTCCGCCCGTCGCGCCAGGTCGTTGTCGGTGCCGTTGGTGACCGCGACCACGAACGGCCGCGTGCGCTGCTTGGCGAGCTCGTTCACGAGGCGAACGATCTCGGCGCTCTCGCCCGACTGGCTGATCACGACGGCGAGGGTCCGGGCGTTCAGGATCGGCCTGCGGAAGTGCAGAACCTCGGCGGCGTCCACCAGGAGCGCGGGGACGCCGCGGGCCGCGAGGTCGTTCACGGCCGGGTAGCAGGCGTCGTACGAGCCCCCCATGCCCGTGAACACGATCGTGCGAGAGGTGGCGCTCGCCTCCCGGATCCGCTCGAGCTCCTCGCGCTGATCCACGAGGGCGGCCGCCGCCCGGCGCATCGCGTCGGCCTGGCCGGCGATCTCGCCGAGGAACCGGTCGGAGAATCCCTGGAGCGACGTCATGGGAGCGAGTCTACGGCGAGGACGCCCGCACGCATCGGACGACGTGCTCGGATCGGTCGTCGAAGGCGGGCTGCCCGGCCGCCGAGACCCAGCGCCAGCGGTAGCCCGTCGCCATCAGCGTGAGCCGGAGGATCCCGAACGCGTCCGCGTGTGCCGACACGAGGTTGTCAGGCGTGTCGCCGCTCGGCAAGGGGTAGTGGCTCGCGCCTCCGGTGCCGACGACGAACTCGCGGATGCCGCCCGCCCGGTCGAGCTCGCCGTTCGGATCCATCGGGCGCCAGCGCTGGTAGTTGTGCGAGTGGCCGTTCAGGACGAGGTCGGCGCTCGCCGCGTGCAGGAGCTGCCAGAGCGGGCCGACCGTGCCGGTCGCTCCGCTCCCCGTCGTGAACGAGAAGTGCGGATGGTGCCAGTAGGCGAGCGTGCACGGGTAATCGGCGTCGGGGTGATCCGGGAGGTCCTGCGCCAGCCACGCGTGCATCAGGTTGCCGGGGCCGGGATCGGCCGGATCGGTCGCCGGGCCGCATCCGCCTGCGGTGAAGCAGAGCTCCGAGTTCAACGAGATCAGGTGCCAACAGGGGTCGTCCGGGCAGGCACCGAGGTCGAACGAGTAGTACCCGAGCCCGTCGGGGCCCTTGACGCCGTTCCCGAAGTAGCGGAAGTAGCCGCGCGGTCGGGATGAGGGATCGTTCGCGTACTCGTGGTTGCCCGGCGCGGGCGACAGGTTCGTCTTCGCGCGGCCCCACGTCGGGTCGAAGTAGCTCATGTACGCGTCGAACGCGCCGCGGTCGTAGTGGTTGTCCTCGAGCGTCAGCACCCGGGTCAGGCTCGGCCGGTCGATGAGGTTCGCCGTGTCGTCGTACTGGCAGTTCGCGGGCGACTGCGGGCCGTAGGGGTCGCTCGCACACGCGATGTCACCGGCGGCCGATCACGTATCGAGTGGGTGGAGGCGCCCCGCGCGCTCGACGCGGTGGCGCATCGCGCGCGATCGGAGGTGCACGGCGGCCTCGGCCTGGATGACGGATCCCGCGATCGCGAGCACGGCGAGCAGGCCTAGGGTTCGGCGCATCGGTCCATGCTACCGACGCCGTGGGTGATGGACGGTCGCTGGCAGTCCCTCGCTACCAGATCCGGAACATGCCGGGCCGGTCGTCCGGGCGGCGTTCGAATCCGTACCGCCGGTAGAACCCTTCGACGTCCTCGGCGGCCATCAGACCGACGAACGCCCCCGGTCCGGCCGTTCGCTCGAGATAGCTCATCACCGTGTCCATCAAGCGGCCACCCCACCCCCGGCCCTGCAGCTCGGGGACCACGATGACGTCCTGCACGTAGAAGTAGATGCCGCCGTCGCCCACGACGCGCGCGCATCCCACGGCTCCGCCGTCGCGTTCGAGCACGATCGAGTACCGAGAGCTCGACAAGCCGGCGCGGACCCCGTCCTCGTTCACCGTGTTCCAGCCGACGCTCGCGCGCAGGCGGAGGTACTCCTGCGGCGTCGGCTCGCGTTCCACGAGCGCTGGATCGTCCCCCACGCGGCGAGTGTAGGTCCCTCCCTGTTGCCTTCGCGGGGCTTCTGCCGCACCATGGGCGGCACGGGAGAAAGGAGGTGGTCCTTGCCGAAACAGCTCGAGACCCTCGAGGTGACTGGCTGCTGAGCCGTCCCTCGCGGGCCGGGGCCTGTGGCCCCGCCCGTTCGCCGGGGAACCCGGCAGAATCCAACCAGTTCACCGACCTCACGGGTTCCGGCTGGTCTACCGGACGAAGCCTCGACCGAGGCCGTAGCGCTCGTGAGGGGGCGACGACCGAACGGACCGGGCCCCCAACGCGGGCCCGGTCCGTTCGCCTGTTGTCGCCCGGGGGTGCGCTTCCAGTGCGCACCTGGATCAAAGGCTGTACGTCCAAACCGGCCCAGCAGGTCCGGGGTACGGCACAACGTCAGATGACCGAGTAGAGGTGCCACTCGCCCGCGATCCCCTTCAGCTCGTGCAACCCCCGGTCCTTGAACTCGATCCCCGATCCCGCCACCAGATCCTTCACTGTCTGCGAAACGAGGGTCTCGCCTGCCGCGGCCTTCGACGCGACCCTTGCGCCGATGTGGACGGCGATCCCCCGGAGCTTGTCCCCGACGACGTCGCATTCGCCCGTGTGCAGGCCGATCCGCAGTTCCACTCCGATCTCGCGTACGGACCCGAGCACCGCCCGGGCGCACTTGATGGCCGAAGTTGAGGAGTCGAAGGATGCGAGGAAGCCATCGCCAGCAGTATCGATCTCGCGCCCCCCGAAGCGGCGTAGCTCAGCGCGTACCCTGGCGTTGTGCACCTCGAGAAGATCGGCCCACGCCCGGTCGCCGAGCGATCGAGCCCGCTCCGTCGAGCCGACGACGTCGGTGAACATGATCGTGGCCACGACACGGGTCGGTTCGGCCCGGCCACGGCGGCCGGTGAGGAACTCCTCCACCTCATCGACGATCCCGTCGGTGTCGCCTGCCCACAACAGGAAGTCCTCCCCGGGCAGCTCGATCCATCGTGCTCCGGGGATCCGGTCCGCGAGGTAACGACCGTGATCCACCTCATTGATGCGGTCACCGATCCGGTGCATCACGAGCGTTGGGACGGCGATCTGAGGCAGGAGAGGGCGCACATCGACCGCCTTCGTCATCTCCGCCAAGAGAAGGACAGCACGGGGACTCGCGCCGAGACGCGCGAGGGTCGCGGACCACTGCACGAAGGCTTGGTCGCTGGCCATCGAGGGCGCGATCGCATCGATCCGCTCCGTGGTTCCCCAGTCGTCTCTCACGGACTGCTGGAAGTCAGCGAACTGTTGGTCCGTCCATCCCCAGGGATAGTCGTCGCTCCAGCTTGCTTTGGCATAGGTCCCGCACAGGATCAGGCCACCAACCCGCTCGGGATGAGAGACGGCTGCGGCGATGCAGGGCGGTCCCGTGTCGGCGTTCCCGAACAGTGTCGCACGCTCGCTCTCGGCGGCGTCGAGTACCGACAACAGATCGTCCACGCGCTCCTCCAGGGTCGGGATCTCCGTCAGTCGATCGGAGAGGCCGAGGCCGCGAGGGTCCATGATGATCAGTCGGCAGAAGCCCGCGAGTCGGGTGAGGAAGCGGTGCACCCTCGGCTCGTCCCAGAGGACTTCGAGGTGCGACACGGAGCCCGGTACGAGCAGCAGGTCTGGGCCGGAGGCTCCGACGACCTGGTAGGCGAGGGCGGTGCCGTCGTTCCACGCATACGAGGTCTGTGGCCGATCCACAGCCGAATCGTGAGCCGCTGAATGGGCAGCCGCAAGGCGCCACGTCGCTGACTTGACCAAGATTCAGCACTGCAGAGAGTCGTGCCTAGCTCGACTCCCGGGAGGGTGCGGGGCCCGCCGTATAGGGAGTCCGCCGGGCTCCCCGAGGTCTCCCCGATCTCTCCACGGAGGCGAGGGGAACACTGTAAGAACCACACCGCCGCAGGTCACCCGGTCTGGATCGGCGCTCGGCACTGGGGCCGCGTTGCGTGATCCCCGTGCGCGTGCGATCAGGTCCTCCGCACCCTCTCCGCGCCAAAGCGTCGCCGGCGCCAGCGGATCGCCCTTGCTTGGTCCGGCAGGATCCGTGGGAGCCCGAAGTGGTTGAGCACGCTCGTGTCGAATCGCGTGATTGCGGCTATCCGCCGGCCCGCGAGCGTGACCACGAGCAGGCTGGTCGCGCGGAACACCTCCCCCGTCGCATCGCCGGCGTAGACGGCGAGCGCGGGCTGCCCGTTGGCGCTGGTCTGCACGACGCGGCGGCGGCCCGGCCGTGCGGCGACGATGGCGTAGAAGCGGGCGGCGTCGTCGCGACCGACGTACTCGAGCGGGAGCGGCGGCATGCTCAGCCGTACGTCGTCGGTGAGCAGGGCGACAATGGCATCGACGTCGCTCGCCTCGAAGGCAGCGGCGAGCCGCCCAACGAGCTCGCGCTCCGCCGGTGAACCGGGCCGCGGCGGCGGCGGCTC
>JBAVEY010000203.1:0-2847 GCA_049587975.1 Actinomycetota bacterium | reverse complement strand
CCGACCAGTGCGTCGAGCTCTGAGGGGTAGGAGAGACTGTTGGTTCGAGCGATGATTGGCGCCTGGTGGCGGAAGAACGCCAGGATCTCGCGCCCCGCCCGGAGCAACTCGTCTCGGTCGATCGGGACGAACGTCGACCGGAGCGGGTCGATGCGATCCGTCGAGACCTCGACGTCGAGCTTCCAGTACGGCTCGTCCTCCACCTCGACGTCCTGTTCGATCCGGATCAGCTTCACGCAGTAGTGGCGGAGCTGCTCGAGCTCTCCGGCCGCCCACCAGAGCTGTCCGCGTTCGATCGCCGCGGTGAAGTGACCGAGGTCGTGCCAGAACCAGAACAGGAGGTTCCGGAGCTCACGCACCTGCTCGTCGCGATCCACTTCGGGGGGAGGAAACTCGAGCCCGGAGAGAACTCCCGACTGGTCGTAGAGGACACGATGAGGCCCCGAACGGATCGAACGCAGATCGCCTTCGCGGAAGAAGAGCAGCTCGAGCTCGACCCCGTCCGCGAAGATGACGAACGCGACGTTCTCGTTCCCGAAGTCCTCGAGGAACAAGGGCTGCCCGAGGAGGCGGACGAACCTCTCCTTCTCGGCGATCAGTTCACCGTACGAAGCGTCGACGACGATGACGGAGATGTCGTAGTCCGAGAGCTCGTCCGCTCCTCCCCGCACGCGAGACCCACCGAGGAACGCGGCAGCGATTCGTTCGTCTGCCGCGCACCGTTCGACGAGGCGCGGAATCAGAGCATCCCCTCGTTGCTCGGGCGACATCGTGCCGTGAGCATCGCAGGTGCTCCGATAGACGCAAGATGCTGACGCCGACCCTCCCGATCGGCCGACAGAGCTCCACGAAGCCCGGGGCAGCAGAACGCGCACGGGCGCGTGACGCGGGTCGCGTTTCCCCGACATGTTGTTGCGGCTTCAAGGCAGGGTCGCCTCGACAGCAGCTTTGCTCCAGACCCGAGGAGTACGAAGGCCCGAACATCGACAACGCCGAACCCCGTGGGGCGCCGCGTTGCAACGAGCCACGAACGCTCGACTTGGCACATAACGCTGTCGCCGGCCTCGCAACTCCACGCGATCCGTCTCTCTCAACAGTTGCTCCGGTTGCTGAGTCCGTGAACGCGACTCAACTCGGACAGAGCGCAGCCAGGTCGATCCCGTAGCCGAACGGCGGGAACACGCGGCACCTGAGGTTCGGCGAGAGAAGAGTGGGGACCACACCGTAGAGGTCCGCGGCGACCGGCACCTCATCGGTCGCAAGCCGATCGGCCAGCGCCACGGTGGCCGACCGTTGCTCCGCTCCGGTCAGCTCGAAGAGCCCCTCGACCTGCTCCGCCACCCCTTCGGGAAGCCACCCGGGTGGCACGCGGAAGTGGAACATCTCGTACAGGAAGGTCGCAGGATCCGGATAGTCCTGGGTAATGCCCACGCCGTACAGATCGATGTTGGTGTCCAGCCGGGGCATACCGAAACCCAGGTCGGGGGGGCCTTCCTCGATCTCCACGGTGATCCCGATGGGCGCGAGGTTGGAGCGCACGACCTCCGCCTCCTGCCGGCTCCGGTCGCTGCCCGCGGGTACCGCCATGACAGCCGTGACGGTCCTGCCGCGCATCAGGGCACGTGCCTCGCCGAGGCCGGATCCGTCCAGCGGGTACAGCTCGAGGTTCTTGAACCCCGGCATGACCGGCGGGAGGAGTTGGTCGGTGGGCGCGTTCCCCCAGATCTCGGCGAGGGCCTCCCGGTCGATCGCGAGCGCCGCGGCTCGACGTACGTCCGGGTCGGAGAACGGAGGACGACTCGCGTTGAAGGCGAAGAAGCCCGTGAGCGCAGTCGGCGCCGCGTAGTAGGCCAACGCTTCGCCGGAAGCGGCCTCGGCTCCGTATTCCTCGGCAACAGGCCCTGCGGGGGTGAGGAGCGGGTCGGCAACGTGCGTGATCCCATCCCACTCGCCGCTCTCTACCAGACGCACCGCGACGCCCGCGTCGACCCCCTCGCGAAGCGCGATTGCATCGAACGCTTGGGGCCGTGGACCCGTGTAGTTCGGGTTGCGTCTCAGGATCGCGTACTCGCCGTCGAGGTGGTCAGCGATGTAATACGGACCAGCGGACGCAACCGCCAGCGGCGCTCGATGCGGATAGCTGGCGTATGCGCCCGCACCGCCCGACACTATTGGTGTATCGGTCGGGACCGGACAGAAGAACGGCACGGAAAGGCGATCCAAAAAGTCGGGGGCGGGTCCGACGAGCTCGATCGTAAGGGTGTCTCCCTCGGCCCGAAGGCCCGAGATGTGATCGGCCTCGCCGTGCCGGAACGAGCGCTGGCCCTCGATGTCCCAGACCCAGAAATGGCCGGGGCCGCGGACCTCCGGCGAGAGAGCCCGCTCGATGGAATACCGGAAGGTCTCCGCCGTCAGCGACTCGTTGGACGGCGGGGAGAACCGGTACCCGGGGCGGACCGTGAACGTGTAGGTCCGGCCATCGGGTGAAACGTTCGGCATGGAGCCGGCTACTTCCGGTTGCAGGCCCCAATCACCGGTCGCAGGCGCATCGGGGTACCTCAGCAGCTTGGCGCAGGTGGCAGATTCCACCCAGTACCCGAACGCGCCGAACAGCGTCGCAGGGTCGGGCGTTGCCAGGAAGCCGGCCGGAGCGAATAGCCTCGCGACCTTCCCGTCGAGCCCGTCGATAACGTCCTCGTACGTCCGGCCCGGTCCGAGCGTGATCATCAGCGCGCCAGAGCCGGCCGCGACACCCTGGACCGGATGCTCGAACCGGAAGTTTCGGCGAGCGCCGGTGAGCGCGTCGATCCCTGTGACCGTGCCCACGTCGGAGTTGCCGACCCAGAC
>JBAVEY010000202.1:0-2596 GCA_049587975.1 Actinomycetota bacterium | reverse complement strand
TCGTCGCCCCGAAC
Source organism: Actinomycetota bacterium (assembly GCA_049587975.1). Taxonomy (GTDB): domain Bacteria; phylum Actinomycetota; class UBA4738; order UBA4738; family HRBIN12; genus DASSJM01. Next base: position 2,582 of record JBAVEY010000202.1, on the reverse strand, counting down.
GATCACCGCGCCCACCGGCACCTCGCCCCCCGCGGCCGCCGCCCGCGCCTCCTCCAGGGCGATACGCATCAGCCGCTCGTCGGCCTCCAGCGCACCCGCCGCGCCCGCCACCTCAGTACCGGTCGATCTCGCGCAGCCGGTCGTCGCTGATCCCGAAGAAGTGCGCGACCTCGTGCTCGACCGTGTGCGCGACCACCTCGCGGAGGTGCCGATCATCCCGCGCCACCTGTTCGATCGTGCGCTTGTACAGGGTGATCGTGTCCGGGAACGTCGGCCCCGAGTGGAACTGGCCGCGCCTGGTCAACGGCACCCCGTGGTAACGCCCGAGCAGGTTCGGCTCGTCGCGCGGCGGGCGATCCTCGACGATCACCTCGATGTTCTCGAGACGCTCCTGCACCCACGCGGGCAGGGAGTCGAGCGCCTCCATCACCAGCTCCTCGAAGTGCGCGCGCTCGACCACGGCTACCCCCGCTTCGATGCCAGGGCCGACAGCGCCTCCATGACCACACGATAGGCGAGCAGCGAGGTCACCTCGCTCTGGTCGTACGGCGGCGAGACCTCGACCACGTCCAGCCCGGCGAGCTCCACGCCGCCCACGACCCGGCGGATCGCCCGCAGCAGCTCGCGCGCGGACATCCCGCCCGGCTCCGGCGTCCCCGTCCCCGGCGCCATCCCCGGGTCGACCACGTCGATGTCCACCGAGACGTACACGACGTCCGGGCCGTCGAGCGCTTCGGCGATCGCGTCGTCGATCACCGCGTCCACGCCACGCTCCTCGACCTCGACGATCGTGTGCCAGCGGAACCCCTGCTCGCGCATCCAATCGAACGTCGCCTTCTCGGGCCAGTAGCCGCGCAGGCCGACCTGGACGAAGTTCGAGCCCGCGACCCATCCCTCCTCGATCAACCGCCGCATCGGCGTCCCGTGCGAGATCAGCGATCCCGAGACCGAGTTCGCGGTGTCCGCGTGCGCGTCGAAGTGGACCACGCCGAGCCGCCGAGGCCACACATGACGCGCGACGGCGGCCGCCGACGGGTACGTGATCGAATGGTCGCCGCCCAGGACGAACGGGATCGGCCCCGATCCGGCGACCCGGAACACCTTCTCGTGGATCACGCGGAGCCCTCGCGCGTGCCGGGACGCGACGACCGGCGCGTCGCCGGCGTCGACGACGACCAGCCGCGCGTACGGCTCGACCTCGAGCTGGATCGACCACGCGTCCGAGCCCCAGGTGGTCGGCGCGGATCGGATCGCGCGCGGGCCGAACCGCGCCCCCGGGCGGCCCGACGTGCCGTCGTCGGTCGGCGCCCCGACGATCGCCAGGTCGGCACCGATCCGGGCCAGGCTCTCGTCGTCGGGGCAGAGCGGCAGCTTGTCGAAGGTCCCCCGGAAGTCGACGTAGTACTCGAGGTCCTCGTACCCGAACTCGCCGAACTCGTCCTGGCCGCGGAGCTCGCTCCGCTCGAGGCGGAAGTCCGGCGGTTCGCTCATCCCGAGCGGACGCTACCGGAGCGGGGACCTCGGCGTCATGGCTCGTTCACGTGGTCGGGGTGACGAAGTCCGACCCCGAGACGGCTGGCGCGACCCGGGTCGCCTCGGCGGTGACCACGCGACCGCCGTCGACCTCGTCGATCAGCGAGAGCAGGAGGCCCTCGCGCGAGAAGCACCACTCCACCCGGCGGACCGCATCGGCCGAGCCCCCCGTGGCGCGGACGCATTCGGCTCGCATCCCGGCGATCGTCCGCGGCCCTTCGGCCGTCACCGCCGCGGTCCCGAGCTCATCGAGGGTCTGGGCCGGGGCCTCGACGAGCGATGCGAACGGACCGGGCTTGTCGACCGCGACGCAACCCGACGCCGCTCCATCGAACCGGCAGCGGACGTACCCATCGGGCCCGAACAGCATCGTGGAGGTCCGACCGGCAGAGGCCCCGTCCATCCGCCACCGATCGGAGCGCTCCCAGGCCAGTCGCATCTCGCCGACGCCGGCGCAGGTCCGCAATCCGGTCTGCACGTCGAACTCCCGCTCACCGACGAGCTGGCGGAGGCACTGGTGCGGAGAGGTGGCCTCGCCCGGATCGCGTTCGGTCGTGCGGTACGTGATCGTGGCCGAGCTCGCGAACCATCGCCGCCCGAGGAGCTCGAGTCGCCGGCGCGCGTCGACGGCTCGCGTCTCCGACGGCGGCGAGCACGAGGACGCGATCGACGCCACCGTGAGGGCGACGACGAGGACGAGCCATCGGCCTCGCAGCGGCTGGACGCGGTCCGGACCACGCATCGTGGCCAGCATGATGGGAAACCGTCCGAGCCGCTCGCTCAACAGATCCGCGGCAGCTGATCTCCGGCCAGCATGAGCAGCGGCCTGGTCGCGCCCAGCCCGGTGCGGACGGTGACACGCGCTGGGCCCTCGGCGACCTCGCCGATCACCGCGGCCTGCGACCCGAACCGGTCGGCCTTCGCCGCCGCGAGCACCAGATCGACGTCCGAGGCGGCAACGATCGCGACCGCCACGCCCTCGTTCGCGACGTACAGCGGGTCGAGGCCGAGCATCTCACAGGCGGCCCGGACCGGTCCCAGCACCGGGA
>JBAVEY010000201.1:0-1545 GCA_049587975.1 Actinomycetota bacterium | reverse complement strand
GGTCATCGCCTTCTGGGCGACCGGCGCGCTTCGGCGAGACCGTGACCGCGTCCCGGCGACCGAGCCCTCCGGCCGCATCGTCTTCCTTCAAGAAGCGCCGGAGGCCGGACCAGGAGATGCGTCAGCCGGCTCCAGTGTCGAATACCAGCTGTTCGCGATGAACGTCGACGGGACCGAGGTCTTGCCACTAACGGATCCCTCTTCATTCCCGGCAGGTGTTGAGGCCCCCGAGTGGTCGCCAGATGGTTCGAGGATCGCCTTCGATAGCGAAGCCGACGACGGCCACCTCCACATCTTCGTGGTGAACGCGGACGGAACAGGGCTGACGCAGATCACGTCGGGAGACGGCGACGAGATCGCCCCCAACTGGTCGCCCGACGGAACTCGGCTGGCGGTCGAGACGCAGCGGTCTTCTTCGGACCCGACTGGGATCGCGATCGTCGACGTCAACACCGGCGACATCCGCGTGATCACCGAGAACCCGTTCGGTGGCGACGACGCGGAGCCAACATGGTCCCCGAACGGTGGCCGGATCGCGTTTGCCAGAAGCCGTGGCGGTCAGCAATTCCCGTCCGCCTTGTTCATCGTAAATGTCGACGGTAGCGGCCTGCAGCGGCTGACGCCGCACGGGCTGAGCGCGTACCGCCCGAACTGGTCGCCCGACGGAACACGCATCATCTTCAACAGCAACGACACTCCCGACAGGCTCCAGATGGCAGAGATCTTCGTGGTCGCTTCTGATGGCAACGGCCTGCGTCGGCTCACCCACGAGGAGAATGCCTCGGCGTTCCGGCCCACGTGGTCACCGGACGGTGAATGGATCCTGTTCACGCGCTTCGCGTTCCCTGGTCAACTCACCAGGAGCTTCGACATCTACGTAATGCGACCTGACGGTACGGACCTGCGGCCGGTGACGAGCACTCCCGACGTGGCCGAGAACGCCGGCGACTGGCGGCCCTGATCGGAGACGACCCCACAAAGGTCAGCACCCCTCGGGCGTGAGGAGTTGGTCTCCGTGGTCAACATCTGGTCAAGGAGCCCACCGAACTGGACGGTATTCAGCAGTACTCCAGTGACTGTCCGAACCCTCCCCTGACCTGTGAAATTGCTGGTCAGGGTCCTGGGCGCGCCTTCCATGACGTCCCCAGGTGGAAGGAGTGTCGCGGACTCCCAGAGCGAGGATCAAAGTGTCGATAGCGTCATGACGCCCGGCCTGCTCACGATAGACACGACTGAGTCGGACCTGCAGCCGTCTTTCGCGACGCTTCCCGTTCGTTCGCGGGACGAATGCGGGACGAGAGACGGGTGGCGCGGCGTTGCTGGGCCGACATGACCCTGGGCTCTTGCGGCATGCCGGAGTCCGTGTCTGCACCTTGACCAGGGTGGAGACGGGACTTCAGGACGTGCGTTTCCCCTGGTAGTCCCAACGGGGTTCGAACCCGTGTCTCCACCTTGAGAGGGTTCTCGGGGTAGATTCCACCACCTGCGGCGATGCCATGAGATGCTCGTCTACCTGCGGGTTTGCTTCTCTTCGCACCCGGTCCT
>JBAVEY010000200.1:0-31226 GCA_049587975.1 Actinomycetota bacterium | reverse complement strand
TCGGGTCGGGGCCGGACCGCGGCTCAGTCCCTGGACACACCGAACTTCAGGTCGACGAACGGCCGGGTGTGGAAGATGGTGCTCGACCCGAACGACCCGACGAAGGTGACGTCGCTCACCGTGTTCGTCGAGGGCGACGACAATCCCGTCAAGACCCTCAACGAGGTCCACCAGCCGGACAACATCGAAACGACGCGGTCCGGGCTCCTGCTGACCGAAGATCCCGGGTCGAGCCAACAGTTCCCAGCTGGCTCCGTGGATCCCGCCGCGACGACGGCAAGGCTCTGGTCTGTCCCGTTCACGGGTGCGCCAGAGGTCGTCCTCAAGATCGATCAATCAGCCGATGGCGGCCCGACCGACGTCGACGGGCGCGCTGCCGGGAACTGGGGGGCCTGGGAGACGACCGGCATCGTCGATGCTTCCGCGGCGTTCGGCGAAGGGGCGTTCCTCATCAACGTCCAGGCGCACACGCTATGGATCCAGAAGTCGCCCGGTCCGGATACGTTCATCGACGCCAATAGTGATCCCGACTTCACCTACAAGCGCGAAGGAGGACAGCTGCTGCTGATCCGCATCCCGGGGATCTAGCCGCAAGGTAGGCCGGAGGGCGTCCCTCGGGGCGCCCTTTGCGTGTCCGGAGCCTTAGTCGACCGAGCGCAGGTGGCGGTCGAACCAGGCCTGCGTGCGCCGGATCGCGTCGAGCGCGTGCGCTCGCTCCATCGGGACGTGGCCCTCCCTGGGGTAGACGACGAGCTCGACCTCGGTGCCGGTGGCGGCGATCGCGTTGGCGAGCTCCCACCCCTGGCCCACGGGCGTGCACCGATCCTCCGCCCCCTGGAGCACCAGCGTCGGCGTCCGGCACCGGTGGGCGTGGGTCACGGGCGAGCGCTCGACATACTGGCTCGTCGGGTCGTTCCACTCGCCCTCCAGGATCATCTCGTCGTACATCCACACCTCCGATGAGAGGTGGAACGAGACGTAGTTCGAGACCACCGACATCGCCACGGCGGCGCCGAACCGATCGGTCTGCGTGACCGCCCAGCCGGCCATGTAGCCGCCGTAGGACAGGCCGGAGATGCCGAGGCGTTCGGGATCGGCGACGCCGAGGGCGATGCACGCGTCGACGCCGGCCATCACGTCTCGGTAATCCATCCCGCCCGAGTCCCCGATCACCGCCTGCGCGAACGCGTGCCCCCGGCCGATGCTCCCCCTCGGGTTCGGCAACAGGCACGCGTAACCGGCGCTCGCCAGCAGGACCGCGTTCGGCTCCGAGTCGGAGAAGAAGGCACCCCAGTTCCAGGTGGGCCCGCCGTGCACGAGGGTGAGCAGCGGCAGCGGGCCATCGGCGCCGGCCGGCGTCATGAGCAGCCCCTCGATCTCGAGCCCGTCGGGCGCCGTCCACCGGATCGTGCGCACGTCTGGGAACACCGTGTCGGCGATCACCGCGTCGTTGAACGAGGTGAAGCGGGACCAATCGTTCTCGTCACGATCGAAGCGCGCGAGCTCGGGCGGCCGCCCGTGCGCCTGGTGCGTGGTCCACACGACGGAGCCGCCGGCGGTCGTGCACGTCGGTTTGGTCACCTCGTCGCCGATGAACGCGTCGCCGCGCCAGAGCTCCTCGATACCGCCGTCGAGCGAGATCCGCCCGCACGCCGTTCCGGTCCCGTCGCAGCGCGCGTACCAGAGCGACCCGTCGTCGATCCACTCGGCGAGCCCGACGGTCTGCAGGCCCGGCCAGGGATCGCTCGTCGTCCCCTCCTCCAGGTCGACGATCATGACGCTGCCGCTCAGCAGCCCAGGGTCGCTCGAGTACCCCTCGACCACGGCCGCGCGCCGCCCATCCGGCGAGAGCGCGAGCCCCTCGAGTGACCAGTTCGGCCGGTAGAGCGGTTCCGCGGTGCGTTCGGCTAGGTCGAGCCGCGCGACGACCGAGCGGTACCAGCCCGCCGTGCTCGGATCCTCCGAGACGAGCGCGACCACGACGCCGTCGGGATCCCCGTCGTACTCCCACACGCTCATGCCCCGCGGTCCGACCTCGGCGACGCCGCCGGACACGAGATCGATCTCGAACAGGCGCCGGCGCGCCTCGCCGGGCCGAACCACCGAGGGGTCGGGCACGGGGTCGACACCCCGCACGGCCCGGGCGCTCCAGTCGAGTCCGTAGCAGCCGGGGTCGGCCGCGAGCACCAACAGGCGATCGCCCGCACTGGACCACGAGACCGCCTCAGCCGAGCCGGTCAGGTTCGCGGCGACGACCGGATCGGCGTCGAGGATCATCGTGTACGGGAGCTGGTGTCCGGGGGTGATCCGATCGGACAGGAACGCGAGCCGCGAGCCGTCCGGCGACCACGCCGGGCTCCGGTCGCTCCACGCGCCGCTCGTGATCTGCACAGGCGTGTCGGCATCCCGGTCGACGAGGTACAGGTCGCTCGACGGGTGCGACCCCACGTCTGCGACGGTCGCGTGCAGCGCGAACGCGACCCTCGACCCGTCCGGAGAGAACGCCAGCTCGGCCGGCGTTCGAACGTCGAGCAGCCGATCGTCGATCGGGCCGCGCGGCTCGGCGCTCTCGGTCACGACCGGAGCGTATCTGGCTGGGAAGTCTTCGACGGCTCCGCTTCAGAGCGATCGAACGACACGGGCCGGGTTCCCGGCCGCGACCACGTTCGCGGGCAGATCCTTCGTCACGATCGATCCCGCGCCGACGACGGCGTTCTCGCCGATCGAGACGCCCGGCAGGACGATGACCCCGCCGCCCAGCCATGCGTTGTCTCCGATGGTGATCGGTTCGGCGGCCTCCCACTTCGCCCGCCTCGGGCCGGGGTCGACGGGGTGCGTCGGCGTCAGGAGCTGCACGTTGGGACCGATCTGCACGTCGTCGCCGATCGTGATCGATGCGACGTCGAGCGCGACGAGCCCGTAGTTCACGAACGTCCGTGCGCCGATCCGGATCCCCGAGCCGTAGTCGCATCGCAGGGGCGGCTTGATCTCGGAGCCTTCGCCGAGGTAGTCGAGGAGTTCCATCAGGAGGCGATGCCTCTCGGGGCCCTCGTCGACGGCGGTCCGGTTGAAGCGGTCGAGGAGTCTGGAGGCTCGCGCCTGCTCCTCGACGAGCACCGGGTCGTCGGCCAGGTACAGCTCGCCGGCAAGCATGCGCTCGCGCATCGTTCGTCCGTCATCGGGGAGTTGGGGCGTCGGCACGGGGGAGAAGCCTACGACCTGCGTCGTCGGGAACGACCTAGGCGAGCTTGCGTTCGCTCGCCCAGCGGCTGAGTTCGTAACGGTTCGCGTCCGAGACGCTGAGCTCGTCGTGCTCGGCCCGCTGTTCGTGATCTCGGCCACGCGCCGGGTGATGGCGCAGCACGAGGTCGCCGAGGTGGGTACGGACAGCGTCGACCCGCAGACTGCCGGGCCGGACGAGGACGAGGGCCAGCTAGTCCCCTTCGTGGCCGTTCGCTTCCCCGTACGGCGGCGACCCGTGCTTGTCCCTCTTGTCGGGTCCGCTCGTCTCGCCCGTCGGACCGGGCGCCTCGGTGGGGACGACCTGGCCGAGCGCGCCCTCGTTCTGCAGGGCGACCACCAGGTCGAAGATCGCCGTGCCGACCGCATCGGCGGCGGCGGGTGCGATCTCCCCGTCCTCGACGGCCTTGGCGAGCTCCTCCTCGAGGTGCTGGAGCGATTCCCCGACCCTCTCGTGGTCGGCCGCGCGGTACGCGTCGAGCAACTCGTTGGACTTCTTCGTGAGCTCCTCGGCGGCCTTGTCGGAGATGTCGTCGCCCGCCTGTGCGGACGCGATCGCCGAGACCAGGCTCGACCACGCGCTCGAGAACGTCACGGGCGTATCGGGCGGGAGCTCGTTCTGCGCGGTCTCCCGCGCGGCGGCGCGCGCCGCGGCCTTCGGACGCAAGGGTTCACTCGTGGCCGCGATCAGCACCCCCGTCAGGGCGAAGAGCAACGCGACGACGAGCGCGGCGACGAGCCACGGGCGGTGAGCCCGAGGCGTTCGACGAGGGCGGGCGTGCGACGCGGCGGTCCGCCGGGAACGGAGCCCGCCTCCACCGCCACCGGCCGCCGCCGGAACCGGCTCCGTCTTCGTCGCCTCGGCACCGACCGCGGCGACGGCGACCGGCTGGGTCTCGGCGGCATCCACCGTCTCGAGCCGCATGGTGTCGCCCGACCTCGTGAGCGGGACGGCCAGAAGCGCAGCCGCGAGCTCGGTCGCCGAAGCGAACCGGTCAGCCGGGTCCTTCTCGAGGCACCGCAGCACGATCTCCTCGAGCTCGGGCTGGACGGGCGCGATCGTGGAGGGTCTCGGCGGCGCCTCGTTCACGTGGCGGTACGCGGTGGCGATCGGCGTGTCGGCGCTGAACGGGACGTGGCCGGTCAGCATCTCGTACAGGACGCACCCGAGCGCGTACAGGTCGGCACGGTCGTCGACCCGTTTACCGCCGGCCTGCTCGGGGGACAGGTAGGCCGTGCTCCCGAGCACGACCCCCGTCCCGGTGAGCGTGTCCGAGCCCGCGGCGCGCGCGATCCCGAAGTCGACCACCTTCACCCGACCGTCCGGGAGCAGCATCACGTTCCCCGGCTTGATGTCGCGGTGGATGAGACCGCGTCCGTGCGCGGCGGCGAGCGCGCGGCAGATGTCGACGGCCACCGCCACGACCTCGGCCGGCGGCAGCGGGCCGGTACGGCTGAGGCGCTCAGCGAGGGTCTCGCCCTCGACGAGCTCGGTGACGATGAAGTGGGTGCCGCCGTCCGACCCGGTGTCGAACACGGCGACGACGTTCGGGTGGCTGAGGCCCGCCGCAGCTCGAGCCTCGCGCCGGAACCTCTCGACGAACGAGCGGTCGCGGTCGAGCGGAGGCGCCAGAACCTTCACCGCCACGGGGCGGCGGAGCTGCCGGTCCAGGCCGCGGTGGACGCGCGCCATCCCGCCCTCACCGAGGACCGGCCCGAGCTCGTACCGGTCGGCCAGGACGTGCGTGGTCTCCTGCACGGTGAGGGCTTACCCACCCGCCCTTCGCGCTACCCGCGTCACCCGGCGCCGCCGCCGGTCCCCCCGCCGCCGCCTCCGCCGCCGCCCGAGAACCCTCCGCCGGAGAAGCCGCTCGACGAGCTGACCGAGCCGAACCCGCCGCTCGACGATCCGCTGCTCGCGCTCGCCATCGAGGTCAACACGAGCGCCGGCGCTGCGGCCTGGAACTTGTGGAACGCCGTGATCCCGGCCAGGCCGGTCGGCCCGCCGGGGACCGGTGCGCGCAGACTCTCGACGGGCACGAGCGCTCGGACCAGCTTCTCGACCTCCTCCGCGACCCCCAGCGCCACCGCCCACTCCAGGTACTGCTCCCAGATCACGACGGCGAGCGCGGGGGCGTTCGGCAGGTCGGAGAAGTCCCTGAGGTAGGTGCGGAACGCCTCGAGGCGCTTGACCCGCGTCCGGTCCTCGAGCCCGAGCTTCGCGTGGATCGCCTTGAGGGCGAGGATCAACGAGATCGCCGAGACCGGGACGAGCCACCATCCGATCGGGCCGCCGAGACCCCAGACCGCGGTCCAGATCCCGTAGAGAGCCGCGCCGATCGCGATGATCGCCGCCCCCGTCGACTCGAGCCGCGCGTCGCCCTTGCGGATCCGCCGGGTGATGTCACCGGACCTCATCTTCACGCCGGACCACCACGCCGAGTAGGTCCCGGACGACTCGGCCTTCCGGGGCTTGGGGTGGTTCACCGAGACCTCCTCGACCGCGTCCTCCCCCCGGCCGAACAACAGCCACATGAAGTCCTGGTCCATCTCGATCGGGAGATCGAGCGCGTCCATCTTCCGGACGAGGGTCAGATCCTTCGGGTCGCTCACCCGACCGTCGGCCTTCATCTCGACCGCCCCCAGGCGAGCGAGCTTGAGGACCTGCGCCCGGTACGCGTTCTGCGGCGAGAGGTGCCCCTGCCACGCCGACCACAGCACCGACCCCTGGACGGGATCGTCCTCGGGCGGCTGCTCGAGGATCTTCGGCACGCCCGGCACGCGGTCGCGGTATCGGGAGAGCAGCACGAGGAGCGCGAGGGCCACTGGGACGCCGATCATCAGGTAGAGGACCCAGGCGCGTTCGGTCTCGTGGCGTTCGCGCAAGGCGTTGGCCTCGTTGGCCCAGACGCGCTCCTGACCCTGGATGCGGTCGAGCCCGGGCTGCGGTGTGGCGACGGCGGTGGGGACGGCGTCGGCCGGGAACAGGATCGACCCTTCGACGTACGAGAGCGGCGGGACGTCGCGCACCTCGTACCGGATCGTCTGCGGGTCCACGAACGTAACCTCGCCGTTCAGCGGCCCGTGCCCGAACGCGCGCACCTCCCCGCGCTCGAGAGGCGTCGTCCCGACGTCATGGATGACGTCGGTGTCCGGATCGCACCGCGGCGGCCTCGGCGAGTCATCTGCGGAATGGCCGGGCAGGTGCACCGTGATCACCGCGTGCTGGGTGGGCTTGTCCCATCCGGTGCCGATGAACTGCCAGTACAGGTGGGCGGTGTCGGTGTAGACGTCCACCGCGCACGCGACGCGGTAGCGGAACACCCACGTCCGCGTCTCGTCCTCGGCGTCGTAGCTCCACTGCGCCTGGAAGCCCTCGGTGACGATCGAGTGCGACGCATAGTCGGGCGTGACGGGCACCTCGGTCCCGTCGTCGAGCTTCTCGGCGATCGTGAAGTCGCGGACGTGATCGAGCGGGTCGTCGACGTTGAAGTACGCGTAGGTGAAGGGCCCGTTCTGGAAGTCGAACGTTCTCGTCTCCTCCAGTACCAGGTCGCCCTGGGGCAGCACGGTCGCGTCGATGTCGACCTCGGGGAAGTGGTAGTCCTTCTCGACCGTGTGGGAGATGATCGGCGGGAGCCACAGCCCCATCGTCACCAGGACGACGAACACCAGGAGGAAGAACCGGTAGAGCCACTTCTTCGCCGTCGACATCCGGCGGATGTCTACGGTCGGCGCTCGGGCGCCGCTCGCGGGGACAGTCGCCGGAGCGCCTCGAGCATCCGGTCGACGTCTCCCTCGCTCGACAGGTAGTTGACGATCCCCGCCCGAAGGTAGGTGGCACCCCGGATCTTCGTCGTGGAGACCCACGCCTCGCCGCTCGACTCGAGCGCGAGCTGGAGCCGGTCCTGGTAGGCGTCGAGCGCCTCGCCCTCGAGCCCTTGTGGCAGGTGGCGGAAGCACACGACCGAGAGCTCGGGCTCGTCCGGAACGACCTCGAAGTCCGGCGCCTCCCTGCACCTCGCGGCGAGGTACGCGGCCAGGTCGACGTTGTGCTCGATCAGACGCGCGAACCCCGCCGTCCCGAGGTGCTTCCACGACAGCCAGAGCTTCAGCCCTCGGAACCGGCGGGTCCCCTCGATCGAGTACTCGAACCAGTTGAGCGGCGCGTCCTCCGGGCTCGGGTGGCGGTAGTACTCGGGCGTGCGGTGGAACGTCTGTTGCAGGTCCTCGCGGCGCTTCACGACGAGGGCGCCGATGTCGTACGCCTGGAAGAACCACTTGTGCGGGTCGATCGTGACGCTGTCGGCGCGATCGAGGTCGGGCACGCGCGGCGCGACCCGAGACGAGAACGCCGCTCCGCCCCCGTACGCGGCATCCACGTGCAGCCACAGCCGCTCCCGCTCGGCGAGATCGGCGAGCTCGCCGGTGAGGTCGACGCTGCCGGTGTTCGTCGAGCCGGCGACCGCCGCGATCGCGAACGGCACCAGACCGGCGGCGCGGTCCTCACCCACGGCATCGGCGACCGGCGCCGCGTGCAGCCGGAACCGCTCATCCGACTGGACGATGCGCAGGGTCTCGGGCGGGAACCCGAGCACGTCGAGCGCCCGCGCGATCGAGAAGTGCGCCTGGTCGCTCGCGTACACGCGGACGCCCTCGAGCCGGCCCGCCCGCGGGGGCTCGCGCAGGCCGAGGACCCGCGCGAGGTGGATGTCCCGCGCCACCGTGAGGGCCATGATGTTCGCCATCACGCCGCCCGAGGTCAGGACGGCCCACGAGCCCGCGCCGAACCCGATCAGCGTGCGGAGCCAGGCCGTGACCTCCTCCTCTACGAGCGCCCCTACAGGTCCGGCGACCCAGACATCGACCCCTTGGTTCACCCACTGCCCGAGGACCTCGCCCGCGATCGACATCGCGAGCGGCGGCGGCGTGAAGTAGCTGTACGAGCCGGGATGCTGGGTGTTGAAGACGTACGGGGCGACCCGCTCCCGGAACTCGCCCAGGACGTCCTCGGCCTTGGAGGCGGTGTCCGGAGGGGGCGCCGGTTCACCCGACGCCCCGAAGAAGGTGCGGCGCATCTCCGGGTACGGCACCGCTCGGAGCGGCCGCTGCATCGCGTCCTCGTAGACGTAGCGGAGGGCCTCCTCCCAGACCGCCCTGCCGAGCCGCTCGAGCGCGGGGCGGGCGACGGCCTCGTCGCGGATGTCGACGAGTTCGGGTTCGGGAAGGTCCGCGAAGGGGTCCGGCACGGTAGCGCGAGGCTAGCACCGGCCGGCAAAGCCCTACGCCTGCAGCGCGGTCAGGACCGCCACCCCCGTCGCGATGACCACCACCCCGACGATCTGCACGCGGGCCAGCCGTTCCCGGAACAGCACGAACGCGGCCACCGCCGCGATCGCGGCGAACTGCGAGCCGAGGACCGCCGCGACCGCGATCCCGTGACGCGCGCCGAGCGTGAAGGCGACCAGCCCCGCGACCTCGAGCAGGCCAGACGCGACGACGAGCGGCGCGGCCTCGCGCGTCATCCGCAACCGTCCGGCGATCGCGAGCGGGATCGTGACCACCAGCACGGCGATCGTCCGCGACGGGAAGATGATCCACGCGATCGGGACGTCCTCCGACAGCCGGCCCATCGCGAACAGGCCGAGGCCGAAGAACAGGGCCGCGCCGATCGCGAGCGCGACCGCCAATCCCTCGCGCCGGTCGGAGCCGAACTCGGTCGTCCGCGACATGCTCGACAGCACGACGCCGAGCACGATCACGCCGAGCGCCACGCCGGCTCCGGTCGCGATCTGCTCGCCGGCGAGCACCGCGATGACCGCCGCCGCGGCACCCTGCGCCGACGTGATCGGGGCGACCACCCCGACCTTGCCGAACCGCAGCGAGCTGTACACGAGGAGGAGCCCGGTCGTGTTGCCGATCGCGGTCAGGACGATCAGCCCGACCTGCTCGCGCCCGAGCCCGGCCGGCACCCCTTGGGCGAGCGCGAACGGCGCCGAGACCACGGCGCCGATCAGCAGCACGCTGCCGAGGATCGCGACGGGGGGGAGCATGCGCGTGGACCGGCTGATGCACAGGGCGGAGGCCGCCCACATCGCTGCCGCGGCGAGGCCGCCGAGGATCGCGATCACGGGGCCGGGACGCCTTCGAGGGCGGATGCGAGCTCCGAGACGATCGAGACGAGCTTGCGCTCCTCCCCGGACGACGCCCCCCCGTCGGCGAGGATCGAGCCGCACGCGACGCAGAACCTCGCTCGCCCGGGGTTCGGTTCGCCGCACGCCGGACAGGTCACGACGGAAGGTTACGCGGGCGCCCGTCGACGAGCGTGGTGTCGAGCAACCCTCGCCCGATTCCCGCAAGCGTAGGAGCACCAGAGCCGGTCGGGACGCGTCGAGACGAAGTATCGCCCGCACGAACCGCACCGGCGCAGGCGGGCGCGGTCGGCGCCGCCTACGAGCTCGATCGCCGACCAGGCGACCCGCGCGAGGATCAACGGGGTCGGACCCGCGGCGAACGGCGCCTCGCACGGACCATCGGCCTCGAGGCGGAGCACGCGCGGAACCCGAGCGCTGGCCTCGTTGATGTGCTCGACGGCGGCGGCGGGGAAGGGACCGCCGCCGATCGACGCCTCCAGGAGCTCACGGACCGAGTCCCGGAGGGCGACGAACTCGGCCAGTCGGAGCGAGACCTCGGCGCTCTCGAGTGCCTCGAGACTGCCCTCGGCCTCCAGCCACGCTCTCAGGGCGCTCCCCGAATCGAACGCCGCATTCGCCAGACCCATGGCCGGGTTCGACACGTGATAAGTATCCGATACCCATTAGGTGAATTTCAATTATCTAAGGGTTCTAAGAACCTAAGTCCATTAGATACGCGACCGTATCACTTGATCAAGCGCGAGAGACGGCGGTCGGCGAGGACCTTGCCGCCGGTTTGGCAGGTCGGGCAGTAGGTCACCTCATGCGACTCGTACGAGACGCGGCGGAGGTCGTCGCCGCAGACTGGACAGGGTTGCCCGTATCGGCCGTGGACGGTGAAGTGGTCTCCGATCTTCGTCGGCAGCCCGCCCGAGCGGCGCCGCTCGGCCTCGAGCGCCTCGCGCAGGACGGCACCGACGGCGTCGAACACCGCTCGGCGCTGCGACTGCGAGAGCGCGGCGAGGGAGGCGTACGGAGAGACCTTCGCGCGGTGCAGGATGTCGTCCGAGTACCCACGGCCGATCCCGGCGACCGTGCGCTGGTCGCGGAGGATCGTGTGGACCCGGCGCGCGTCGTCCCCGTCGAGGACCAGGCGTTCGAACTCGGCCGAATCCGGCTCGGGCCCGAGCTTGGCGAGCGGGCCCTCGTCCCCTTCGGCCAGGACCCACCACCCGGCCTTGCGCTCGCGGCCGAACTCCTTCACCAACACCGACGAGCGTCCGTCGAACGAGAAGCGAACCACGGCGCCCCGCGGCTTCGTCGCCTTGGGCGGGTCCTCGACGTCGATGCGGCCCCCCTGCGACAGGTGGACCAGGATCCGGGGACCGCCGTACGCGAAGACGAGGTACTTGCCTCGCCGGCCGACGTCCTCGAGCGTTCGACCCAGGAGCTCCGACGCTCGCGGGAGCACGGTCTTGAGCGAGGAGAATTGCAGCGGGCTCGCGGCCGTGAGCGCTGAGCCACCTACCGCATCGGTGAGCCGCTCGGCGAGCGCCTGGACCTCGGGGAGCTCGGGCACGGGGTCATGCTAGCCGGGGCGTTCGGAGCCGCCGGCTCGGGACCGGCGGCTCCGAAGACGGGGCGGGTGGATCAGCCGGTCGCCAGACTGAAGCTCCAGCGACGACGCATCGCCCCGACCTGCGCGGCCACGTAGACGCCGGACAGCCCCACGAGGCCGTAGACCACGCGGGTGAAGGCGTTCGTCTCACCGAAGTCCAGGCCGGCGATCGCCGCAACCAGGTCGAACCCGAAGAGCGCGACCAGGCCCCAGTTCAACGCCCCCACGATCACCAGGAGCAGTGCCAGACCATCGATCTTCCTCATCTCGCGTCCTTCCTTCCCCGGTCCCCCTCGGAACCGATGCACACGTTGTATCGAAGACGCATGGACCTCTGCACATATCGCGGGAACAGTGCATAGGTTCGTGCCGAGGAAGAGGGGGGCTCAGGGCTCCAGCGCGAACAGCTCGACGAGGCGCCCGTGGAACTCCGCGTCTCGCTCGTACTCCATGCCGAGCTTGCGCGCCACCCGCTTGGAGGCCCCGTTGTCCCGGTGGATGAGCGCGATCAGCCGCGTCAGGCCGAGCGCCGAACGCGCGTGATCGCGCATCGCGGCCGCTGCCTCGGTCGCGTACCCGCGACCCCATCGGTCCCGCGCGAGGACGTAGCCGAGCTCCCGCTCGATCGCGCCTTCGATGCCCCAGACCGCGATCCCGCACCAGCCGATCAACGAGCCGTCGTCGGCGAGGACGACCGATCTCCGATCGAACCCTTCGTACTCGTTGCGATGGAGCGACCGCGTGAGCCACTCGGCCGTCTCCGTCGCGTCAGCCGTCGTGCCGTCGGCGATGAACCGCACGACCTCGGGGTCGGCGAACAACCGCGCGTACCCGTCGAGGTCCTCCTGCGCCATCGAGCGCAGCATCAGCCGCGCGGTGCGGATGGGGTCGACGGGTCGGCCCGTCACCGCCCGATCACGTCGGCCACCGCCCGGCGGACGATCTGCGCGCACTCCTCGACGCGGTCGCGGTGCGTCCGGTGCGACAGGATGCACGCGCGGATCGTGAACCGGTCCTGCACGATCGTGCTCGAGAGCACCACCCGCTTGGACGCGTTGATCAGCTCAAGGAGCCGTCGATCGGCGTCGCCGGATCCGTCCCGGAGCCGGAACGGCACGACCGTCAGCTCGGGTTCCCAGGGCAGCTCAAGCTCGGGGATGGTCGAGAGCTCCTCGTGCAGCCAGCGCGCCAGGTCGAGCTTTTCGTCGAGCGCCTCGCGGAACGCGTCCACGCCGTGCAGCACGAGCGGGAACCAGACGCGCAGACCCCGGAAGTCCCGCGACAGCTCGGCCGAGTACTCGGTGAAGTTCGGCAGCTCGTCCTCGGGCGGGAAGTCCTGCAGGTACGCGGCGCCCACCACATGCGCCTCGCGCAGCCGCGCGCCGTCCCGCACGACGAGGGAGCCGGTCCCGTACGGCAGGAACATCCCCTTGTGCGGGTCCAGCGTGATCGAGTCCGCCCGTTCCACCCCGGCGAACGCTCGCAGGCCGCGCTCGGTGAGCTGGAAGAAGCCGCCGTAGGCCGCATCGACGTGAAGCCACAGGTCCTCCTCGGCCGCGACGTCGGCGATCCCGTCGATCGGATCGATCGCCCCCGTGTTCGTCGTCCCGGCCGACGCGATGACGAGGAACGGGGTTCGCCCGGCCGCCCGATCGGACCGGATCATGTCGCGGAGCGCCACCAGATCCATCCGAAGCTCCGCGGTGCACGGGACCGAGCGGACGTTCGCGTTCGGGAAGCCCGCGATCGAGGCCGCCTTCGCGTTCGAGCCGTGGACCTGCTCGGACACGTACAGGGTCCCGTCGAGGAAGTCCTCGGGCAGCCTCGCCTTGCGCGCCGTGACCAGCGCGGATAGGTTCGCCATCGAGCCGCCGGAGGTCAGGATCCCCCGGGACTCCGGCCCGTATCCGAACAGGTCGCACAGCCACCGCACGACGTTGTCCTCGATCTGGGTGCCGACCGGCGCCTGCCCCCACATGTTCACGAACCGGTTGATGCCGGTCGCCAGGAAGTCCCCCAGGACCGAGGCGAACAAGCCCCCACCCGGGATGAACGGGAGGAACCCCGGACCCGTGGTGTTGTACGAGTTCGCGGCGATCAGATCCACGGTGTCCATCAACTGGTCGAAGCTCCCGGGACCGTCCGGTGGCGCCCCGCGGACCCGGCGGGCGGCCTCGATCGCGCCCTCGACGTCCATCGCCGCCGCCTCGTCCTGGGACTGCACGAACTCGACCAGGTACCCGAGCGCGGCCTCGCCCATCGCGCGCATCTGCTCGGGACCGGGTTCGAGGGGGTACGGCACGGCGCCCATGGTACGGAACACGGGCGAGGGCGCCGCTACGCCGGCCGGGTAACGGCCTCGAGGAGCCGCCGGGAGGTCTCGGCCACCTCGTCGACGGCGCCGTTGAAGGCCTCCTCGTTCCGCTTGGAGGGCGCCCGGTACCCGCTCACCTTGCGGACGAACTGCAGGGCCGCCTCCCGGATCTCGGCCTCGGTCGCCGGAACGTCGCCCTCGCGGAGCCGCTTGATGCTTCGGCACATGCGGGGATGGTACCGACGATGGCGGGAAACGCTCCGACGCCATCCGAACATCGACCCACGAGACAGGCGGGCTCTCGCCGAGGTCCTTGCTCACGTCCGAGCGCGAGCCTATCCTGCTCGAACGCATGTTCGACCCCGACGCACACCTGAACCCCGAGCAACGGGCCGCCGTCGAGCACCGGGGCGGTCCGCTGCTGGTCGTGGCGGGCGCCGGCTCGGGCAAGACGTGGACGCTCGCCTGCAGGGTGGCGGACCTGGTCGACCACGGCGTCCCGCCCGAGCGGATCCTGCTGCTCACCTTCACGCGCCGGGCCGCGCGGGAGATGCTGTCGCGCGCGGAAGGCCTGACCGGAGACCATGCGCTCGGACGCGTGTGGGGCGGGACGTTCCACGCGACGGCGAACCGCCTGTTGCGGATGCACGGCGGGGCGCTCGGCCTGTCCCCCGGCTTCACGGTGCTCGACCGGGCCGACACGGCGGACCTGATGGACCTGATCCGCGGCGAGCTCGGGCTCGGCGAGGGCGCGCGTCGCTTCCCGCGCAAGGAGACCCTCGCGGACGTCTACTCGCGCACCGTGAACGCGCGCATCAAGCTCGCCGAGGTGCTCGAGCGCGAGTACCCGTGGTGCGCCGAGGAGGGCGAGGCCGTCCGCACCATCTTCGAGCGCTACACCGAGCGCAAGCGCGCGCAGCAAGCGCTCGACTACGACGACCTGCTGCTGTTCTGGGACGCGCTGTGCCGTCACCCCGCCGCAGGCCCCGCGATCTCGGAGCGGTTCGACCACATCCTGGTCGACGAGTACCAGGACACCAACCCGCTCCAGGCCGACATCCTGGCTTCGCTGCGGCCGAACGGCGATGGGCTCATGGTGGTCGGCGACGACGCGCAGGCGATCTACGCGTTCCGGAGCGCGACGGTCGCGAACATCCTCGAGTTCCCCACGCGGTTCCCGGGGACGACGGTCATCAAGCTCGAGCGCAACTACCGTTCGGCGCGCCCGATCCTGGAGGCCACGAACGCCGTGATCGCGCTCAGCCCGCAGCGCCACGAGAAGACCCTGTGGACCGAGCGGGTGGGCGGACCGCTCCCGTCCCTGCTCACGTGCATCGACGAACGCGACCAGGCCGACGCCGTCTGCAGGTCGATCCTCGGTCACCGCGAGCGCGGCACCCTCCTTCGCGAGCAGGCCGTGCTGTTCCGCGCCGGCCACCACAGCGACCTCCTCGAGGTCGAGCTCACCCGCCGCAACATCCCGTTCGTGAAGTACGGCGGATTGAAGTTCCTCGAGTCGGCGCACGTGAAGGACGCCCTCGCGGTGCTCCGGATCGCGGACAACCCGCGCGACGAGGTGTCGTGGTTCCGCGTCCTCCAGCTGCTCGATCACGTGGGACCGGCCGGTGCTCGCCGGGTCATGGCGGCGATCGGTGTGTCCGCTCCCGGCGACCCGATGACGCGGTTCCTCGGGCAGGCGATCGCGGTGCCGGCCCCGGCTCGTGCGGAGCTCGAAGGGCTCCGGGAAGCCTTCCGCGACCTCGACGTCCAGGGCGCCCCGCCCGCCGCGCAGGTCGAACGCGTCCGGCGGTTCCTCGAGCCGTTGCTCCGACGCCGCTACGACCAACCCGAACCGAGACTGCGGGATCTCGAACAGCTCGAGCAGCTGGCGTCAGGGTTCGACAACACGGCACGGTTCGTCACCGACCTCACGCTCGACCCACCGGTGTCGACGTCCGATCTGGCGGGACCGCCGCACCGGGACGAGGACTACGTGGTCCTGTCGACGATCCACTCGGCCAAGGGCGGCGAGTGGGACGTGGTGCACGTGATCCACGCCGCGGACGGCATGATCCCCTCCGACATGGCGACCGGCGACCCCGAGCAGCTCGAGGAGGAGCGCCGGCTCCTGTACGTCGCCCTCACCCGCGCGCGGGACGAGCTCCACGTGACGTTCCCGCTCCGCTACCACCGGTCCAATCGCGGGTACGAGGATCGGCACTGGTACGCGCAGCTGACGCGGTTCCTGCCCGAGGAGGTCCGGAGCCGCTTCTCGCTCGAGACGACGTACGCCGACGCCGGAGGCGACGACCCGTCGGGCGAGCCGGAGGCGAACGGGACCACGGGCGGCGTCGACGCGCTCCTCGCCGGCCTGTGGTCGGACTGACCGCCCGCTAGCATCGGGCGATGGAGGTACTGCGGCCCGACGACGCGCCTGCGTTCCTGCGGCTCGCCGGGCCGCTGCTCGGCAGGGACGAGGCGCGCAACCAGCTGCCGCTCGGCATCGCGGGGACCCTCGTCGAACACCGTGACACCTTCGACGTGGTCCGCTTCTGGGTGGTCCGGGACGACAGGGAGCCGGTCGCCGCGGCGCTCCGGACCGAACCGTACGACCTCGTCCTCGCCGATCCGGACACCGAGGCGGCCCTCGAGGTCCTGCTCGACGCCGTGGTGGCCGACGATCCCGCGTCTCCCGGCGTGGTCGGGAACGTCCCGCACGTCCGACGGGCGGCCGAGACGATGGCGGCCGCGACGAGGCGGGAACCCGAACCCGTCCTGTCGCAGGGGGTCTACGGGCTCACCTCGGTGGCGGAGGTGCCGAGGGCATCCGGATCGTCACGGGCGGCCGGGGCAGGCGACGGCGGACTCCTCGCGGCCTGGCTGCGGGCGTTCCTGGAGGAGGCCGTCCCCGATCCCGAGACCGAACTCACGCGCATCGAACGGACGGTTCGGACGCGACTCGAGGGCGACGATGCCGGCTTCTGGCTGTGGGAGGACCGGGGCGAACCGGTATCGCTGTCGGGCTACGGCGGTCCGACGCCCACGGGCATCCGGGTCGGGCCGGTGTACACGCCGCCGGAACACCGGGGCCGCGGGTACGCGACGACCCTGGTGGCCGACCAGAGCCGTTGGCTCCTGCAGAGCGGTCATCGTGCCTGCTTCCTGTTCACCGACCTCACGAACCCAACGTCGAACCGGATCTACACCCGGATCGGGTACGAGCGGGTCTGCGATTCAGCGGTCTACCGCTTCCGAGGAGGCCGAACTACCGCGAGGTCCGCTTCTTGAGATCGCCGAGGATCTCGCGGGCGGCGTTGGCCCCCGGCGCGCCCGTCACGCCCCCGCCCGGATGCGCGCCCGAGCCGCACAGGTACAACCCAGGAGGCCCGAGGCGATAGCGGCCGTGACCGAGCAGGGGCCGCCAGACGAAGAACTGATCGAGCCCCGGCTCGGCATGGTAGACGTGCCCGCCGGACAGCCCGTAGTCGGCCTCGAGGTCGACGGGCGTGATCACCTGCCGGGCCGTGACCAGGTCCGAGAGGCCAGGCGCGTACCGCTCCATCGTCTTGACGACGAGGTCACCCAGACGGTCCCGCTCGGCCGACCAGTCCGCCTCGCGCAACACGTACGGCGTCCACTGGGCGACCACGCTCATCACGTGCGTCCCCTCCGGCGCGAGCGTGGGGTCCGAGATCGTGGGGATCGTCGCCTCGAGGTACGGCTCATCACCGATCCGCCCGTACTTCGAGGCGTCGAACGCCTGCTCGAGGTGGTCCACGGAGGGCGCGATCACGATCCGGCCCGCGAGGCGTTCCGGCTCGGCCCCGTCGAAGACCGGCGATCCCGAGAGCGCGAGGTTCACCTTCGAGACGGTGCCGGGGGTGCGGATGTTCTCGGCGCGCCAGCGCAGGTGCGGGCCGATCTCGACCGGGTCGACGAGGGTGGTGAGGGTCCGTTTGGGGTCGGCGGCGGTGACGACGACCCGCGAACGCACCTCGGAGCCGTCGGCCAAAACCACGCCCGTCGCGCGGTGGTCCTCGATCGAGACCTGCACGACCTCGGTGCCCGTCCGGATCTCGGCGCCGAACCCGCGGGCCGCGCTCGCGAGCGCCTCCGCCAGCTCACCGGGCCCCCCGCGGGCCATCGTGGACTGGCCCGCCGCTCCCCCGTCGTTGCCGGCCGAGTCGGCCAGCAGCACCGCCGCCGAACCGGCCGACCACGGTCCCATCGCCGTGTATTGGACGGCTCGGGAGGCGATCGCCCCTCGGACCGCATCGCTCTCGAACGTTTCCGCCACGTAGTCGGCGATGGCCATCGGGATCGCGCGCGTGGCCTCGCGACCGGGCTTGCGCCCGAGGCGCCGGAACGCGTTCCCGAGCTTCACGCCGTTCAGGGCGTCGGCGAGCGACGGCTCCTTCACGTCGGGCGGCGTGATCGCGTGCAGGTACGACAGGAACGAGGCGAGCGAACGCACCTTCTTGTCGAAGGACGGGTACGCCTCGGCGTCGGCGGCCGAGCGATCGCGGAGCTCCGACGCCGTTCGGCCCGCATCGGCCCACAGCGTGAGCGGCGGGCCCTCCGGCTGCGGCGCGAAGACGCGCACCTCGGGCTCGATCGTCACGAGCCCGTGCTTCACCAGGCCGAGGTCGTGGACCACCGACCTCCGGAGCCGGCCCACGGTGTGGACGATGCCGGGGGCCGCGACGCCCGGCGCGATCTGGATCGTGTCCAAGATCCCTCCGATCCGCTCTCGCCGTTCGAGGACCAGGACCGAGCGGCCCGCCTTGGCGAGGTACGCGGCGGTCACCAGGCCGTTGTGACCCGCCCCCACGATCACGGCGTCGTAGCGAGCCATCAGGCCACCTTGCCCTTCGACCCGGAACGTGCGCCGAGGAGCTCGAGGGCGGCGATCCGACCAGGGGCGCCCATGATCCCGCCCCCCGGATGCGTGGCCGAGCCGCACATCCACAGGTCCTTGATCGGCGTCCGGTAGCGGGCCCAGCCCGGGACCGGTCGGTTGAAGAAGAGCTGCTCGAGCGAGAGCTCGCCCTGGAAGATGTTGCCCTCGGTCAGACCGGTCATCCGCTCGATGTCGAGCGGCGTGAGCACCTGCCGGTGCAGGATCAGGCTCCGCAGGTTCGGGAAGCGCTCCTCCAGCGTGTCGAGCACGGTCTCGCCGAACGCATCGCGCTCCGCGTCGTCCCACGTCCGAGCCTCGGAGAGGTGGTAGGGCGCGTACTGCACGAAGCACGACATCACGTGCTTACCTGGCGGCGCCATCGATGGGTCCACGAGCGTCGGGATGATGCAGTCGATGTACGGACGCTGCGAGAACCGCCCGTACTTCGCGTCGTCGTACGCGTGCTCCATGTAGTCGACGCTCGGCGAGAAGCTGATCGCGCCGCGCAGCCACTCCCCCTTGCCCGGCCGGCACGCGAGCTCGGGGAGCGCGTCGAGCGCGAGGTTCACCTTTCCGCTCGAACCTCGGAACTTGTAGCGCTTGACCTCCTCCAGGAACGAGGGCTCGAGGTGCGATGGCTCGACGAGCCGCAGGAACGTCAGGTGCGAGTCCACGCTGGACAGGACCGTTCCGGCGGCGATCTCCTCCCCGGACTCGAGGACCACACCGGTCGCTCGGCCGTTCCGGACGTCGATCCGCGCGACCGGGGACTCCGTGCGGATCTCGGCGCCGAGCGCGCGGGCCGCGGACGCGATCGAGTTCGAGACCCCGCCGGTCCCCCCGCGGGGGATGCCCCACGCGCGGAACGCGCCGTCGATCTCGCCCATGTAATGGTGCAGCAGCACGTACGCGGTGCCGGGAGAGCGCACGCCCTGGAACGTGCCGATGATCCCCGACGCCGACATCGTCGCGATGAGCGGGTCGGTCTCGAACCACTGCTGCAGGAACTCCGTCGCGCTCATCGTCATGAGCTGCACGAACGTGGACTGGAGGCGTTCGGGCAGGTCACGGAACGTCTTGGCGAGACCGACCACCGGCATCCAGTCGAAGGGGTTGAACGCGCCGGGGTCGGGCGGGACGACGGACAGGATCGGCTTGATGAAACGCGCCATGTCCGCCATCAGCAGCCCGTACTCCTCGTAGGCCTCGGCGTCGCTCTTGGACCACCGGCGGAGCTCTCGGATCGTCTTGCCGTGGTCGTTCACGCGCCACAGGGAGTCCTCGTCGAGCGGGGTGATCGTGCCGTCGAGCGGCAGGATCTCCAGGCCGTGTTTGGGCAGCTCGAGCTCGCGGATGATCTCGGGCCGGAGCAGCGACACGACGTAGGAGAACTCGCTGAAGCGGAACCCCGGGTAGACCTCCTCGGTGACGGCGGCGCCGCCGACCAGGTGGCGGCGCTCGAGCACGAGCACCCGGCGGCCGGCCCGCGCGAGGTACGCGGCAGCCGTGAGGCCGTTGTGCCCACCTCCGATGATGACGGCGTCGTACCGGCTCGCCACGGCGTCATCGTAGGTGGGGGGTCGGGGGTGGACCAACAAGGCGCTGAACCGCAGGTCAGCCTCGCCCCCGGCGGTGCCGTTACGCTGGGCGCGAACGGAGAGGTCGAGAGGACCCGAGGAGATCACGCGTGAGCGTCGGCACGGCGTTCCACCCGCGGACATCCGCCCTGAACTCCACGATGGCCTGGGGCGAGTGGTCCGGCTACTTCGCCGCTGCCGTTTACGCCGACTACCACGACATCGAGTACAACGCGATCCGCGAACAGGCGGCTCTGATCGACGTCACGCCGCTCTACAAGTACGAGATCTCGGGCCCAGACGCGGCGCGGCTGGTCGATCGCGTCATCACACGGGACGTCTCCAAGCTGGCCGTTGGGCGCGTGTTCTACACGCCGTGGTGCAACGAGGACGGCAAGGTGGTGGACGACGGCACCGTCGCGCGCCGGGACGAGGACGCGTTCTTCTGGACGGCGGCCGATCCCTGCTACCGGTGGTTCTCGATGAACGCCGCCGGGCTCGATGTACGGATCGACGACGTCTCGGAGCAGGTGGCGGCCGTCGCGCTGCAGGGACCGCGCTCGCGTGACGTGCTGGAGGGCGCCACCCGGCAGGACTGGTCGGATCTGCGGTACTTCGGCCACCGGCGAGCCGAGATCGCCGGGGTCCCCGTCCACGTCTCGCGCACCGGCTACACGGGCGATCTCGGGTTCGAGATCTGGGTCGACTCGGGGTCGGCCACCGAGACGTGGGACGCGCTCTGGGAGGCCGGCGAGCCTCACGGGATCCGTCCCGCCGGCATCCGGGCGCTCGACGTGGCGCGCGTCGAGGCCGGCCTGATCCTGATCGAGGCCGAATACACGAGCGCGCGCCACGCCATCAGCCCGGAGCAGCACTACTCGCCGTTCGAGATCGGGTTGGGCGCGTTCGTCGACCTCGCGAAGCCGGCCTTCGTCGGCAAGCACGCGCTCGAGCTCGAACGCGGTCGGGGCGGGCCCAGACGACGGCTGGCCGGGCTGGACCTGGACTGGTCCGGGATCGAGGGGCTGTTCGCCCGGCACGACCTCCCGCCGATGGTCTCGGCGATCGTGCATCGCGACCCGGTCCCCGTCTACAAGGATGGACGCCAGGTCGGTCGCGCCACGAGCATCACGTGGGGGCCGACGATCAAGAAGATGGTGGCCTTCGGCTCGCTCCCGCCCCGGCTGGTCGAACCCGGGACGCGCGTCTCGGTCGAGTGGAGCGTCGAGGGCGAGCGCGGCAAGGTGGGGGCGACGGTCGTCGGCCTCCCGTTCCTGGACCTCGAACGCAAGCGCGGGTAGAGAACCCCGTTCGACACCAGGTCGAACCCCGTCTGGGATGATTCGATCACCGATGCGTTCCAGAGGCGTCCTCGTGCTGCTCGCGCTCATGGGAGGCGTGGTCGCCTTGGCGCTCGTGGCAACCGGCAGCCTGATCGTGGGTGCCGTCGCGGGCCTCCTGGTCCTGGGGACTGCGCTGTTCGCGATCCGGGGGAGCACGCCCGAGGATCCCGATCGGCGCCGCTTCCTGGCGATGATGGGCGGCCTCGGCCTCGCGGCCGTGGCGGCGGGAACCGCAGCGGGCGCGCTCGTCCGGCGCCTGACCCGGCCCGACCCCCGCCCCACCCTGGAGGCGATGGCCTCGGACCTGGGCTCCGAGTACCTCGAGCTCGTGACCCGCGCCTACAACGCCGAGCGGCTCGGCGACCTCCAGCTGCTCGTGACCCCGTATTCGAGCTCCAACTACGCGCAGGAGTCCCTCTCGCTCGCACCGAACGACCCTCGATCGAGCCACGCCGTGACGTGGATGTACGGCGAGCGCGTGCCGATCGTCGTGTGGTCCCCCGGTCGGATCGAGCCGCAGGACCACACCGAACGCGTCACGCTCGCCGACCTCGCCCCCACGACGGCCCGGCTGATAGGGTTCGACGAGTTCCGGGCGGCCGACGGGGTCGCGCTCCCCGGGACCCCGTCGGTGACGCCGCCCGTGCAGCCGAGGGTGATCGTGACGCTCGTGATCGACGGCGGCGGCTGGAACGTCCTGCGGCGCTGGCCCGACGCCTGGCCCAACCTGAAGCGCCTGATGCGCGAGGGCGCCACCTACCGCAACGCGATCTCGGGCTCGTTCCCCTCGGTGACCGCCTCGACGCACGCGACGATCGGCACCGGCGCCTTCCCGCGCACGCACGGCATCACGGGCCACAACGTCCGGCGCGGTGGCGGCCCGGTGAAGGCCTGGGGCGAGGCCGGCCACATCGACCCCTCGTTCCTGCTCGAGCCCACCCTGGCCGACCGCTGGACCGGCTGGACGCAGGACCGGGCCTGGGTCGGCGAGATCGGGTACCAGGTGTGGCACGTCGGGATGCTCGGGCGGGGCGGGCGGCCGATGGGCCGGCCGCCCGTCGGCGTCTTCTGGGACGAGAACGGCGGCGGCGGATGGAAGCCCCACCACCCCGACCTGTACAGGCTCCCGAGCAGCGCCCCCGGGCTCGAGCGCCTGGACGAGCTGACCGCGGGCTACGACCCGCCCGCGCCATCGCCCTACGACCCGACCGGCAAGAAGGCGATGTGCTGCTTCCCGCCCGTGGTGCGCTACCAGGGCGAGCTGATCCGGGCGACCTTCGACTCCGAGCCGATCGGGCAGGACGAGGTCCCCGACCTGCTGTACCTGAACTTCAAGGCACCCGACTACGCCGGCCACGTCTACAACATGGACGACGAGCGACAGGCTGTGGTGCTCGGCGCCGTCGACGACGAGATCGGCGCGATCGCCGACCTGCTGTCGGAGCGGTTCGGGGACGGCCGGAGCGTCCTGATCGTGACGGCCGACCACGGTCAGTGCCCCGAGATCGACGCGAGCGGCGGCGTCCGCATCGACCCGATCCAGCTCGAGCAGGACCTGAACGCCGAGTTCGGCACGAGCGTGTTCGGCCTGGTCCAGATGGTCGCGCCGTCCGAGGTGTACCTAGACCCCAAGGCGCTCACCGACTCGGGGCTGTCCACCGGGGACGTGGCGGCGTTCCTCGCCGACTACCGCTACGGCGACAACGTCGGTCCGTACATCCGCCCGGCGGCGATCCGGCGGGACCGGCTGCAGGACCGGTCGTTCGCCGCCGTGCTCCCGGCCACCTACATCGCGGAGCTCGCGGGGACGGACCTGTCGCGCTTCGGAGCGACGCGTTACACGGAGGCCGATCCCGACGGGATGCCGGCCGTCACCTGGTAGCTCACACGGCCGGTGATAGGGTTCGCCCCACACAGCATCAGGCCCGTCGACCCACACGGAGGATCACGATGCCGCACCGACTCTCGCAGAGCCTGCAGCGGATGATGGACGTCGAGGAGGGGCTGCGACGGTTCTTCTACGACAGCCGGTACGCTCACCGCGACCTCTCCGACCCGGAGAACTGCGACTTCGTCGCGGGCAACCCGCAGGAGATGGTGCTACCCGAATACGTCGAGTCCCTCCAGCGGTGGACCGTGCCGCAGGACAAGGACTGGTACGCGTACAAGTTCAACGAGCCCTACGCGCAGGAGGCCGCGGCCGCGGGCCTCCGCGAGCGGCGCGGGGTCCCGTTCGAGGCCGACGACATCCTGGTGACCGACGGCGCGTTCGCCGGCCTGAACCTTTGTATCCGGACGGTGACCGATCCCGGCGACGAGGTGATCTTCCTCACCCCGCCCTGGTTCTTCTACGAAGCCATCATCCTGGGCGGCGAGGCGACCCCGGTACGGGTCGCCGTCGACTACGGGACGTGGGACCTGGACGTGCCCGCGATCGAGGCCGCGATCACCGAACACACCTCGGCGATCATCGTGAACTCGCCCAACAACCCGAGCGGCAAGATCTACCCGCCCGAGACGCTCCAGGCGCTCGCCGACGTGCTCACGGCCGCCTCCGAGCGCACCGGGCGGCCGATCTACCTGATCTCGGACGAGGCGTACTCGCGGATCGTGTTCGACGACCGCCCGTTCCCCAGCCCGACGGAGTTCTACGCGAACGCGTTCCTGGTCTACACGTACGCGAAGCAACTCCTCACGCCCGGCCAACGATGCGGCTACATCGCGCTCCCGCCGACGATGCCCGACCGGCCGGCGATGCGCGACGCGCTGATGCTCGGACAGCTCACGTACGGAGGTCACGCCGCGTCGAGCAACGTTCTACAGCGTGCGATGGGCGACCTCGAAGGGATGAGCGTGGACGTCAAGGCCCTGCAGCGTCGGCGCGACCGGATGGTCGAGGCGCTCCGCTCGTACGGCTACGACCTGCATTCCCCCGAGGGGACGTTCTACCTGCTGCCGACCAGCCCGGACCCCGACGATGAAGCGTTCGTCGAACGGCTGGCCGAGGACAAGGTGTTCGTGCTCCCCGGCGCCGTCGTCGAGATGCCGGGCCGCTTCCGGATCTCGGTGACGGGCAACGACGAGATGGTGGAGCGGGCGCTCCCGATCTTCGAACGGGCCGCGAAGCGGGCGTAGGTCGCCGGTGCCGGTCGAGCTCGCCGAGAGCGACCGGGCCTTCCTGCACGGCGCGCACGGTGATGCGGCCGCCCTCGCGATGCGCATCGTCGTCGAGATGGCCGGCGTCGTAGGCGCCGAACGCCTGATCGACGTCACCTCAGCGCACGTCGACGGGTGCCTGTACCACGGGCTCGCCGGCCTGGAGTTCGCCGACCGCCTCGTCGCCGGCGGCGCGCGGGTCTCGGTGCCGACCACCCTGAACGTGGGGTACCTCGACCTCCTGCATCCCGAACGGTACCGCGGCGACCCGGAGACGGCCGCGAACGCCCGGCGGCAGATGGACCGCTACGTCGAGATGGGTTGCCGGCCCACGTGGACCTGCGCGCCGTACCAGCTGCCCGAGCGGCCCGCGTTCGGACAGCACGTCGCGTGGGCCGAGTCCAACGCGATCGTCTTCTGCAACTCGGTGCTCGGCGCCCGAACCGATCGCTACGGCGACTTCATCGACATCTGCGCCGCCGTAACGGGGCGCGTGCCGCTCGCCGGCCTGCATCGGGACGAGGGGCGCCGCGCCGCGGTCGCGCTGCGGCTCGAGGGGATCTCGGACCGGCTCCTCGCCTCGGACGCGCTGTACCCGGTGCTCGGGCATCTGGTCGGCCGGGAGGCGGGCAACGAGGTCGCCGCGATCGTCGGCCTGCCCGCCGACGCGTCCGAGGACCGGCTGAAGGCGCTCGGGGCGGCAGCCGCGTCCTCGGGTTCGGTCGCGATGTTCCACGCGATCGGCGTCACGCCCGAGGCACCGACGCGCGAGGCCGCGACCGGCGGCGGCACGGTCCCCGAGATCGCCGTGACCACCGAACGCCTGCGGGCCGCCCGCGACGACCTGGGCACGTCGGCGGAGGGTGGCCCGCTCGGCGCAGTGAGCGTGGGGACCCCGCACGCGTCGATCGACCAGCTCGAACGGCTGCTCGAGCTCCTGGGGTCGGCCCGTGCCAGGGTCCCGCTCTACGTGAACGTCGGGCGCGAGCAGGTCGCTGAGGCCGAGGGGCGAGGGCTCGTCGCGGGGCTCGGATCGGCGGGCGTTCGGATCGTCTCGGACACCTGCACGTACATCTCGCCGGTGATGGACGAGGTCGACGGTCCGGTCATGACGGACTCCGGGAAGTGGGCCTGGTACGCGCCGGCGAACCTCGGCGTCGAGGTCGTGATCGGCGGGCTCGAGGAGTGCGTGCGCTCGGCGATCGAAGGACACATCGTGCTCGACGAGACGCTGTGGTCCGATGGCTGAGGCGCGCACCCTCGTCGCCGGCACGGCCCAGGGCCCGGCGCTGGTCCTCGACGAGCCGCTCTCGCTCTGGGGCGGCCTCGACCCGCAGACGGGCGAGATCATCGACGTCCGCCACCCCCAGCGCGGGGTGAACGTGACCGGCCGCGTCCTCGTGATGCCCTCGGGTCGCGGCTCGAGCTCGTCGTCGAGCGTGCTCGCCGAGGCGATCCGCGCCCGGACCGCGCCCCTCGCGATCGTCCTCGGCGAGCCAGACCCGATCCTGGCGCTCGGCGCGATCGTGGCGCGCGAGCTCCACGGGACGACGATCCCGATCGCGGTGATCGCCGATCCGGCGCTCTCGACGGGCGACCTCGTCACGCTGCGAGCCGACAAGACCGGGGCGAGGATCCTGCGCTAGTAGGCAAACGTCCGGTGACCGTCGGGCTCGGTGCGCGTCACTCCGAGCCCTTCACCGGACCGCCAGGGGTCGCATGATCGCGAGCACGCCGCTGATGATCATCGCGCCCGACACCTCGCTCACCTTCAAAGGTCGTTTGCCGCATCGGCCTCCTTCACATCCGGGCATGACCGATCGGCATGCCGATCGATCGTCGGGTGCATCTCCACGTGTCATGTCACGTTCTGTGACGAGCTTCACACTCACCCAGCCGATCCGTCGGCCAGTGTTGGTGGCACTGTGCGTCGATGCGTGTCGTGCCGTCGCGAGTTCCAACCTTCCAGTCGACATCTTCGATGCCCGTCCTGCCGTTCGCGCGACACGTGCAGCTGTGGTCGAGAGAAGCAGATCAATGCCTGAACATCCCAGAGCCAGAACGCATGGATACGTCTTCGAACATATCCTCGTGATGGAAGCGTTCCTCGGAAGGCATCTGATGGAAGACGAGAACGTGCATCATTGAAACGGGCCCAGAGCCGACAACCGGATCGAGAATCTCGAACTCTGGGTGAGACCACAGCCGAATAGCATCCGCGTTGAAGACGCGGTCAGCTGGGCAACGATGATCCTCACTCGATATGAGGGACTGTCGCCACCCCCAACAACGCTCACCCTCCTCGAAGGGTGAGCACTCTTGGAGGTGGGGGGAGTCGAACCCCCGTCCCCGGGCGACCGATCAGGGCTTCTCCGGGCGCAGCCGGCGGGGAGATCTCGCCTCGAGGCTCCCACCGGCGGAGGACCTCTCGGCCAGCCCGGGTGCGGTGTCCGGCGGCGGCCCCCGGGCGGAGCCACCTCCGTGAGCCTGCTCACGACGCCCATCCTCCCGTCGCAGGCGACCGGGAGGGGACGGCTACCTAGCTACCTAGGCAGCGAGCGCGTATTCGTTATCGGCGCTTGTGTTGGTCCCGGCTTTTAGCGAGGCATCCGGGGACCTCGGCCCGCTTCCCCTGAACGGTTCTCGCTCAGGTCGAAGCCAGTACACCCCCATATGCGGTTGTGTAGGAAGTATACGAGCGCTACCGGCGCCGGCCCGCCTCGCGCTCCATCTCGCGCCGATGCTCCCGCTCGGCGATCGCCTGGCGCTTCTCGAACTGCCGCTTGCCTCGCCCCAGCCCGAGTTCGACCTTGACCAGCCCATGCGAGAGGTACACCCGCAGCGGGATCAGGGCGAGGCCCTTCTCGGCCGTCTTGCCGATCAGGCGCTCGATCTCCTTGCGATGCAGCAGCAACTTGCGGGCCCGCGTCGGCTCCCACCGGGCCTTGTCCATCGCCTGCTCGTAGGGCGGGATGTGCATGCCCTCGAGCCAGACCTCGTCGCCCCGCACCCGGCCGTAGGCCTCGGCGAGCGACCCCCGGCCGCCGCGCAGGGACTTCACCTCGGCGCCCGTGAGCACGATGCCCGTCTCGTACCGCTCGAGGATCTCGAAGTCGTGCCGGGCTCGGCGGTTGGAGACCACGGTCTTCTGGCCCTCGGGGTCGCCTTTGGGGCTCATGGTGGGTGGACCGCCCGGGTCAGACGTCGAGGAAGCGCCGCATCCCGACGAGGCCGGCGACGAGCGCCACGACCGCCCCGGCGACCAGCAGGATCGGGACGATGGCGATCAGGTCCTTGTTCACGATCCACGGGATGAACTGCACCGATTCGTTGAGCGGCTCGATGAACGCGACCTTGATGGCGAACAGGAACAGGATGGCGGCGATCGCCCCGATCAGGCTCTCGAACAGCCCCTCGACCAGGAACGGCAGGCGGATCCGCCAGTTGGTCGCGCCCACCAGCTTCATGATCCCGATCTCCTTGCGCCGTGCGAACAGCCCCATCCGAACGGTGTTCGCGATCAGGATCGACGCCGACACCAACATCACGAACGCGACCAGCAGCACGCCGACGCGGAACACCCGGGTGACCGCGAACAACCGGTCCAGGAACGCGCTCTGGTCGACGATCTGGTCGATCCCCGGCTGCCCCTTGAGGACCGCGGCGACCTGCGAGTACTGCTCCGGGTCCTCCATCTTGACCCGCAGCGAGGCCGGCAGGGCATCGCAGTCCACGTTGTTGACCAGCGCCTCCTGCTCGGCGAACAGCGTGCGAAAGCGATCGCAGGCCTCCTGCTTGTCCTCGTAGTCGACGTTCGCGACCACGTCGAGCTCGTTCAGCGTCTCGGTGAGGGACTTCACGGTGTCGGGGTTCACGGGGTCGGTGAGGTAGACGGCGACCTCGACGTTGCCCGTCGTCGCCTCGATCATCAGGCTCACCTGGCGGGAGATCAGCAGCGAGAGCCCGAACAGGAACAGCGCGATGAACGTCGTCGAGATCGCGGCGAACGCCACCAGGCCGTTCCGCCGCAGACCCGACGTGGTCTCGCGGAACAGGTACTCGAACCTCGCCACTAGCTGTAGACCCCGCGCGCCTGGTCTCGGATGACCTTGCCCTTGTCGAGCTCGATCACGCGGCGGCGCATCGCGTCCACGATCGCCTGGTCGTGGGTCGCCATGCACACGGTGGTCCCGATCCGGTTCACCTTGTCGAGCAAGCGCATGATCTCGACCGACGTGGAGGGGTCGAGGTTGCCCGTGGGCTCGTCGGCCAGGAGCACGAGCGGCCGGTTCACGCAGGCACGCGCGATCGAGACGCGCTGCTGCTCGCCGCCCGAGAGCTCGTCCGGGAAGTTGTTGAGCTTGTCACCGAGCCCGACCAGTTCGAGGATCTCGGGCACGCGCTGGTCGATCACGTGCTTGGGCTTGCCGATCACCTCGAGCGCGAACGCCACGTTCTCGAACACGGTCTTGTCTTGCAGGAGCTTGAAGTCCTGGAACACCGTTCCGATGTTGCGCCGCAGGTGCGGCACCTTCCACGTCGTCAGCTTGGCGAGGTTCTTGCCGGCCACGTAGATGTCACCCTTGGTGGCCTCCTCTTCCTTCAGCAGGAGGCGGATGAACGTGCTCTTGCCGGAGCCGGACTGACCGACGATGAAGACGAACTCGCCCTTCTCCACCTCGACGGTGACGTCCTCGAGCGCGGTCGTGCCGTTCCGGTAGACCTTCGTGACATGCTGAAGACTGATCATGATCGGGGTCCTGAGGGATCCGAGCGGGCCGAACCGGCGCGGAGTCTAACAGACCCCCCCGTCAACAGGAACGAAGCGGCCTCGGTAGCCTGAGGCGATGGAGACGGCGACGCGCGCGCAGCGCGACCCCCCGCGCGCCGACGAGCCTCCGCCCAGGACGACGCGGCGGCTGGTGAACGCCGCCGCGGGGCCCGTCCTGATCGTCGGGTCGGTGCTGATCGCCTTGCGGGGCATCGCGTTCCTGCCGAACCTCTCGGACCAGCACCCGGACATCCTGTCGTTCTGGCTCCCCCGCTCCTGCATGCTCGGACGGGCGATCGCCGACGGGCACGTCCCCCTGTGGAACCCGTTCGAGATGTCCGGCACCTGGTTCGCCGCCGACCCCCAGAGCGGGTGGCTCTCCCTGCCGACGATGGCCACCTCCCTGCTATTCGGCTGCGGCGGCGGGCTCCGGGCGTTGATCGTGCTGAACCCCATCCTCGCGGGCCTCGGGCTGTTCTGGGTCCTGCGGAAGGAGGGGCTCGGGCGGATCGCCTCCACGGCCGGCGGACTGTCGCTCGCGATGGCGGTCTCGGCCTCGATCTTGGCCGTCAGCCTCCCGTTCGCCGGCACGCTCGCCTGGGCCCCGTTCCTGCTCACGGGCGCCTCCGGCTTCTTCGGACGGACGGGATGGCGGCGGCTCGGGTGGCTCGCGCTCGCCGCGTTCGCCTGGGGGCAGGTCGCCACCGCGCACCTGTCGCACGGCCTGGTGATGGCGACGGGCCTGGTGATCGCCTACGTGGTGGCGCGGGCACTCCGGGAGACCCGTCGCGGCAGCCTGCGACCGGGGGGCGCCATCGGGCTGGCGGTCGCCTTCCTCGCCTTCCTGCCCCTCGCGAACCTCGCGATCCTCGTCCCCCATTTCGCCGTGCTCGCACGCTCGAGCCTGGCCGATGGGTACGGCGCGATCCAGGGCACCGTCGCGCGCGTGCGCGCGACCACCGAGGATCTGCCGATCCCGACGACCGGCATCTGGGGCGGGTGGCCCCTCGCGCTCGCCGCGACGCCCGGCGGGTACCTGGGCGCGGCCATCCTGCTGTTCGTGCCGTTCGCGATCCGGGACGCTGGCCGTCGCTACCTCGTCGTGGCACTGGCGGTCGTCGGGGTCGTCGCGTACCTGCTCACCAACACCGTCCTCGTCGGCGCGGGGTGGTTCCGGTCCTTCGTGCTCACGCTCCCGTTCGGCGACGTCTACCTGCACAACCCGAGCCGGCTCCGGTACCTCGCCTTCCTGATCGTGCCGGCCCTCGGCGCGCTCGGGATCCAGTGGCTCCTCGAGGAACGACCGGGGTTCGCGGACGCGATGCGGTGGATCGGCGGCGGTCTGGCCGTGTTCCTCGCCTTCCCCCTGCTCATGGGGGCGCGGTTCGGCAGGCTGACGATCTTCGCGGTCGCATCGGCGGCGGTGATCGGCGTAGTGTGGGCGCTCTCGCGCGGGCGGCGCTGGGCGCCGGTCGCGATCTGCGCGGTCCTTGGCGCCGAGCTCCTCGCCGGCGCCGTGTGGTCCTCCGTCTACCAGGGGGGGACCGTGTACCTGGGCCTCGAGACCGGGGACAACCCCGCGCTGGTCGCGGCCCCGCTCCGATGGCCCGACGTGAACCTCCACGACTACCTCGAACCGGGTCCCATCGCCCGCGCGATCCGACGCACGGGGACGGCGGACGGGCGCTACCTGGCTTGGATCCCGCCCGACGCGTACTTCAACAAGGGATACCTGTTCACGCGGAAGGAGTCCGACTGGCCGGCCCTGCTGATCGGCCGGTCGGTCCTGTTCGAGCTCCCGGACACGCTCGGCTATTCTCCCGTGCAGATCCCCGCGTACTGGGCGCTCATCCATGCGACCAACCGGCTGCCCGTCTTCTACAACGCCGCGGTGATCCAGATACCGACCCTCGTCGACCTCCGGCTCCTCGGCGCCCGCTATCTGATCACGCTGCAGGAGATCTCCCTGCCCGCCGGCCTGTCCGGCCGGACGGTCGCCACCGAGGGCGCCTACCGGCTCATCGAGATCGACGGGGCCGAGCCGCGGACATCCGTCGTCCCGTCCTGGCAGGTGGTCGGCGACCGGGCGTCGGCGCTCGACGCGGTCCTCGGGCCTGGGTTCGATCCGGCGGCGCTCGCGGTGCTCGAGTTCGACCCGGGCTCGGCCACGATC
>JBAVEY010000199.1:0-9262 GCA_049587975.1 Actinomycetota bacterium | reverse complement strand
GCGGCGGCGTCGTGGTCTCGGTCGGCGGCGGCGTCGTGGTCTCGGTCGGCGGCGGCGTCGGCAACGGCGGGGGGAGTGAGACGTCGTTCTCGACGATGATGTCCCCGAAGAGCGCCATGAGGAGTTGCTGGGTCTCCTGTGGCAGCGTCGACCAGACCGCAGCCAAGGTCCGCAAGAGCCGTTGGTCCAGGTCCGTGACGCTCAGTCCCGCCGCCTCGGCAGCGGCGCGTTCTTCGATCAGCGCCGAGGCGATCTCGGCGATCTGCTCGGGTGTGGCGCCGCCCGGAAGGACGGTCTGGAGCTCATCGAGGGAGTCCCATGCGGCTGACAGGTGGACACGTCCCACGACCGTAGGCGCGAGGGACGGGGTCGTCATGCCGCGAGCGATCACGAAAGCCAGCGCGATGATCGAGGCGACGGCCAGACCCTGGAGGCGGTCGGCCCATCGGGCGCCGGAACTGCGCGCCAGCGGAACGACAACGGGGGCTCCGGCGTCGATGATCTCCGCCGGGGCGGTGTCCGTCTCAGGCGCGGGGCCCGCGACGGCGGCTCCCAGTTCCGTGAGGCCGGGGCCATCTTCCACCACGGTGTCCGCCAACAGGAGCAACTCCGGTGCGACCGCCTCCCTGCTCGCTGCCAGCAGGACGATGCTCGTCCGGGCGGAGATGCGGCGGATCTGGGCGATCACGGTCGGGTCGTGATCCAGGGCGAGCTTCTCGTGGAGGACGAGCAGATCCGGCCTCAGCTGCTGGACCTGGATGAGGACGTCCGCCATGGTGGCGGCCTCGCCGACGACGAAGAGTCCCCGCTCCTCGAGGAGGAAGCGCGCCAGACCGCGCTCGAGCGGCCGACGATCAGCGACGATCGCCGATCGTCGGGGTGAGCCTCGTGTCATGCCGTCTCTCCGGCCACATAGGTGGATCCTGCCCTTGTATAGCGCATCGGGCGGTCCCCAGACGGTATCCTGCCGAGAGACCGTCAGAGCAGGGCCCGCAGGCTAACAGAGCAATCGGCTGCCCGGACCCTGCGATTGAACTAGATTTTCCCGCGGCCCTCGTCACCTGGGACTTCGCGCCCCACCTGAACCGATCTGCGTCAGCCCGCGGGTCCTCGATCCACGACCCGGTAGAGGTGCCAGCGGTCGGGCACGCCCTTCAGCTCGTGCTCGCCCCGATCCTCGAACGACAGCCCGGAGCCCGCGACGAGGTCTTTCACGGTCCTCGACACGAGGACCTCGGACGGTCCGGCATCGGACGCGACCCGAGCGCCGATCGACACCGTCAGCCCGCCGCACTTGTTGTCGATCACCTCGCACTCGCCGGTGTGCACGCCGGCCCGGATCTCGATGCCGAGATCCCGCACGCGATCGATCACCTCCAGCCCGCACGAGATGGCCCGTGCTGGTCCGTCGAACGTCGCGTAGAACCCGTCGCCGGCCGTGTCGTTCTCGACGCCCCGCCACCGGCTGAGCGCCCCGCGGACGATCGCGTGGTGGCGCTCGACCAGCTCTCGCCACCCCCGGTCGCCGAGCGACGCCTGCATCTGGGTCGAGCCCACGATGTCGGTGAACAGGACGGTGGCCAGGATCCGGTCGGTCTGCTGGCGATGGTGGAGCCTGGAGACGAACGTCCGCACGGCCGCCATGGTCGCCTCGTGCGTCTCGTCATCGACCCACGTGTACTCGCCGCGCATCGTGGGGAGCTCCCGCAGCTCGGCCCCGGCGATCCGTCGGGCGAAGAACTCGGCCGGTCCCCGCTGGTCCGGGGAGAACAGCACCAGCGTCGGAACGCGGACCGACGGCAGCACGTCCTCGACGTCGGCCTCCATCGTCATCCGATGGAACGCCATCGCCGCTCCCGGACTGAGGCTGCGACGCATGTGCGCGACGAACCAATCGAGGAACGCCTCGTCGTCGGCCATACGCGGACTCTGCGCGCGCAGGAGCCTGGCGAAGTACTCCCGCGTCCCCCATCCGTCGTGCACCTCGCGGAGCGTCTCGCGCCACGCCGCGTCGGAGGAGGCCCAGGGGTAGTCGGGCGTGGGCCGACCCTTCACCGAGGGGTTGAGGGCGACCAGCGCGGTCGTTCGCTCGGGGTAGGTGGCCGCGAACAGCGTGGTCGTCCGGCTCCCCTCCATCCCGCTCCACAGGACGGCCTCCTCCGATCCCACCGCGTCCATCACGGCGCGGACGTCGTCCATCCGCGTCTCGAGCGTGGGGAGGCTCGCCACGCGGTCCGACAGCCCCGTGCCCCGCTTGTCGAGCATGAGGAGCCGGCCGTTCTCCGCGAGCCCGAGGACGTGCCGCACGAGCAGGGGCTGCTCCCACGTCGACAGGAGATCGCCGGTGATGCCGCGGACGAAGACGAGGTCGACCGGACCCTCGCCGACGACCTGATAGGCGATGCTGACGTCGCCGCTGCGCGCGTAGCGGACGTCGGAGATCTCGGGGATCTCGGTCACGCGCCTATCGTCCGTTGCGGAGCAGGAGGTGACAAGCCGGGCCGTGGGGCCGTCGGTAGACTGCCCCCATGCCCGGCAAGCACCGGATCATCGTCGCGAAACCCGGCCTCGACGGTCACGACCGAGGGGTCAAGGTGATCGCACGCAGCCTCCGTGACGCCGGGTTCGAGGTCATCTACACCGGCCTGCACCAGACACCCGAGCAGATCGCCGAGACCACGATCCAGGAAGACGCCGATGCGGTGGGGTTGTCGTGCCACTCCGGGGCGCACATGACCCTGTTCCCCAAGGTGGTGAAGCTGTTGCGCGACAGGGGGGCCGGCGACGTGCTCGTGTTCGGAGGCGGGATCATCCCCAAGGACGACATCCCCAAGCTCGAGGCGGCAGGCATCGAGAAGATCTTCACCCCGGGGGCCTCCACGACCGAGATCGTGGCGTGGCTGAACGAGCGCCTCTCCGAGCATCAGGCCTCCTGAGTGGACCTCTACGAGCATCAGGGCAAGGACCTGTTCGGCAAGCACGGCGTCCCGCTCCCCGAGCGCGCCGTCGCGACCACGCCGCAGCAGGCGGCCGAGGCCGCCGAGCGGCTGGGGGGTCACGTGGCGGTCAAGGTCCAGGTCCAGATGGGCGGACGAGGCAAGGGCGGTGGCGTCGCGCTGGTCCATTCGCCCGCAGACGCCGCCCGCGAGGCGGGTCGCATGTTCGAGGCGGGCTTCGGCGGCGCGCGGGTCACGCGGGTGCTGGTCGAGCGGCTCGTCGACATCGCGGCGCAGTACTACGCCGCGATCTCGTTGGACCGGAGCGCGGGCTCCTACCTGGCGATGGTGTCGAACGACGGCGGCGTCGAGATCGAGGAGGTCGCTCGGACCAGGCCGCAGGCGATCCGGCGGCTCCACGTCGATGCGGTCCGGGGGCTCCGCGCGTACCAGGCCCGGCGGCTGACCGGTCATCTGCCTCTCGAGGCGCGCGAGGGCGCCGCCTCCTTGCTCGCGAACGCGTACGAGGTACTCGCCGATGTCGACGCGACCCTGGTCGAGATCAACCCGTTCGTGTTGCTCACGGATGGGACCGTGACGGCGCTCGACGCGAAGGTCACGGTCGACGACAACGCCCTGTTCCGGCAGCCGGACGTCGCCGAGCTGAGGGACTCGTTCCCGATCGACCCGATCGAGAAGCGCGCGAGGGACGCGGGTCTGCAATACGTGAAGCTCGATGGGGAGGTCGGCATCATCGGCAACGGTGCCGGCCTGGTGATGTCCACCCTCGACCTCGTGAAGCAGGCGGGAGCCGACGCGGCGAACTTCCTGGATGTCGGTGGCGGAGCGAGCGCGGAGGTCATGGCCACCTCGCTCGAGGTGATCCTCTCGGACCCGAGCGTGCGGAGCGTCCTCGTCAACATCTTCGGCGGGATCACGCGGTGCGACCTGGTCGCGCGCGGCATCCTCGAGGCGCTCGAACGCGTGACGCCGCAGGTGCCGATCGTCGTCCGGCTGGACGGCACCAACGCCGAGGAGGGCCGGGAGAT
The DNA here is from genome assembly GCA_049587975.1 of Actinomycetota bacterium. Taxonomy (GTDB): domain Bacteria; phylum Actinomycetota; class UBA4738; order UBA4738; family HRBIN12; genus DASSJM01. The sequence goes on along the minus strand of JBAVEY010000199.1, from coordinate 5,277 downwards.
CCTCGCCGAGGCCAGCCACCCGAAGATCGTCCCGGCCGCCACGATGCTCGAGGCCGCCGGGCGCGCGGCCGCGCTCGTTCGCGCCGGGACGGCGTAGATGGCGATCCTCGTCGACGAGGGCACGAGGGTCGTGGTGGCCGGGATCACCGGCTCGGAGGGGACGTTCCATTCGCTCCGGAACCGGTCGTACGGGACGGACGTCGTCGCCGGCGTCACGCCCGGCAATGGCGGGCAGGACGTCGAGGGCATCCCGGTGTTCGACACGGTCGCGGACGCGGTCGACGCGACGGCCGCGAACACCTCGCTGATCTTCGTCCCGGCGAGGTTCGCGGCCGAGGCGATCTACGAGGCGGCCGATGCCGGCATCGGCCTCATCGTCTGCATCACCGAGGGCATCCCGGTCAGGGACATGGCGCAGGTCGTCTCGTACCTACGCGGCCGTGGCGCCGCGCTCGTGGGGCCGAACTGCCCCGGCGTGATCTCGCCGAACCGCTCGAACGTCGGGATCATCCCCGGCGAGATCTGCGCGCCGGGCAGCGTCGGGCTCGTCAGTCGCAGCGGCACGCTCACGTACCAGATCGTTCACGAGCTCACGCAGCGCGGGGTCGGCCAGTCCACGTGCGTGGGGATGGGCGGGGATCCCGTGCACGGCATCGGCTTCATCGAGTCGCTCGAGCGGTTCGAGACCGACCCGGAGACCGACCTCATCGTGATGATCGGCGAGATCGGCGGCGACGACGAGGAGCGGGCGGCCGCGTTCATCGCCGAACGCGTGAGCAAGCCGGTCGTCGCCTACATCGCCGGGTTCACCGCTCCACCGGGCAAGCGGATGGGCCATGCCGGGGCGATCATCACGGGTTCGAGCGGGACGGCGCGGGCCAAGGCCGAGGCGCTCGAGGCCGTGGGCGTGAAGGTCGGGCGGACACCCACGGAGGTCGCCGAGCTCGTTCGCGCCGCCCTGTCGTGACGACGCCGGTCCGCCGGCCCGCGGTCGGCGACGGAGCGGCAGGATGGTCGCGCGCGCTCCTTCGCGGGTTCCTGGTCTTCCTGCCGATCGCCGGGATCGGACTCGGCGCGGCCATCGTGAGCTTCGCGATCGCGGGTCCCGGGGTGTCCTTCGCCGGGGCGCTTCGGATCGGAGCGCTGTACCTCGGGCCGTTCCACCACGTCGCCCTGGTGATCCGCGGCGACCTGGCCGTCGACGTGTCGAGGCTTCCGGGTTCGGGCGCCCCGGCCGGGGCGTCGACGACGGTCGAGATCGGCGTGGCGCTCCTCGCGGTGACCGCGCTCGCCGCCTGGCTCCTGTTCCGCGCGGGCCGCGCGTCGGCGATCGGGGACGGCGCCGTCGTCCGGGCGTTGTCCGGCGCCCGGGTCGCGCTCGGCTATGCCCCACCCGTGCTGCTGGCCGCGCTCCTCGTCCGGTTCGAGGAGCCGGTCGAGTTGGGGTCGTTCGTGACCGGGGTGGTCCGGATCTCGATGTCCGTCTGGCAGGCCCTCGTCTTCCCGCTGGCGATCGCCGCGCTCGCGGGAGCGTCGGGGGGCCTGTGGTCGTGGGTGGCGGCCGCGAGCGATCGGCGGGCGGCCGTTCTCACTCGGGCGGTGCTCGGCGGCGGATGGCGGATGTTCCTGATCGGTCTCGGGCTCGCGTACCTGGGGCTGTTCGTCGCGGGGATCGTGCAGCCGGATGCGCCCGTGGCGACGGCGACGCCGTCCACCGCGCGTTACTTCGCGACCGTGTTCGAGCGACCGGGACGGGGGGCGGTCATCCTTGGTCACCACCTGGCCGTGTCCCCGAACGAGGCGATGTGGACGCTCGTCCCCGTCACCGGCGCGTGTGATGTGGTCCGCGGGAGCGAGCAGGCGAACATCCTCTGCTATGGGCGGTTCCCGCTCCGGATCGCGCCGGACGGTGCGGTGACGTTCGGCGGAGCACCGTGGGGGTACCTCGCCTTCCTCGTCGTCCCGGCCGTCGCGACGGTCGTGGGCGGTCGGTGGGCGGCGTCCTCGCGCGAGCGGGCGGGTTGGTCCGGGGCGGGGATCGGGGCAGCCTCGGGCGTTGCCTTCGCGGCCTCGGTGTTCGCGGGCTGCCTGCTCGCGTCGGTCACGCTGTCCTACGGCGCGGCGGCCGGGGCGAGCGGTGGCGCCCAGGGCCACCTGTGGATCGGTCCCGATCCGGTGTTGGGGACCCTGTTCGCGCTCGCGTGGGGCGTCCTGGGTGGCGCGCTCGGCGGAGCGTGCGCCGGGATCATGGTCCCGAGGGCGGGGCGGCGACCAGCAGGACGATCAGCAATGCACTGATCACGATCCCGGTGATCAGCATCGCTCGGGCGCGTTGCGGATCGGCATCCTTGTTCACCAGCCACGCGATCAATCCGCCGAGCCATCCCATGAAGATCGGAAGGAGCCACCACGCGCCGCTCACCCGGCGTCGGGGCGGCCCGAGCGTTCCCCACGACGGGTCTGCCGGCGACGTTGCGAGCCCGGTGGGTGGGCTCCCGATGCCGACCTCGGCGCTCTGCGGCTCCGATGCAGAGAACGAGAGCCAGGCGGCCCGCCAGCCGTCGTCGGTTCGCGGGAACCGTGAGACGGGCCCGCGGCCGCCCTGCCGATCCCAGATGCCGAAGAAGTCACGCCCGTAGCCGAGCAGGTACCTGGATCCGGAGTGGGTGAACTGGAGCGCCTCGTCGCCGGCCGTCGGACCCACGTCGGGAGGAGCCGGGAGTCTGGCGTCGAGCATGCTCCCACAGAAGCGACACTTGATCGCTTCGTCCTGGATCTCCTCGGCGCAGAAGGGGCACCGCTTCACGTCGTCGCCCGCATCGTACGTCTGGCCGCTCCGGGCGGGAAACGCGAAAGGCCCGGCGCGCGCCGGGCCTTCGCGACGTTCGGTCGGATCAGTCGGTCATCCGGTCGGTCCGCCGGGCATCGGAGGCGGTGCGGTTCCGCCGGTGCTGCTCCCGCCCATGCTGCCGCCACCGGCCTGGTGCTCCTGCCACCGCATCCAGCCGCCGTACCCGATCACGAGCGCGAGCACGAGGCCGATCCACGCGAAGATCGCGATGGCCTCGCTGTCCACGATGATCTTCAAGATCGTGAACAGCACGATCCCGCCGGCGAGTGCCGCGCTGATGAGCGCCTTGGGAGCGTTGATCTCGACACCGGCTGCCGCCATCACTTCCCAGGCCACGAGCGCGATCGCGAGGAGGAGGTTCAGCACGCCGATCCCGTGCGCGCCGCTCACGGTCACCGATCCGAGGACCCCGAGATCGACGCTCTGCCACGCCAGGAAGAGATCGATGATGTAGATCACGCCGGCGATGATCAGGATCTTGCTGGCCGTCGACAGCTTCGCGAAATCGAACCCACCGGATTGCGACATGCATGCTCCTTTCTGGGCTCCCCGCGCCGCTCGCGGCTCCCCGAGCCGGGCCTATCGAACACCGCCCCTAGTACCGAGTCAAATGTCTCCGGCCGTTGTCTGGTCGGCCGTCCGGGCGGCGACGACCGACGCGGCGCCGGCGAGCGCACCGAAGGCGAAGGCGAACCACGGACCGAGCCACGGCCGCGAGAACGGGGGAGGGAACAGCACGGAGAGCAGGGAGGCGACCGCGACCAGGGCACCCAGGCCCGCTGCGACCAGGTCCCACCCGGGGTTGCGCAGATGCGGCCGCCATCGAGCCCCCGAGAGCAGCAGCCCGGCCATCGCGGCGAGGGCGGCAACCAGCGACCAGAGGCCCGATCGCGTCCAGGCGCCGAACGCGCCCGATCCCGGCCCGAACCGGCTCCAAGGGAGGGCGGTCGCGAGGACCGCGAGTCCGAAGGCGGCCAGCGTGAGCAGCCTGATGGCTCGGTCGGGTCGTGGGACCCTCGAGTCGGCTGGATCCGGTATGTCCGGTCCGAGGACCCCGGACAGGCATTCGGCTCCGTACGTCTTCCCGCGGACCGGCGTCGCGCACGCGAGGCACATCGGCCGGCCGCACCCGTCGCACCGCGCCACGGCCGCGCTCGTCGGGTGGCGGTCGCATCGGTCCAGGACCCTCGACGAGCGTTCGTCCGGCGGCACGTTGCGAAGGGTAACCGCCGGGGTCGAGGATGCCGTGTTGACGGGATAGGACAAGGGTCGGGTCGAGGCCGGCTAGCTCGGCTTGGCCGGGAGGAACCGCTTGACGAAGTCGAGCGCGGTCTGCGCGACCTCCTGCCAGCCGTTGTCGATGGTCAGCGAGTGGCCGCGGTTGGGCATCTCCTTGATCTCGGTGACGTTCGGGTTGCGCTTCTGCCGCTTGTAGGAGGCGTTGGCGATCGCCCAGGGAACCGTGTGGTCCTTCTCCCCGTCGAGGATCAGCAGCGGGCCCCGATCGGGGTTCTTCGTGTCGACCTTCGACTCGCTCCAAGGGTTGAGGTTGGCGTCGGCCATCTGGGCCAGGGCGATCCCCGACCCGGCGACGTGGTAGGTGTCGTAGAGGCGCTTCGACTCGTCCTCATCGAGGGCGTTCGTCCAGCCGTATCTGAACTGGTCGAAGGTGAGCGTGATGGCGCGGCCTCGATATTGGGGGTTCAACAGGAAGGGTCCAGACGCCTTGAGCGTGGACAGGGGCAGCGGCAGGACGCCGCGAAACACGCCCGGGTCGATGGCGACCGTGGCTGCCGAGAGCCCACGGCCGGCGAGCATCTGGGCGAACAATCCGCCGGTCGAGTGCCCCATCACGGCGGGCTTCTTCCCCAGCTTGCCGATCACGTCGGCCGTGTGGTCGGCGACCTGCTTCAGCGTCTTCTTGGCGAGGACGTCCGGGTTCGCCCGCGCCTCTTCAACCGTTTCCGGATCGTCTGGCCAGTCCGGCGTGAGCGGCGCGTAACCGGCCTGCTTGAAGAAGTCCGCCCAGTTGGCCCAGCTGCTCGGCAGCAGCCAGAGGCCGTGGATGAAGACGACCGGAGTGGCGCCGGAGGCGTTCGCCGCCTCGATCTCCCTGCTCTCCCGCTCCGAGATGGACGTCATGCCGACCCCCTCCGGTCGTGTGAAAGTCGATCCAACCCTATCGCTGCAAGACGCCTGGCGCTGACCAGCGGCAACCCTCAGACCCGGGATAACCGACCGGCCGTACATAGGCGTGCTATCGAAGGCGACAGCGTTGGACGTTGCCGAAGCTCGCCGGGGTCGCTTCCGCGACGCGTCTCGGGGACCACAGCTCCGTGAGCCCGGCAGTCCGGGAGAAGGTGCTCGAGAGCAGCGACTTTGCCCCCCGCCTCGGGCGGGGCATACTGCCGCGTATGGGCGACCTG
>JBAVEY010000198.1:0-6660 GCA_049587975.1 Actinomycetota bacterium | reverse complement strand
CTCTGGGTGCTGTCGGTGAACCGCTTCTACCTGGCGACGGCCGTCGCGGTGGTCCCGCGCCTGGTCCCGACCGAGGACCTGCTGATGGCGAATTCGATGGCCACGGTGGGCGGGACGGTGGCCCTCCTGCTCGGCGTCTTCGTCGGCGGGTGGATGGCCGACCTGGTGGGCCACAACGCGCCGGTGATCGCGCTCGCCGGGGTCGAGTGGCTGGTCGCCTCGCTCGTGGCGACGCGGATCAGCAGCCCGCTGCTCCCCCACCACGTGCCCGAGGCGCCGGTCCGCGACGAGCTCCGGCGCGTCGCCCGCGAGTTCGACGACGGGATCACGCGGCTCGCGCGGACGCCGCGGGCGCTCGGCCCCATCACGTCGATCACGCTCGACCAGGTGGGGCAGGGCATCGTGTTGGTGCTCTCGCTGTTCGTGTTCCGCGACCGCTTCGAGGAGGGCGTCGGGTCTTTCTCGAACCTGATCGGCGCGGGGGGTCTCGGCGTCCTCCTCGGCATCCTCACCGTGGGCAAGCTCGAGGAGCGGCTCCCGAAGGAGCGCATCGTCGCGCGCGCCTTCCTCGCGGGCGGACTGGTCCTGATCGCCGTCTCGACGTACATCACCGGCTGGAGCGTCCTGATCGCGAGCTTCGCGGTGGGGCTCACGTTCGCGTGGAAGAAGATCCCGGTGGACACGATGGTGCAAGAGGCGATCCCCGACGGCTACCGGGGGCGGGTGTTCGCGGTCTACGACGTCGCGTACAACCTGTCCCGGGTGGTCGCGGCCTTCCTCGCGATCCCGCTGCTGAATGCGTTCGGCGAGGCCTGGGCGGTGGCGATCGTGGGGATCGTGTTCATCCTGTGGAGCCCGGTCCTCCCGCGGTGGATCGGGCGCATCCCCGAGCTCTCGCTGCGCTTCTACGAGGGCGCCCGGGCCGAGGAGGATCCACGGGCCGTCGTGTGGGGCGGGGTCGAGGAGACCGTCGAGGTGGAACGACGCTCCCTCGAGGAGACCGACGGCGTGCGTCGGACGCGCTACCGCCTGCGGATGCTGGACGGGACAACCATCGAGGTCTCGAAGGTCGAGCCCGACGGCGCCTGGACGCTCGAGCGCGAGCTCGGCTGACCCGGCATCGGAGGCCCCGGTCGACCCGGTCCGGTGGTAGAACAGTCTCCTCGTGCCTCCCGACGCCCGCATCGGCAGCACCCTCGGCGACTACACGATCGGATCGGTGATCGGTCGCGGTGGGATGAGCGTGGTCTACCTGGCCCGCCACACCAAGCTCGAGCGCCACGATGGCCTTCGACCTCGCCTGCTTCCACACGGGGGAGGAGGCGAACCAACAGGCCGCCCAGCGCGGCGACGAGGTCCCCGTCCCCAACGACGTCCACATCGTGAACGACAACACGACGATCCGGAACCTGACCGTCGATCCCTCGGCGAAGCTGAAGCTGATCGACTGGAACCGCTGCTGCGACCCGAGGCCGGGAGCCGACCTCGACGTCTTCGCCTCGGCGCTCGGCAACAGACATTCGTCGAGATCGGAGGCAGATCGTGCGCGGGGAGCCTCCCCCCCTACTGGGTGACGATCGAAGACGGGATCGTGACCAGCATCGAGGAGCAGCTCCTTTCGTGATCCTGGCCGTGATCTCGACATGAGGCAGCCGCGAGCCCTCCTCGTCGGAACCCTCGTGGCGACACTCGGCGCCTGCACCGCCTCGAGCGCGCAGGATCGACCGGTCGCGCCGTCGGCTGCCGTAACGGGTTCCTCGAGCCCCGCGACCGAACAGGGTACGGGCGACGGGGGGGAACAGCCCAGCGAACCCGTCGAGCGCTCGGGGTTCCACGGCAAGATCGATATGCTCCCCGCCGCGCTCAGCGCGGAGATGCGAGGGACCACGTGGAACCCGGCCTGCCCCGTGCCGCTCGGCGGCCTCCGGCTCCTGCACTTCAACTACTGGGGGTTCGACGGGGTGATCCGGCGCGGTCCGATGGTGGTGAACGCCTCGGTGGCCGAGGACATGCTCTGGGTCTTCCGCCGACTGTTCGACGCCCGGTTCTCGATCAAGCACGTCGGGCTCTCCACGCCCTTCCATCCCAAGGCGTTCGCCCAACATCGCCGCATCAGCAGCAACCGGAGCGTGACCGCATCTTTCAACTGTCGTCCGGTCGTCACCGCACTCGGGCCGAGCGACCACTTCTCGCAGCACGCGTACGGTCTGGCGATCGACCTCAACCCGCTGCAGAACCCCTACGTGACGACCGACGGCTTCGTGCGCAACAGGATGGCCGAGCCCTATACGGTGCGGAGCCGACACCTCGAGGGCATGGTGCACGAGGGCGACATCGTGGTCCGGTCCTTCGCCGCCATCGGGTGGGCATGGGGCGGGCACTGGAGTGGCGACAAGGACTACATGCACTTCAGCCAATCGGGAACGTAGCAGGTCAGAGGCCGTATTCCCATCCGGAATGGGCACACTGTGTGCTCAGTCTGCCCAGCGAGGGACTGAATATTGGGGAACACCATGATTCACCTTCTGGTACCGGGCCCACCCGAGCGAGAGGGATCGACGAGAACTTCCGCACGTTCAGGACGGGACCGCAGAGCGAAAGAGGCGGCACGATCGCGTGGACCCTCGAGCGACGGGGTGCAGACACGCCCCCCAGGTGGTGCGGGGACGAACCGCGGTTGGCTCCCCACCCTCCTTGGCCGACACGGGCGTGGATGGCAGCATCCCCACATGAGGCGACGAACGCTGCGGCTGGCGGCTCGGGGCTCATTCGCGATCACGTTGGCGTTGTGCCTAGGCACCGTCGTCTTCCTCGCCCTCGCGTGGAACGTCCCGAAGCTGAGGAGCGAATTCGGGTTCAAGGGTTACGCGATCGCTTTCGCGCTCGTCCTCGGCGGACTCGGCCTCCTGCTCGCGGACCGCCGGCCACCGAACCCGATCGGGTGGATCTTCTGCGCTCTCGGCCTGATAGCCGGAACGATGGCGCTGACGACGGAGTACGCGCGCTGGGCCCTGATCCACGAAGGCGGGCGGCCACCCGGCGGCCTGTACGCGGCGTGGCTGCAGGAGTGGGTCTGGATCCCTCTGATAGTCGGCTTGGGCGTCGTGGGATGGATCTTCCCGGAGGGACGGTTCCTCTCGCGGCGATGGAGGACGGCGATGATCGTCGGCTGTGCGCTCGCCGCCGTCCCGACGGTCCTGAACGCCCTCCTGCCGAGGCTGACGATCTTCGCGGGGTTCGACAACCCGGTCGGGCTCGACGAGCCCTGGATCCCGGGCGCCGCCAACGCATCCGCCGGGTTGGTCCTGCCGGTGCTGTTCGGAGGCGCCGCGGCTGCGACGGTTCGCTTCCGCAGTCGGCGTGGTGACGAGCGCCAGCAGATCAAGTGGCTGCTGCTCGCGGTCATGGCGGTCGCGTTGGCGCTCGCGTACTACGGCATCATCCTCGGCATCATCCTCGCGACGGGGACGGACCCCACCCAGGGAGCCGTTTGGCCGGAGTACCTGGCGATCGCGTCGTTCCTCGCCGTCCCGATCTCGGTCGCCTTCGGCGTGCTGAAGTACCGTCTCTACGACATCGACGTCGTGATCAACAAGGCGGTCGTGTACGCGGTGCTCGCCGTGTTCATCACCGTCGTGTACCTGACCGTCGTGGTCGTGGCAGGATCGCTCACCGGCTACGCCAGCAACCCGGTCCTGTCCGGCATCGCGGCCGCCATCGTGGCGCTCGCGTTCCAGCCGGTCCGTCGAGGGACCCAGCGGCTGGCAAACCGTCTGGTCTACGGCGAGCGAGCGACCCCGTACGAGGTGCTCGCGCAGCTCGGCGACCGCCTCGCCGGCGAGTACGCGGCCGACGACGTCCTGGACCGGATCGCGGCCGCCGTGGCCGGGGGCATCGGCGCGGACCGGGTCGTCGTGTGGCTCAACGCCGGACGTGAGCTGCGACCCGCGGCTGTTTGGCCGGAAGGGGCGCCTGCCGCTCCGATCGCCGCTTCAACGGCCGTGCTCACCGCGACCGAGGACGGGATGCGGTCGTTCCCGGTGCGGCTTCAGGGAGAGATCCTCGGCGCGATAGGTGTCCACAAGCCTCCCTCCGATCCGCTCACGCCGGCCGACGAGAAGCTCGTAGGCGACCTCGCGGCGCAGGCTGGGCTCGTGCTCCGGAACGCGCGTCTTATCGAGGAGCTCCGAGCCTCCCGGCGGCGTCTGGTCGAGGCGCAGGACGAGGAACGCCGGAAGATCGAGCGGAACCTGCACGACGGCGCCCAGCAGCAACTCGTCGCGTTGACCGTCCAGCTCGGCCTGCTCGAGCGGCAGGCCGAGGAACCGGAGACGGTGCGGGCGTCCGCGACCCGGCTGAAGGACGCGCTCCAGGACGCGCTCGACGAGCTCCGAGCGCTCGCGCGCGGGATCTACCCGCCGCTGCTCGCGGACCAAGGGCTGGCGGCGGCGCTCGAGGCCCAGAGCCGGAAGGCCGCGGTCCCAACGACGATCGAGTCCCGCGGGATCGGCCGCTACCCGCGCGAGATCGAGTCGGCCGTCTACTTCTGCGCGCTCGAGGCGCTGCAGAACGTCGCGAAGTACGCGGATGCGACGTCCGCGGTCGTCCGGATGAGGGAACGGGACGGCAGGCTCGAGTTCGAGATCGCCGACGACGGCCGGGGTTTTGATCCGACCGCGACCAGCTACGGGACGGGGATGCAGGGCATGGTCGACCGCCTCGACGCTATCGGCGGGACGCTCGAGGTCTCGAGCGAGTCGGGGCGCGGCACGATGGTGCTCGGGCGGATCGCCCTCCCCGGATAGCGAGAGCCTCCTGGCTCCGGCCCCGATGGTGGGCAAAGGGAAAAGGGGTGCATAGAGAGTTGGTCTGTACCAGGTTGCACCTGATTCGCCCGCGAGGAGCACGAGCATGAAGGTGTCCCCGACCGCTGGCGCCTCTATAAGGTCGTGGGTCATGAGGGGGGTCAGCCGCAGCTTCGACGAGCCGGACGAGGTCGTTGAGCTGGCGGGCGCCACCGAGGAGCTGATCACGATGGGCGGGCTCACCCTGTCGCGCAGCACGCAGTCGGTGGGCTGGCGTTGGTCCGAGCACTTCAAGCACCTGGTCGGTGGCGAACTGTGCCAGGCCCGCCACATGGGCTACGTGCTGTCGGGCGTCCTCGGTGTGGAACTCGAGGACGGCACCGTCTATGAGATCGGTCCAGGTGAGCTGTACGACATCCCGCCGGGTCACGATGGCTACACGGTCGGCGACGAGCCGTTCGTGTCGATCGAGTGGTCGGGGATGCGAACATGGGTGGGCAGGTCGGCCGGGAGCCGCGTCCAGGCGACGTTGTTGTTCACCGACGTCGTCGACTCCACCGGCATGGCGTCCAGACTTGGCGATGCCGCCTGGCACGATTTGCTCTCAATGCACTTCCATACCTGCGACGACGCGCTCGCCCACTTCGGCGGGCGACGGGTGACCACGACCGGCGACGGGATCCTGGCGACGTTCGACGCCACCGCGCAGGCCGTGCGCTGCGCGCTCGCCATCCGTGAGATCGCCCAGCGCCAAGGGTTTTCGATCCGCGCGGGCGTGCACGTCGGCGAGGTCGAACTCTCGGGCGAGGACGTGCGTGGCGTCATCGTCCACGAGGCTGCGAGGATCATGGCGGCGGCGGGGGCCGATGAGGTCTTCACGTCCGAGGCGGTGCGGGTGCTCTGCCGGAGCAGCGACCTCGCGTTCGATGAAGCAGGCGAGCACGAACTCAAGGGCGTCCCAGGCAGGTGGCGGCTGTTTCGGGTAATCGCATGAAGCTCCAGGGCACCGACCGTGCTGAAGGGCGTTCCCGATCGCTGGCGGCTGTATCGCGTGATGGGTGAAAGACTGTCGCTTCCGGGGGAACCGCTACTCGTCATCCCCGAGCCAGGAAACGGGGCGCCAAGAAATCGGGTCTGTACCCCGTAGGCCCGTCCGTTTGGCCCCACCGATCGCTAACGCGTTAATCGATCAAGTGCCCGTAGATAGCGACAGCCTGTCTACCCAGAGCCACGCCCTCCCTTCAGGAGAGAAGGCTGCGAGCTGGGCGGGCTGCCCTTTCGGACGCGCTTCGGCGGCGGGATGATCTGCTCGGGCTCGCGGCACTACGGCCCGGCGGGGCGCGATCGGCCACGCCGTGAAACCCGACCATGTATTGCCAGGCCGAGCCTCACCCGAGGAGGCCGTAGCTGATCAGGCACCCGTCGATCGACCTGCCCATCGAAACCTGCAGGTCTCTCCGTTCGAAGAAGTCAACCTGGCCGGCTCCGTCCGCCGCCTGGCGGAAGAGCTCGATCCACTGCTCGGCGAGCGGGACGAATGCGTCCATCGTGGCATGGTCGGCCTCGGTCCTGAGGGGGAGGGCGCGCAGCTCCGCCAGCACTTCCTCCGAGACGTCGGCCAACGCTGCATCGAACGCGCGACCATGCAGGTCGCGACCGCTTCCCTCCGTGTTCCAGAACTCTTCCGTCTTCGTCACGCAGATCCTGCGCGCCCGGACCTCGATGCTCTGGTTGCTCAACCACTCCGTGAAGGATTCAGGCGGCAGAGCGGCGAACTCGTCCGTGTATCGCTCCCACAGGGCGATCGAATCGGGATCCAGGATCGGGTAGCCGCGATCCATGTCGTACATGCGGA
>JBAVEY010000197.1:0-7490 GCA_049587975.1 Actinomycetota bacterium | reverse complement strand
CGACTGGGTTTACTCCTCGACCGGAGCGTGGAACCCTGAGGGGCATGAGGATTCCTTCGCTCGGTGCTCGTGGCGTGGGATGGGTGGTCGCCCAGTCGGTGATCTTCGTGGCGATTGCAGTGGCCGGGATTCGAGGACCGAGGTGGTCAGCCGCTGGATCGCCGTTACGGCTGGGTGCCGGCATCACGATCGGGATCGCGGGGCAGGTCTTGTTCGTCCGGCCTCATCGGACTCGGAAGCTCGCTCACGCCCTTCCCGGAGCCCCCGGAGGGTTCGAACCTACGGACTGTGGGTGTGTATCGCTTCGTCCGACATCCCATCTACGGGGGCGCGTTGCTCATTGCGCTTGGTTGCTCCCTCGCGTCGTCACCGCATGCGCTGTTTGCGACCCTTCTCTTGGTGGTTATCTTTGAGCTCAAGGCAAGATACGAGGAGTCCTTGTTGATGATGCACTTTCCCGAGTACGAGGCGTACCGACGCCGTGTTCGGTGGCGGTTCATGCCGGGAGTGCACTGAGTCATTTCAGGCGAAACGCACGCTCGAGTCGAGAGTCAGATCAGCCTGAGGATCGGCACCACTTCAGACCATTAGCTCTGGCCTGCAGCCCGATACAGGTGCCAACGATCAGGAATCCCTTTGAGCTCGTGCAGGCCAGCGTCCTCGAACGTTAATCCGGAGCCCGCGACCAGGTCTTTGACGGTCTGCGAAACCCACACCTCTGAGGGGCCGGCGATCGACGACACTCTGGCACCGATCGATACCGCAATCCCGGTGCACTTGCCGTCGACGATCTCGCATTCGCCCGTGTGCACGCCCGCTCGAACCTCGATACCGAGCCCTCGAACGCGTTGAGAAATGGCGAGCGCACATCGGATCGCCCGAGCCGGGCCGTCGAACGTGGCATAGAAACCGTCACCGGCGGTGTCGGCTTCCACGCCACGCCACCGTTGAAGTTCCTCACGAACGACCGCGTGGTGTTGCTGGATCAGTTGCTTCCAGCTGCGACCTCCTAGCGCAGACTGCTTCTCGGTGGAGGCGACGATGTCCGTGAAGAGGACCGTCGTGAGGACCCTGTCGAGTTCTGGCATGGGCGGCTCGATCCCAGCGAAACGCCGGATCTCATCGGTCACAGCCGAAAGCACCTCCGGTGACGACAGAATGCCTTTCGGTAACACCTTGACTTCAGCCAGAGGCATCAACGAAGCGATGTACTCCGTTTCTTCACGCCAAGCCGTCGCCAGGGGCAGACTGAGGAGCAGCGTGGGGACGTTGACCGACGCCAGCACAGCTCGGATGTCTGTCTCGTACCAGATCCTCAAGAGGTCTCGTGCAACGTCGGGCGTCGCGGTGTGCCGGCTGAGCCTGGCATAGGCTTGGATCTCATCTACGGTCGGGACACGGCCCCACATCGCCTCCCCTTCAGCCCAGATGTGGGCACCCTCCAACGTCCCCCAATGCTCTAGCTCGCGGTAACTGTTGTCCACATATCCAGAACGAGCTCCCCACGGATAGTCTGAGCTCCAGACGCTGCGGGCAGCGGGAGCCCACCATGCAATGGATTGAACCGTCTCCGGGCTACTCGCCCCGAAGAGGACATTCGGGGCCCCGCCCTCGCCTGCACCTGCGAGCACGGGGCGCTCCGATCCGACGGCATCGAGAACGACCCGGAGGTCGGCCACCCGTGTCTCGAGGTCCGGTAGCGATACGTTTCTGCTCGACTGTCCAGTCCCTCGACGGTCATGAAGGATCAGCCGCGCGAATGACGAGATCCCGCGAAACAGCGGCCCGGCTACGGGGTCTTCCCACATCACGTCTACATTGCCGATGAAGTCTGGTTGCCAGGCAACATCCACCGGACCCTGGCCGACGACTTGGTAGGCGATGTAGACGCCGTCAGATGTCTTTGCGTAGCGAGTCTCGGGTATCACGCCCAGGAGTCTCCGCCAGCGTCAGCGGGGCAGCAAATGAAGGGACGTCCCGGACCTCGGTTGCTGCTTCAGTGAACGCCAGACCGCTGGGATCCGGTTCGGAGGCTTGATATCGCCTCCGGCGGGAAGCGACTTCGTCCACTTCGTGGCAGTGACCATTCGGACTCCTACAGCGAGCTCACCGCCGGCTCCCCGTGCGCCCAGCTACCGAGACGAACCTTGGCCGCCTCTCAACTTCCCGTTCGTTGTCGACAGCGGATTCAGGTCGGCCTGCCGCCTAGCCCGGATTTGAAATACCCTCCTTGAAGCAATGGACGACGTACTCGAGGGCATCATCCTCGGGCGGCTAGACGCCGACGACAAGCTGGCGGAGCGCACCCGGGCCCTGGTCATCGGGGCGTGCCAAGGCGCCGAGGCCCTCGACGCGACGGTGGAGGGTAAGGCCCCCAAGTCCCCAAAGAAGGCTGAGGCCAAAGCGGCCTCTGCCCGGAATCCCGCCTACATCCAATCGATCGAGGTGCGGGGTTTTCGCGGCATTGGCCCATCGGCGTCGCTCCCGATCACCACCGGCCCAGGCCTCACGCTCATCGTCGGGCGCAACGGAAGTGGCAAGTCGAGTTTCGCCGAGGCACTGGAGCTCCTGCTCACCGGCGACAACAGCCGTTGGAGCACACGATCGGCCATCTGGAAAGAAGGATGGCGCAACCTGCACCAGTCCGAAGCCCGCATCGATGCCGAGTTCGTCATCGAGGGGGCGAAGGGGACGACGGTGGTATCGAGGGAGTGGAAGCCCAACGCCAAGCTGGAGGAGGCCGATACGGTCGTATCACCTCAGGGTTCGACGAAGTCGGATCTCGAGACGATGGGTTGGGCGGGCGCGATCGAGATGTACCGCCCTTTCCTGTCATACAGCGAGCTCGGATCGATGCTCGATGCCGGGCCTTCCGCTCTGTATGACGCCCTCTCCGCGATCCTGGGGCTCGAGGAACTGATCGAGGCTGAGGCTCGACTCAAGGAAGCGAGCAAACAGAGGAAGAAACTCTCCGACGAGGCGAAGCTGGCTTTGCCACCGATCCTCGAACGACTCGCAATGGTCGAAGACGAGAGGGCGAGCGTGTGCATCGAGGCACTTTCGGCCAAGACCTGGGATCTCGACGCGGTGGAGAAGGCCGTCATCGGAACCGAGGAGGCCCACCGAGAGGAGAGTCAGCTCGCGGTGCTTCGACAGCTTGCCGTCCTGGAAGCCCCCGATACCGACGAGGTGAAGACCGCTGCCGACGGACTCCAGGTCGCTGCGTCCGCCCTGCGCGAGATGGGAGGCACCGAGGCGGCCAAGGCGCGCCAGACGGCAGAGCTGTTGGGGGCCGCGCTCGAGTTCCACGAACGTCACGGTGATCAGCAGTGCCCGGTGTGCGGAGAAGGAACGCTCAACAGAGAGTGGCGCACGGCGACCGAGGAGGAGATCGGACGCCTTCGTCAGCTGGCGGAGCAGGTCGATCTGGCCCATCGGTTGATGACAGAGTCGATGAAGAGCGCCCGGGCACATCTGTTGCCGGTGCCGTCGGTGTTGTCGAGCGCCTCCGAGATCGGGCTGGAGGTCGAAGACGTGATCGGCGCGTGGAAGGCGTGGTCGGCGGGCGCGTCGATCGAGGAGGCCGAGGCCCTCGCGGAGCACCTGCTCGCATCTCTTCCGCCGGTCGCCGAGGGCGTGAAGAGACTGAAGGCGACGGCCTCAAAGGAACTTCAGCGAAGGGAGGACGTCTGGCGTCCGATCGCAACCGATCTCGCGGGATGGCTCGACACCGCGAAGCGAGCCCGTAGCGGTGAGGACGTGCTGAAGGACTTGAGTGCCGCCGAGAAATGGATCCGTGCTGCCTCCAACGACATACGCAACGAGCGCTTCGCTCCCATCGCCGATCAGGCTCAGAGTGTTTGGGACATGTTACGGATGCAAAGCAGCGTACTGCTGAAGAAGATCGTTCTCACCGGTGCCGGATCGGCGCGAAAGGTCGTCCTCGAGGTGAGCGTCGACGGGATGGAGGGGGCCGCGCTCGGGGTCATGAGTCAGGGTGAGTTGAACTCACTCGCGCTCAGTCTGTTCATGCCGAGGGCGACGCTTCCGGAGAGCCCGTTTCGCTTCGTGGTCATCGACGACCCGGTTCAGTCGATGGACCCGGCGCGGGTGGATGGGCTGGCACGAATGCTGGAGACGGCCGCGCAGACTCGCCAGGTTATCGTCTTCACTCACGACGAGCGCCTGGCACGGTCATGCCGTCTGTTGGGGATCGACGCCAAGGTCGTCGAGGTGACTCGAAGGCCCGAGTCGGTGGTCGAGCTGCGCCCGGGTCAAGATCCGGTCAGCCGCTACTGCAACGACGCGTGGGCGGTGGCGAAGAGCGAGGACCTGGATCCCGCGGTGAAGGTTCGTATCGTGGGCGTGTTCTGCCGTTTGGCGATGGAGGCTGCATGCACCGAGGCGGTCACGCGGCGAAGGCTTGCCAACGGCGAGGACTACGAGTCGATCGAGGCTCTCCTCGATTCCACGAAAGGCCTGGCGGAACTGATGGCACTGGCCCTGTTCGACGACATGGCCAGGACCAAAGACCTGACCTCACGGCTCGACAGAGGGATCGGGAAATGGGCGGTCGCCGCCTATAGGAGGGTGCAGGAGGCGGCGCACAAGCCTGTGAGCCAGGAGGCCGTGCTGACGCTTGTCCAAGAGAGCGAGAAGCTCGCCCGCGGACTGGTGCAACTTCCCTGATTCACATGAGTGAACCTGGCGAAATGACGTCGGCCGAGATCCTCGAGCGGGCCACCGGTTTGCTGAATCATCCGACCGCGGAGACTGCCGGACTGTGGCCGCGTGCGACCGCGGTCCTGGCGCGACAGGCTCTCGAGGTCGGTCTGCACGAGGCGCTCTCGGAAAAGATCCTCGGGATACAGGAAGCGCCTGTTCGGGTGCAGCTGCTCTGTCTTCAGTCCTACCTCGAGGACACCGAGACCGCACACGAGGTGAACCTGGCATGGTGGGCGTTGTCGCGAGCCTGCCATCATGGCTCCTACGAGCTGCCCCCGACGGCGCCCGAGCTCGAAGGTCTGATCGACGTGGTCCGCCGCTTCGTCCGAACCGCGTAGGAGCACCGGTGGCCGAGCGAATCGAGACTCTTTCACTGCTCTTCACCGACATCGAGGGTTCGACGAATCTCCTGAGATCCCTGGGAGCCGAGTACCGGACGCTCCTTGCCGAGCACCGGCGTGTGCTCCGCGATGCATTCGCCGCTCACGGCGGCACTGTCTTGCAACGCGAAGGAGACGCTCTGTTCGTGACCTTCGCCGATCCCTCGTCGGCGATACTCGGTGCGATCGACGGACAAGTGGCGCTTGCCAACGCCAAGTGGCCCGCCGACTCGCACGTGCGGGTGCGGATGGGGATCCACGTCGGCGAAGTGACGATCGACGAAGACGATGACTACGTCGGCCTTGCCGTGCATCAGGCCGCGCGTATCTCGGCTGCCGCGCACGGAGGCCAAGTCCTGACCTCAAAGGCTATCCAAGCTCAGGCCGAACAGCGCGTGCCGCCAGAAGTGTCACTGAAGCCGATCGGACGCTTTCGGCTCAAGGACTTCCCGGAGCCCCAAGACCTGTTCCAGTTGCATCACCCCGACCTTCAAGGCGACTTCCCCGCTCCACGTACCGCTCCCGGCGCACGACACAACCTGCCGAAGGCCATCTCAAGTTTCATCGGCCGGGACGCCGACGTGGCGGAGCTCGCCGAGCTCTTGGAAACCGCCCGGCTCGTCACGTTGACCGGTCCGGGAGGTTGCGGGAAGACGCGCCTCGCTATCGAAGCAGCGTCCGCGTCCTTTCCCGTTCGACCGGACGGGATCTGGTTCGTCGACCTTGCGCCGGTTTCGGACCGGGAGCTCGTTCTCTCGGTTGCGGCGAACGCGATAGGGGTTCAAGAAAGCCGGGCCTCCTCAGCCGACTGGGCCCTGATCGATTTCCTGTCGCAGGGGAGACCTCTGGTGATCCTCGACAACTGCGAGCACCTGATCCCGACCTGCGCAGAGCTGACCGAGAAGTGGCTGTCGGCCTGCCCGGGCCTCACGATCCTCGTGACAGCGCGGGAACCGATGGGTGTCGCAGGCGAATCGATCCGCCGGGTGGGAGGTCTGCAAGTGGCTTCGGACACCGATTCCGGTGAGTCATCCGAGGCGGTCCAGCTCTTCATCGATCGGGCGAGACGTCACGAGCCGGAGTTCGAATACGGGGAAGAGGAACTCGCCGAGATCGCTCAATTGACCAACCGCCTGGATGGGATCCCTTTGGCGATCGAGATGGCCGCTGCCCTGGTCGGGACGTTGAGCGTCGGAGAGATCCTCTCCCGGCTCGACGACCGATTTCGGTTGCTGACGGGTGGAGGCGGGCGCGACCTCGGACGGCAGCAGACGCTTCTGGCAACGGTCGACTGGAGTCACGATCTGTTGTCCGAACCCGAGCGCGTTCTGTTGCGCAGGCTGTCGGTGATGTCGGGGTCTTTCTCACTGGAGGATGTCGAGGCGGTCTGCGTGGGCGACGGGATCGATCGTACGGAGGTGGTGACCCTTCTTCGAAGGTTGGTGGCGACATCCTGGGTGATGAGAGAACGCTCGGGTGACCGCGCCGCCTTTCGATTGCTGGAGACCTCGCGCCAGTACGCGCTTGACAGGCTCGTCTCATCTTCTGAGGCGCAGAAGTTCCGGAGCAAGCACTCCGAGTGGTTCACGGACCTTGCCGAGACCGGAGCTGAGCCGATGCTCGGGGGCCCGGATCAGGCGCCATGGTTCGACCGCATCGAATCGGAGCTCGACAACTTTCGAACCGCTCTGGCTTGGAGCGTGGGCGACGGCGATCCCGCGCTCGGGCTCCGACTCGGTGCCGCGCTTTCGAGATTCTGGGAAGTCCGGGGACACTGGTCCGAAGGGTTGGGTTGGCTCGAAGACGCGCTTGCTGGAGCCCCAGACGCGGATGACGTACTTCGCGGACGCGCGCTGGTCGCGGCGTCCTTCCTCGCCTTCTATCGCGGTCAGCTCGAGTCGGCGCGTTCGATGGTGACCGAAGGCCTTGCCGCGGCCGTCCGCGCACACGACAAGCCAACCGAGGCGCGAGGACTTCGATTCGAAGCCGTGATCGAGCAGCGCATGGGGGATCGTGCGTCCGCGATCGACTCGGCGAAGAAGGCGGTTGAGCTGAGTCGGTCTGACGGTGAGGCGGCCGACCTAGCCTTCGCCCTGCAGGTCCTCGGTCGGCTGTTGGCGGATGACGATCGAGATGAAGCCCGCGCTCGATACGAGGAGGGCCTCGAGGTGGCGCGCAAGGCAGAAGATGCCGTCTCCCAGATCTACCTCCTCTATGCGCTGGGCCGATTGCATGTTCGTGCGGGCGACAACGACCATGCCCGTGAGCTCTACGCAGAGGCGCTGGATCTCTCTCAGCAGGTTGGAGAGCGGTGGATGGCTATGAACGTCTTAGTGGGGCTCTCGTATGTAAGTGAAGACATCGATGCCGGTCCGGCGCTCGAAG
>JBAVEY010000196.1:0-1688 GCA_049587975.1 Actinomycetota bacterium | reverse complement strand
GCTCATCGACGCGCTCATCTGCCCTCGCGTGTACATCGGACGATACGCGCGGTCACCGTATCGGTCGTCTGGATCGCAGCGCTCATGGCCGCGACCACGCCCGCCCCGGCGATCACCGGCGGCACGGAGGACACGACGAACATCTACCGCAACGTCGGAATGGTCGTGTTCTATCAACCGGACGGTCGGTTCCGCTGTTCAGGAACGCTGATTGCCCCACGAGTCGTCCTCACCGCGGCTCACTGCACGTTCCAGGACATCGGCCAGGTCATCGTCACGTTCGACCCGCTGATCTCCCGCACAGCGGAGGACGCCGAACGCGACATCCCGCGCGCCGCCGACGACACGGGACCGGATGACACGATCTCGGCGATCGGGTTCGCGCCGGGAGACATCACAGGCCCGAAGTATCAGGGCGACCAGACGTGGACCCTCGGCGTTCCGCGGACACACCCGGACTACAGCGACTTCACCGACCTCAAGAACTGGAACGACACCGGTGTCGTGATCCTAAACACGGCGATTGACCTGCCCGCGTGGCCGCTCGCTCCGGAGAACTACCTGAACAGGTTCGCGCAGCCGCTGCTCAACCGCACCGAGTTCTTCGTGGCGGGTTACGGCACTGAGGTCCGCCAGTCGGAGACCCCGCCGCGGCCGCCCACCCCCGAGCGGCAGCCGATCGTCCGTCGCTACACGACCGAGATCGGCCAGAAGATGACCGACCAGGTCGTGCAAACGAACGGCAACGACAAGGACCCGCGCGCCGGAGGCGGCACCTGCTTCGGTGACTCCGGCGGCCCGCTCGCGCTCGGGGGCTTGTTGATCGGCGACACGAGCTACGGCTTCACGAAAAACTGCAGGTACTTGGGTGGCTACCAGCGCGTCGATATCCCGGTCGTGCGGAACTGGGTGCTCGACTGCGTGGCTGATCTGGTCTGTCCCACGAAGGAGTAGTCTTCCGCGCCGTCCGACTCCTCCTCAATCCAGGAAGGCACGTCACGCGTCGCGTCCAGACGGTTTGGGGCACTGCTCGGTGGGGGCTAAGGACCTTCAGCACTCGAGGCGCTCCTGTAGCCGGCGTTCAGTTCATCGGGACGCATCGATCCGGAGGCTATGCGGTCGCGGTCTTGGCCGTCTGCTCGGTGACGAACTAGACGGCGTCGAGGGAGAATCGCGGCGTTCATCGTGCTAGGCCCTTTGATCGCCGTCGGCGTGACCGCTCTGCATTGTTGCTCTCGAAGTCGGCGGGAATCTTCTGAGCGGGCACTGACTCGGAGTCGCCGGCAGCTCTCGGCGAAGGGACCGAAGCGTGTCGCGGACTCCTAGAATCGCCAGGATGCGTCTCCGTTCCCCGTTCATCGTGCTCGCGCTGACCCTGCTCGGCGCTGCCTGCGGCGGATCGAACTCGGGCGGCTCGAACCTCACGCTCAACACCGGGCCGGCTCCCTGGCCGAACCCCGACAACGTCGCGGACCGCATCGACGCCGCGGGGCTACCCTCCTCGTCCACCGAGTCGCTGACGGTGCACTACCACTCGCACGTCGACATCTTCGTGAACGGGGAGTCCGAGCCCGTCGCCTCGAGCATCGGCCGGGAGGACCAGAGCCTGTTCTCGCCGCTCCACACCCATGCAACCAGCGGGCTGATCCACATCGAGGCGCCGGAGGACCAGCACTTCACCGTCGAGA
>JBAVEY010000195.1:0-2107 GCA_049587975.1 Actinomycetota bacterium | reverse complement strand
CGAGCTCGGCCGTCACGTCGCGAGCAGTCACGACGTGACTCGTTCCGTTTCCGTGCCGCTCGGGCATCGTGCTGCTCGAGTAGCGGATCCATCGATCCGATCCGTCGCGCCGCAGGATCAGCGCGTCCTGGGGCTCCACGACCCCGAGCGCGAGCTCCGTCGGGGGCGACCCATCCACTCTCGGCCCGCCGGGGATCCGGAGAACATCGCCGGAACGACGACCGACCACCTCGTCCGCGAGGTAGCCAGTGATCCGTTCCATCGCCGGGTTCCACGAGAGCACCGTGCCCTCTCCAGAGACGACGAAAATGCCGTCCGAGCTGCTGCCGACCACGTCCGCCAGGTGGCCACGTTGCTCGATCGTCTCGTCGAAGAGCTGCTGGTTCCGTTGCCTCGCGGAGACCTGGGAAGCCAACGAGTCGACCAGCGCGCATTCCGACGGAGACAGCTGGGTGGCGCGGTGGACGGCGAGGATCCCGACCTCGTTCGCCTCGTCGCGGACGGCGGCGAGGTACGTGGCGAGTCCCGGGCGCGCGCTCACGTAGGCCATCGGGTCCGCCGGACCCATCTCGGTCTGGACGGCCTTGTACAGACCGCTCTCGGCGTTGTAGACGCGCAGCCCCGCTTCGTCCCGCACGGCCAGTTCGGTCCCCGCCGCGTCGACGAGTTGCCGGACGAGCCCCAGGAACGGTTGGAAGTCGAAGTTCGCGTCGAGCGGACCGTCGAGAGCCCTTCCGGCCTCGTAGAGGATCCGCATGCGGTCGCCTTCCCGTCGTTGCTCCTCTTCCCGCTTGTTCTGCAGCCATCCTCGGTAGGCGAAGAAGGACAGGACGACGGGTGCGATCAGTAGGGGGAGGCCCATCGGCCCCGCGTGCCATACGAGGGCGGCGAGCATGCCGATCGTGAGGTTCCCCCCGGCGTGGAGGAGGTTCAGACCCCCCGGGAGGACCACGACCTCACGGAGAGGGATCTGCTCTACGCGGGAGATGATCAGCGCAACCGAGATCTCATTGATGACGAAATAGAAGGACATGGCGACGGCGCACGCCACGCAGGTCATGAGGCTGAACGACGACGGAAGATCGAACAGCCGGTAGACGAACTCCGCCGCGGTGATGGCGACGACGAACTGGCCGGCGTTGAAGGCGACCTTGTACCAGGCCCAGCGCCGGTAGGCATGTCCCGTCAGGCTCCCGAGGAGCACGCTGAGGGTGAGGACGCTCGGCGACACGAGGATGAGCGCCGGAACCCACACCGCGTCCGTGACCGAGAAGTTCTCGACCTCTGTGCGGTGCTTCATCGCGACCGTGAACTGTTCGCTCAGCGCCGCCGCGAGCGCCAGCCCCACGGTAGCGGCGACGTCCTCCCAGGACCAGGTCCGCATCTCCGGGACCCGCAGCAGGACTCCGAACGCGCCCAGTGCCACGTAACCCAAGATGACCAGCCGGGCGGAGAGCGGCAGCTCGCGGAAGGAGCTCATCGCACTCCATCAGCTCCATGATTCCGTGGCCCACACGCCGCCGCTCCAGGTGGCGCCACTCCAAGAGTCGCCGCTCCAGGTCTTGGCGCTCCAGGTCTTGGCTTCCCAGGTGTTGGTCGAGAAGACGCAGGAGGACCAGGTCTTGGCGCTCCAGGAGTCCCCACTCCAGGTCTTGGCGCTCCAGGAGTCCCCGTTCCAAGCGTCCCCGCTCCAGGTCTTGGCGTTCCAATCGCCGCCCGACCACGACTTCGCCTGTGCCTCGAGCGCGGCCATCTCGGCAGCGTTGAACGTCGACCCCATGATGTCCCGCTCGCCCTCCAGCACCACCCCGTCCATGGAGATGTGGTCCAGGCCGCGGGCGAGCTCCAGCGAGCCGACTCCCGTCGAGGGGACCCAGAGCTGCGTGAACGTCGGAAGCGGCGCGGCCAGGGCGGCCGAGAGCTGGAGCTCGCCGCCGCCGATGGCCTGAGACTTCCCGCTGATCGGATACCCGGTGGTGGTGATCAACTGCTTGACCTGATCCGGGGTCGCGGACGGGTACTTCTGGAGCACGAGCGCCGCCGCCCCCGACACGATCGCCGCCGCTTGCGACGTCCCGCTCCCCCGGAAGTACCGGTCGCCGAGGAG
>JBAVEY010000194.1:0-2618 GCA_049587975.1 Actinomycetota bacterium | reverse complement strand
ACGACCACCGACACCGTGAGCGACATCCGCACCGACTTCCAGAACAGTCCCAGGTAGATCGAGCCGCCGCCGAAGAAGCGGCTCCAGTCGTCGAGCGAGATCACCCCGGTGTCGGTCGGGAACAGCTTGATCGCCCCGATGCTGTACGAGGCCACATACAGGACCGGCGCCACGAAGAACAGCAGCAGCCAGAACATCGGCGCCGCGAGGAGGCTGGCGGTCACGCCCCGCTCCCGCCGCCGCCAGTGCCTGGCCGATGCAGCGGCCCCCTGGGTCGCCACGACCGCTACCGGCGCCCGGTGTTCGCTGGCGTCAGGACGCCAGCACCTCGCTCCAGTACTGCTGGTAGACGTCCCGGCGCGGGATGTACGACTCTGGGATCGCCCGCGGTGGGTCGAGCACGGTCGGGTCGTCGAGCCCCAAGGCCTGCACGACACCCGGCGACACGACCGACAGATCCGCCGTCGTGTTCGTGTGACCGTAGTAGTACCAGGCGAGGAGGAACTCCGCCGCCTTCTTGCTCGCCCACGAGTCCACGTAATCGTGAGCGTGGTAGTAGTTCGGCGTGTCCTTCGCGAGCCCCATGCCACAGACCCAGGAGACCCGACCCTCCTTCGGCTCCATGTAGAGGTAGTTCATCCCGGCGGCGTCGGCGTAGCCGACGGTGTCCGGCCAGGCGTAGCCGATCCAGACCTCCTCCTTCTTGAACGCGAGCCAGAAGTCGTAGGACTGGTTCCACATGAACTTGACGAGGTGCTTCTTCGACGCCAGGAAGTCGCGCACCTGCCCCAGTTCCTCGTCCGTCATGTCGAACGGGTCCGGGACACCGAGGAAGAGACCCCCGATGTACATCATGTTCGAGGTGTCGACCCACGAGATCTTGCCCTCGTACCGGTCGTCGAACAAGATCCCGAACGACTCCTCGGTGGGATCGACGTGGTCGAGGTTGACGATCGGAGCGATGAAGCCCCAGTCGAGCGGGATGAAGTACTGCTGTCCGTCCACGACGCCGGACTCCATCAGCTTGGGGTTGAGCTGGCTGTAGTTCGGGATCAGGGACGTGTCCCAGGGCTGCATCGCGCCGAGGTCGACCCAGTCCTTGTACTTGTAGCCGCAGGGGTGGACGACGTCGAAATCGACGGTGCCCGCGACGGCCTTCGTGTACGCGGCGTCGTCGTTCTCGAACAGGATGAACTGCGGGGTGTCACCCGTCTGGTCGGCGTAGGCCTGCCAGAGCGCGGCCCGTTCCTTGTTCGGATAGTAGTCGCCGTTGCCGTACCCGGACCAGTCGAACACGGCGAGATCGCCGGGCTCCTGCTCGATCGGCGGGTGGGACGCGGACTGCCCCGTGGTCCCGGTGGACGCGCCGCCGTTGGTGTCCGCCTTCTTGCACGCCGCGAGCACGGCCGCACCGAGCGTGGTCGCGCCGGCCATGCGCATGAAGCCGCGCCGGTCGTAGCGCTCGGCGAGGATGCGGTCGATGTCGGTCAATGCTCCCCCCTCCGTCCTTGCTGAAACGACCCCGTATCATGCGCCGAACGCCGGAAGTGCGCCACTTTCACGGAAGGGAAACCGATGGGTCGGCGGCCAGGCGACGGGCGGATCCTCGGCTCATCGGCGTGTGCGTTGCTCATGGCTGTTCTGGTGACGGCCGCGTGCGGATCGTCCGAACCCCCGCCTGCCGCACCCATCGCGAGCTCCGCTCCGGCCCGCGTCCTCGAACCGATCCCCGCCACCGCGCTCCCGGGTACGTCTGCCGATCCGGTCGATCTCGACGCCGCCGCGATCGCGATCGACGCGGTCGATGTCACAGGACTGGAAACGCTGCTCGACCGGGCCGGCTTCGTCGCGGGCACCCAACGTCAGTTCAGCCGCGTCCGCAACGGCAGGCGCCGCATGGTGGTCCGCGTGCTCGCGTTCGAGGACCAGGACGGGGCCACGACGTACCTGTCCTGGCTGCGGGGGCACGCGGACGAGATGATCGGCGACGCGGCACCGGATGCCGACCTGCCGGTTCCCGGTCACGGGGTCGTGTTCGTGCATCAGCCCAACCCGTGCTGCCACAACGAGACCCGGCTGTTCCTCGGCATGTGGAGGCAGGGGGCCAGGGTCGTCACGATCGAGATCGCCGGCGAGGGCGCCCGGGCGTCGGACGTGCCGGAGCTCCTGTCGCAGCTCGCCGAGGCGGTGTGAGCGTGACCAGCGTCGAACGGCTCGAGGCGTTCGAGATCGTCGCAACCGGCCTGGACCATCCGGAGGGCGTCGCCGTCGGTCCCGACGGCCTGCTCTACGCCGGCGGGGAGGCGGGCCAGATCTACCGGATCGACGGCGCCGGTACCCTCGAGCAGATCGCGTCGACCGGCGGCTTCATCTACGGCGTCGCGGTCGGCGGCTCGGGCGACGTGTTCGCGTGCGACTTCGGGAACGCGGCAATCATGCGGGTCTCGGCGGCGGGGGGCGTCTCGACGTACTCGAACGGGACGCCCGAGCACCCGATGCGGGTCCCGAACTTCGCCGCGTTCGACGGCGTGGGGAACCTCTACGTGACGGACTCGGGCGAGTGGGGGGACGACGACGGGCTGGTCTACCGGATCGCGCCGGGCGGCGTGAGCGAGATC
>JBAVEY010000193.1:0-18945 GCA_049587975.1 Actinomycetota bacterium | reverse complement strand
CTAGCTGTGCGGGTGGGGAGGCTCGGGAGGCCCCAAAGCCCAACGAAAGGGTGCTACGGCCAGGAAACCAAGACGGCTGCGAGAGGTTGCTCGGAGCACCTGAGCCCGAGGGGCCAACGGTGGCTGGAGGCTTCGGCTTCCGGCGAGCCGGAGGTCCCTCGGGTTCTTCCTTTCCCCCCTCCGATCGCTCGTCCTCCGCTCGACCCACGGGACGGGCCTTGTTCACCCGCCGGGGCGCGATTACCGTTCCCAGGTCATGGCGACCGGACCCGGCACCGAGTCGAAGGCGCGACGCGACCAGATCGTGGGCGTGGCCATGCGCCACTTCGCCGAGCACGGATACCGGGGCGCGCACGTCGAGGACATCGCCGCCGAGGTCGGGGTCGCCAAGGGGACCGTCTTCCTGCACTTCGGCAACAAGGAGGGACTGTTCCTCGCCGTCTACCGCGAAGCCGTCGGCCAGCTGCCGGCATGGCTCGATGCCCCAGCCGACGTCGTCGACGCCGGGTTCTGGAGCGTCCTGGATTACTGGCTGCGCCGGACCGAGGAGTTCCTCACCGAGCAGTGGGTCGCGAACCGCGTCGCGATGATCGGGCGGTACGACACTGGGCTCGGGCTCCGACGCCCGATCGATCGGCTGATGCGGAGCGAGGATCCCTACGGGACGCTCGAGTTCGTCGAGTTCGGCGTGCGCCGCGGCGAGATCCGCGACGATGTGGACGTCGAGATGATCGCGTCGATGCTCGACTGGGTGGCCGAGCGGTTCCAGGACGCGCTCGGGAGCGAGGAGCTGGATCCCGGGCTGGTCCACCGCAAGCCCTACCTCCCCGAGCGACGGGACGCCCGGATCGGCGAGTTCCTGGAGCTCCTGCGGGCGGGGATCGCCGCGGCGGAGGGGGGAGGGGGCCCGTCGTGAAGCGATCCGAGCATCGCAAGGTGGCGTTCCTCGGGGGAGGCCGGATGGGCGAGGCGCTCGTGTCGGGCCTGATCCGGTCGGGCGGACGAGGCGCCGACGAGATCATGGTCACGAGTCGCCGTGAGGACCGGGCGCGCGAGCTCGGGGACAGCTACGGGATCGCGTCGACGCTGTCGAACCCGGACGCCGTGGCCTGGGCCGACGTGCTGGTCATGACTGTGAAGCCGCAGGACATGGAGGTGCTCCTGTCGCAGATCCGCGAGACCGTCAGGCCGGAGCAGCTGGTCGTGAGCTTCGCCGCGGGGATCCGCACCTCCTTCGTCGAGAAGCATCTGCCGGACGGCGTCCACGTCGTCCGGGTGATGTCGAACGTCGCCGTGCTGGTCGACGAAGCGATGTCGGTCGTGGCGGCGGGCTCGAACGCCGACGACCGGCACCTGGAGGTCGCCGAGGAACTGCTCGGCTACGTGGGCCGGGTGATCCGTCTGAAGGAGGTCCACCTCGACGCCATCACGGCGACCAGCGGCAGCGGCCCGGCGTACTTCTTCCTGCTCGCCGAGGCCATGATCGAGGCCTGCATCCTGCTCGGCCTCTCGAGGGACGTCGCGACCGAGCTCATCATCCAGACGATGCTCGGATCAGCCAAGATGCTCCGGGACACGGGCAAGCACCCGGTCGAGCTGCGTGAGATGGTGACCTCGCCAGGTGGGACCACGATCGCTGCGATCCGCCACCTCGAGGAGGCGGGCGTGCGTGCCGCCTTCTTGAACGCGATCGACGCCGCCCGCCACCGGAGCGCGGAGCTCGCGCAGGGCGGAGACGAGGACGAGGCCTGAGGGACGGACCGAGAGGAGCATCGAGATGGGGCGAGGAGATCGAGCGAGGGTGCGCTGGGCGCACGATCGCGAGCGCAGGAAGAAGGCGGCCGAGAAGCGACAGGCGGCCGAACGCGGGGTCGAGCGCAAGACCTCGAAGAAGTAGCTGGGTCGTCGGACCGGCGCTAGCGGTCGGATCGGGGCGCACCGAGACGGTTCCGCAGCACCCCGATGCCCTCGGCCTCGAGCTCGACCTCGGCCCCGGGCCAGATCCGCTGTTCGAACCCTGGGATCTCGAACGGTCCCGAGGCGAAGGCCTCGCCCGGTTCGAGGTGCTCCTGTTTCGAGGCCCGGGCCACGTCGCGGAGCAGCCCGAGGGCCGTCCCGTTCAGGTTCCCCTTCACCCACTCCTCGCCGTCGATCCTGACCGTGACGAACGCGGTCTGCGGATCGAGCTCGTCCGCCGTGACCACGCACGGCCCGATCGAGAGCGGGACCCCCCGCTGCGTGGGCATCGGGTCCCCGTTCGCCCGTCGGGCCAGCCAGTCCCCGACCAGCGTGTAGCCGAAGACGACGGACGGGGTCTCCTCGGCGGTGAGGGCGTCGTGCACCGCCCGGCGCAGGACCGCCGCGATCTTCGGATGGAATTCCAGCCATCCGGCGCCCGTGGGCCACGGGATCTCCTCGTCGGGACCGAACGCCGGCCGCCCTCCCTCGATGGCGTCCACCGAGCGCAGGGCCGTGGGCAGGAGGGCCGCCAGCAGGCGTGGCCGTTCGACGACGAAGGCGTCTGCCTCGTCGCGCTCGAGGGCTGCCCGGGCGGCATCGAGCACCGTTCCCCCGTTGCTCCTGACAAGTCGCTCCATCGTGTCGGGGAAGGCAGGATGGCCGAGCAGGCCCGGCAGATCCACGACATCCCCTCGCTGGAGCGCTCCCAGTCGCCGGTGCCCCCGCCGGTCGAAGGTCACGAGCTTCAAGGGAGACCGATGATACGCCCGCTCGAGGGTCGAATGTCGGTATCGGAAGGGCAGTTCCCTGGAAGGGTCGCACTTGGGGGAGACCGCGCCCGGCGGCTACGATTGGGGCAGGTCAAACCGGTTTTTCCGCGCACAGGAGGCGACCCATGGCTGAGGAAGGGTTCCGCATCACCTACGCGACGATGACGGCGGACAACGAGGACCTGCACAAGGCGTACGACGAGGGGATCGAGGTCGCGAGATCCTGGCTCGGGAAGCAGCATCCCCTATACGTGAACGGCGAGGCCCGCGAGGGATCCGGGTACAAGGCCGCCCACTCGCCGATCGACGGGACGGTGATCGGCGAGTTCGCGATGGGCACGCGCGAGGACGTCCGCGACGCCGTCGCCGCGGCCAAGGAGGCCTTCCACGCCTGGGCGAACCGCCCCTGGCAGGAGCGGGTCGCGATCATCCGTAAGGCGGCCGACCTCATGTCGGACCAGCGCAACGAGCTCTCGGCGCTGATGGCGATGGAGGTGGGCAAGAACCGGCTCGAAGCCCTCGGCGACGTCGAGGAGTCCGCCGACCTGCTCCGATGGAATGCCAACGAGGTAGAGCACAACGACGGCTTCCGTAAGCCGATGCAGTCGCTCGGCTCGCCGGGCGAGTACTACGACGTCCTGCGCCCGTACGGGGTCTGGGCGGTCATCAGCCCGTTCAACTTCCCCATGGCGCTCGCGGCGGGCCCGTCATCCGCCGCGCTGGTCGCCGGCAACACCGTCGTGTTCAAGCCGGCGCACATGGGCGTCTTCACGGGGTTGAAGCTGTACGAGATCTACATGGCGGCCGGCGTCCCGAACGGCGTCTTCCACTTCCTCTCTGGTCCCGGGAGCGTGGTCGGCGACGAGATCGTGAACCACCCCGACGTCTCGGGGATCACGTTCACCGGCTCGTACGAGGTCGGGATGGGGATCTACAAGGGCTTCGCGAAGGACTTCCCCAAGCCGGTCATCTGCGAGATGGGTGGCAAGAACCCCACGATCGTCACGGACAAGGCGGACCTCGACAAGGCGACGGACGGCGTGCTGCGTTCGGCGTTCGGTTTCGGCGGCCAGAAGTGCTCCGCCAACTCGCGGGTCTACGTGCATCGGAGCGTGTACGACGAGTTCGTCCGCCGGCTGAAGGACAAGGCCGAGAACGTCAAGATCGGCGATCCGCTCGACAAGGACGTGTACCTGGGCCCGGTGATCGACGAGGGCGCCGTGGCCACCTTCGAGGAGGCCGCGAACGAGGCGAAGAAGAACGGCACCGTGATCACGGGCGGTGACCGCCTCGCCGAGGGTGCGTTCGCCAAGGGAACGTTCGTGCAGCCGACGGTCGCCGAGGTGCCGCTCGACTCGTGGATCTGGAGGAAGGAGCTGTTCGTGCCGTTCGTAGCGGTCGCGCCCTACGACGCCCTCGACGAGGCGATCCGGCTGGCCAACGATACCGAGTACGGCCTGACGGCCGGCTTCTACAGCGAGGACCGAGCGGAGATCGACCGGTGGCTGAGCTCGATCGAGGCGGGCGTCGTGTACGTGAATCGTCGGGCGGGCGCCACCACCGGGGCGTGGCCCGGCGTGCAGCCGTTCGGCGGCTGGAAGGGTTCGGGCACCAGTGGCAAGGCCGGTGGTGGCCCCTACTACGTCCAGCAGTACCTGCGGGAGCAGTCCCGCACGGTGATCGAGGAGTGAGCACCGCCGAGACGCTCGAGCTTGCGGCGGCGGAGGCTCCGCGGCTGGTCACCGAGATCCCCGGCCCCGAGGCGCGGGCCAGGATCGAGCGAGACCACAAGGTCACGAGCCCGTCGCTGCCGCGCGCGTACGAGCTCGTCCCCAAGCGAGGGGCGGGCTCCGTGATCGAGGACGTGGACGGCAACCTGTTCCTCGACCTGAACGCGGGGATCGCCGTCGCCTCGACCGGCCATGCCCATCCGGACGTGGTCTCCGCGATCCAGCGCCAGGCCGAGCAGCTCCTGCACTACTCGGCGAGCGACTTCTACCTGCCGATCTACTCCGACGTCTGCGAGGAGCTCGACCGGATAGCCCCGTTCGCCGAGGACGCACGGAGCTTCCTCACGAACTCGGGCACCGAGGCCGTCGAGGGAGCGATCAAGCTCGCTCGGTATGCGACGGGCCGGCAGTACATCATCGCGATGATCGGTTCCTTCCACGGCCGGTCCCTAGGAAGCGTGTCGCTCACCGCGAGCAAAGCGAAGTACCGAACCGGGTTCGGACCCCTGTTGCCCGGCGTGCATCACACCGTGTTCGGCGACGAGCAGCATCTGGACATCCTGTTCGACCGTCTCGTCTCGCCGTCGGAGGTCGCCGCGATCGTCGTCGAACCCATCCTGGGCGAGGGTGGCTACGTCCTGCCCCCGCCGGGGTGGTTCGGATACCTCCGCGAGGTCTGCGACCGTCACGGGATCGTGCTCGTCGTCGACGAGGTCCAGTCGGGTATGGGACGGACGGGCAAGATGTGGGCGATCCAACACTTCGGCGTCGAGCCCGACGTCGTGCTCGCCGGCAAGGGGATCGCGAGCGGCATGCCGCTGGGAGCGATCGTCGCCCGCGAGAGCCTCATGACCTGGGCCATCGGCGTGCACGGTTCGACGTACGGGGGCAACCCGCTTTCGTGTGCAGCCGCGCTCGCCACGCTCGAGCTCATCGAGAACGGCTTGATCGACAACGCCCGCGAGGTCGGCGCCTACCTCCTCGATGGCCTGCGGCGGATCGGTGAGCGGCACACCTCGATCACCGACGTCCGGGGCCTCGGCCTGATGATCGGCGTGGAGTTCGACGACGCCGAGACGATGCATGCCGTCGAGCAGGCGGCGTTCCGCATGGGGCTGCTGGTGCTCGGCTGCGGTGACTCGGTGATCCGGATGTCACCGCCCCTGGTGTTCGAGCGAGAACGAGCGGACACGGCGCTCCGCCTCTTCGAGGAAGCCGTCGACGAGGCCACGGCCGCCTAGGTCGCTGTTCGAAAGGAGGAGGCGGGGTTGGCGCTCTCGGTCGAGACCCTGACGTGGGACTGTCGCGCGCCGGAGGCGATCGCGACGTTCTGGGCCTCGGTGCTCGGCTACGACCTCGTCGATATCGACGACGATGGAGCCGAGATCCGCGCTCCGGAGCGCAAGGGCGTGCCGATCCTTTTCCTCGTGGTGCCGGAGGGCAAGTCGGTGAAGAACCGGCTCCACCTGGACCTGCGCCCCGAGACGTCGATGGTCGAGGAGAAGGAGCGCGTCCTTGCCCTCGGTGCCAGGGAGTTCCGCTACGTCGCCGAGGGCGGCAGCTACTGGACCGTGATGCTCGATCCGGAGGGCAACGAGTTCTGCATCCTTCGCGGACCGGAGGACGGCTGGAGCCCGGAGGCGTGAGCGGCCGGGTGGGCCGGGGATGAGCCGGGTGGGCCGGGGATGAGCCGGGTGGGCCGGGGATGAGCAAGGTCGCCACGATGGCGGACGCCGTCGCCGAGCTCGTGCGCGACGGTGACACGGTCGCGATCGAGGGCTTCACACACCTGATCTGTTTCGCCGCCGGACACGAGATCATCCGCCAGCGCAAGCGCGACCTGACGCTCGCGCGGATGACGCCGGACGTGATCTACGACCAGATGATCGGTGCCGGGGTCGCGCGCAAGCTGATCTTCTCTTGGCTGGGCAACCCGGGCGTCGGCTCGTTGCACGCCGTCCGGCGGCGGATCGAGCACGAGGATCCCGGACCGTTGGAGATCGAGGAGTACTCGCACTTCGGGATGGTGTGCCGGTACGTGGCGGGCGCGTCGAACCTCCCGTTCTTCCCGATCCGCTCCTACTACGAGAGCGACATCCCGAAGGTCAACCCCAACATCAGGCCGATGCGGTCGCCGTACGAGGATGGGACCGAGGTCTACGTCGTGCCACCGTTGCGGCCCGACGTGACGATCGTGCACGCGCAACGGGCCACCGCGACGGGGGACACGCAGATCTGGGGCTTGCTCGGTTGCCAGAAGGAGGCGGCGTTCGCGGCAGAGCGCGTCATCGTCGTCTGCGAGGAGATCGTGGACGAGACGGTCGTGCGACGCGACCCGAACCGGACCGTGATCCCCGGCGTGGTCGTCGACGCGGTGATCGAGCAGCCCTTCGCCTGCCACCCGAGCTACGCCCAGGGCTACTACGACCGTGACAACGCCTTCTACCTCGACTGGGAACGGATCTCGAAGGATCCGGAGACGCTCGAGGGCTGGTTGAAGGACTGGGTCTACGGTCTGGAGAACCACGCCGAGTACGTGCAGCGGATGGGAGATCGTTGGGACGGCCTGAAGCCCGGGGAGCGCCTGTCCGGCGAGGTGGACTACGGGGACTATTCGTGAACGACGCGGATCGATCGATGAGCGACCACGGCTACACGAAGAACGAGATGATGATCACCGCGAGCGCCCGAACGCTCGCCGGGGAGCGCGTCTGCTTCGTGGGCGTGGGCCTGCCGAACATCGTCTGCAACCTCGCTCAGCGCACCGTGTCCCCCGACCTCCAACTGGTCTACGAGGCAGGCGTGTTCGGCGCCCGGCCCGAACGGCTCCCGCTCTCGATCGGCGATCCCACGCTCGTGTCCGGGTCGACCGCCGTGACATCGATGTTCGAGCTGTTCGCCTTCTATCTGCAGGCGGGGCTGATCGACGCGGCGTTCCTGGGCGGCGCGCAGATCGATCGCTTCGGGAACCTGAACACCACCGTGATCGGCGACTACGCTTCGCCGAAGGTCCGGCTGCCGGGCTCGGGCGGTGCATGCGAGATCGCGATCCACGCGCGACGGATCCTCGTCATCATGCGACAGGCGCAGCGATCGTTCGTCGAGAAGCTGCATTTCCGGACCTCGCCAGGTCATTCGGGCGATCCGGCCCACGATCGCGCACGCGGATGGTTCGGGAGCGGACCGACCAGCGTCGTGACCGATCTGGCAACCTTCGGGTTCGACGAGGCGACCGGCGAGATGACGCTCCTGACGACGCATCCGGGGGTCTCGATGGACGACGTGCGCGCGAACATGGGATGGGAGCCGCGTGTCTCGGACACGCTCGGCCAAACCCCGCCGCCCACCGAGGAGGAGCTGCGGCTGATCCGTTCGGAGCTCGACCCCGAGGGCGTGTACACGTCCTAGCGATGGCGAACCCCGATGGCCCCGACGACCCGCTGGCCCCCGAGGGCGGGGATGGCCTGCCTGACGTGCGCGGCGAGCCCGAGCCGGGATGGGTCGAGGAGATCCGCCGGGGACGCGAGGAACGCGCGAGACGCCTGAGGGCGCTGCTCGGGCCGCCAGAGGATCCGATGGGGCTGGACCCCGACCCGCCTCCGGCCGAGGCGCCGACGCCGCCCGTCACGGATCGGGGCGAGGGGCATCGGGAGCGGCCGTCGTGAGCCACGTGTTCCACCGCGTGCTGTCGCGGACGCTACCCCGGGCCGTGCGGGCCGAGGGCGTCTGGGTCCAGGACGCCGAGGGCAGGCGCTACCTCGACGCCGCCGGAGGCGCGATCGTCGTCGGCGTCGGGCATGGTGACCGAACCCTGGTCGACGCCATGGCCGAGCAGTCGGCCCGAACCTCCTACGTGCACGGGACGGCCTTCACCACCGATGCCGTCGAGTCCTACGCCGACGCCCTCGCGCCGCTGCTCCCGATGGACGACCCGCGGATCTATCCGGTTTCGGGGGGCAGCGAGGCCGTAGAGACCGCGATCAAGCTCGCGCGCACGTACCACCTGGCGCGCGGCGAGGACTCGCGCATCGCCGTGATCGGACGGCGCGCCTCGTATCACGGGAACACGATCGGCGCGCTCGACGCGGGCGGCAAGGAGGCCCTGCGGCGCCCGTACGAGCCGTGGCTCGGGCGCTTCCGTCAGGTGGAGCCGGCCTACGAGTACCGGTGCCCGAGCCCCGGGCACCCTGCGGCCTGCGGCGCGTGGCACGCCGAGCGCCTGGAGCGTGCGATCGTCGAGGCGGGTCCATCGACCGTGGCCGCCTTCATCGCCGAGCCGGTCGCCGGCGCGACCCTCGGCGCGGCGGTCCCGACCGACGATTACTGGCCGGCGGTCGCCGCGGTGTGCCGGCGCCACGGCGTCCTGTTGATCGCCGACGAGGTGATGACCGGGTTCGGGCGGACGGGACGCTGGTTCGGCTCCGACCATTGGGGCCTGCGGCCGGATGTGATCACCGCCGGCAAGGGGACGACGAGCGGGTACTTCCCGTTCGGATTCGCGGCGTGCTCGGCCGCGGTGTTCGACGCGGTGCGCGAGACGGGTTTCGTGCACGGCTTCACCTGGTCCCACAACGGTGTGGGCGCCGCCGTCGCGCACGCAGCGCTGCGTCGGCTGCAGGCGGACGAACTCGTCGAGGCGAGCGCCCGTCAGGGGGAGCGCTTGCTGAAGGACCTCACGTCGGCCCTGTCGGACGAGCCGTCGGTGGGCGACGTTCGGGGGATCGGCCTGATGGTCGGCGTCGAGCTCGTGGCCGATCGGGCGACGAAGGCCCCCTTCCCGCGCGCACGACAGGTGACCGAGCGCGTCGTCGCGGCGGCCAAGGCGAACGGGCTCCTCCTGTACTCGAGCACCGGGCATGTCGACGGGCGCGACGGCGACCTGGTGATGCTGGGCCCACCGTTCGTCATCTCCGACGAGGGATGTGACCTCGTGGTCGAGCGCACCGCGACCGCCGTCGCGTCCCTCCGACAGGGGTGAGCGGTCAGGCCGGCCTCGTGCTGTGCCCCGAGGCCCGGATCTACGACCACGGCCCCGAGCATCCCCTGCGGCCGCAACGCGTCCTCTACACGTGGTCGCTGATCGAGGCGTGCGGGCTGCTCGACCGGCCGAACGTGTCGCGCCTGCCGTGCCGCACCGCCGAAGACGCCGAGATCGGCCTGGTCCACTCGGATGCCTTCATCGACGCGACGAGACGAGCCGGTCACGGCGAGCAGGACGATTGGCGACGGTTCGGGTACGGTCCGGGGGATAACCCGATCTTCCCGAACATGCACGAGGCGGGCGCGGTCGTCGCGGGCGCGTCCCTGGTCGCTGCGGAGGCCGTTCGCAACGGGTCGGTGCGGCACGCGTTCAACGCGGCCGGTGGCCTCCATCACGCGATGCCGAGCCACGCATCGGGGTTCTGCGTCTACGACGACCCGGCGATCGCGATCGCGTGGCTACTCGAGCACGGCGTGCATCCGATCGCGTACGTCGACGTCGACGTGCATCACGGCGACGGCGTGCAGACGATCTTCTACGAAGATCCGCGGGTGCTGACGGTCTCGATCCACCAGTCGGGCGCGACGCTGTTCCCTGGGTCGGGCTTCGTGACCGAGCGCGGCGCGGCCGGGGCGGAGGGGACGAAGGTGAACATCCCGCTCGAGCCGGGGGTAGCCGATCGCGGTTGGCTCGAGGCGTTCCGCCAGATCGTCCCGCCGGTCGTTCGGGCGTTCGCGCCCAAGGTGCTCGTCACGCAGCTCGGGTGCGACACCCACCGGACCGACCCGCTCGCCCAGCTCCGCCTTTCGACTAGGTCGTACCGGGAGACCGCGGCCGAGCTCCACGCGCTCGCGCACGACGTCACCGACGGCCGCTGGGTCGCCACCGGCGGCGGCGGCTACCAGTGGGCGACCGTCGTCCCACGCGCGTGGACCACCTACTTCGCCCAGATGTGCGATGTCGAGCTCCCCGACGCGCTCCCGGAGGGCTGGATCGAGCAGGTCGAGTTCGACATCCGTGCCGAGGTTCCGGTCACGTTTTCCGAGCCCCCGCTCGATCAAGATCGGCTCGACGCTCGGACCGAAACGACGATCGACGAGGTCAAGCGGACATGCTTCCCGTTCTTCGGACTTCGGCCATGACCCCGTCGTCTCCACGAGGCGTCCGGAGCGGCTGTGGTGGAGGTCCCGGCGACGCGCTCTCGCTGACGAGCTACCGATCCGCTGAGTCTGCCTCCGCGACCAGCAACTCGATCGTCCGTCCGACGCGCCTGGCTCGCGTCTCGGGCCGCTTCGCCTCGGTGATGTGGCGCACGTACTCGCGACGGTGCGAGTACGAGAGCCCGTCGAACGCCTCCCGGGCGATCTCGTTGCCGCGGAACGCCTCGGCCAGCTCGCCGGGGATCTCCACGTCGCGCGGCGCGTCGTCGTTGCGGAGCACGACGGTGAGCGTGTCACCGACCGAGACGCCTACCTCGGTCATGATCGCCTTCTGCACGCCGAGGACCGCCCGGCCGCCCATGCGCACGATGGACCCTCGGTACGGGATGTTGTCGAACGTCGCGCTCACGGGGATCCGGCCCTTCCCGCCGAGACGTTCGACGACCTCGGCCGGTACCTCGACCAGGTGACCGCCTCCGTCGCGGCCACTCAGTCGGATCAGGGCTCTGAACGTCGCCTGGGCCATCGGGCCAGCGTACGCGAGACTCAGCCGTCCGAGGATCCCGATCCGGGCCCGTACCGCCGAGCGATCGTCCCGACCCCCCAGCGGTACAGCGGCGGGGTGAGCACGCGGAACGCCTGGAGCGCGGCGAGCGATCGAGGGATCGAGATCTCGGGGGCGATCTCCCTGCGCACGACGTCCACGATGAGCTTCGCGACGTCATCGGGGTCCAACCGGACGACCGAGGGCCCCGTCTGCGGGAAGCCCTCGGTGGGGGAGAAGCCCGGGTTCACGCTCGTGACCAGGATGCCCGCAGGCCCGAGCTCGTGGTACAGCGCCTCGCTGAACGCGACGACCGCATGCTTGGTCGCCCCGTAGACGGCGGCGCCCGGGGTCGCGAACCGTCCCGCGAGCGATGCGACGTTCACGATGTGGCCCCGCCCCTGCTCGAGCATCATCGGGAGGAACAGCTTCGTTCCGAGGACCACCCCTCGCAGGTTCACGTCGATCACGCGATCGAGGTACTCGGCGTCCGTTGTCTCGAACCGTCCGCCGCCGCGGATCCCGGCGTTGTTGACCAGGACGTCGCATCGGCCGAGGACCTCGGTTACCCGGTCGCGGAGCCCCGCGAGCTGTTCGAGCTCCGTGACGTCGCACCGGACGGGCAGGGCCGAACCGCCGGCCGCATCGATCCGTCCGGCAAGGGCCTCGAGGCGTTCGAGCCGCCGCGCGGCGAGCACGACCCGAGCCCCCGCGCGGGCGAATCGGAGGGCCGCGAGCTCGCCGAACCCCGACGACGCCCCGGTCACGACCACGACCGAACCTCGGAGCTCCACCTCAGGCCACGTGCTCGAGCATCCGGGCGCTCCTCGTACGATGGGTTGATGGACGTTATCGGATCGCACGCCGCACGCCTGCCGGCGCTCGACAACCGCTGGACCCCGAGACCGTACCCGCGCGACGAGCTCGTGGAGGGCCTGCTGGCGGGCGCGGTCGCCGGGCTCGAGGTCAGCCACGCGCTCGACAACGTCCTGCGCAACATCCGACTGCTGTACGAGGGCGACCCGGACAAGCAGTTCGGGATGAGCGGGCTGCAGACCCTCGACCCCCGCGGGATCCTCGAGCTCGTCGGCCGCGCCTCGGGGTTCGCGCCCGATCCGACGGCGAGGACGGGTCCGGTCCCGGTCGACCCCGGATTGGTCCTCGAGGCCTGCGTGGCCGCGGGCGACAGGTTGGCCGACGCGATGGTCCGCGGCGAGCGGGTGATCCTCGCGACGGGTCATCCGGTGGGGCTCGCCCACCTGTACATCGAGATCGGGCGGCTGCTCCGCGCCGGTGGCGCCTCGGTGCTGGAGCCCGCCGACGGGCTCACGTGGCGGGACGGCGATCGTCACCACCCCTGGCAGATCCGGTACCTCGAGGGCGTGGCGATCCTGACGGACAAGGCGAGCGCTCGGCACACGCACCGTGGCGAGGCGATGGACCGGATGCTCGACGAGCAGACGCCGGACCTGGTCTTCGCCGACCACGGCTTCGCCGGCGCCGCGATCGAGCGCGGCGTCGAGACCCTGTCGATCGCCGACGTGAACGACCCGGCCCTGCTGGTCGCTCAGGCCCAGGGGCGGACCCGCACCGTCGTCGTGATGGACGACAACGTGGCCCCCCAGGCGTACTGGCCCTGCTTCCAGGCGATCGCCGCTCGCCTGCCCTGATCCCGGCGGCCCCTGCTGCACCGGACGCGGGCATCGCGGGCGGCACCGTGGGGTCGGGCCGGATAGGATGGGCGCCTTGAGATCACACCCACTCCAGAGGCACGGTTCGAACGCGTGAAGGGAGCCGCAGGCTCCATGACGACCAACGAGATGACCGCGACACGGCCGTCCGGGCGGGAGGTCGTTCCGACCGGATAGACGCACGCACGCGTGCGACCGGCCTCCGGGTGGGGGAACCCGGAGGCGGATGTGAACGAGCACGAGGCGCTCGTCGACCAGGCGGTGCGGACTAAGCACACGGTGCTCCTGATCGGCGGCATGGACACCGGCAAGAGCACCTTGTCCCGGGAGCTGCTCGCGGGGGCCCTCGCGGCCGGCCGGTCCGCGGCGTTCCTCGACGCGGACGTGGGGCAGAAGACGGTCGGACCACCGGCGACGATCTCCCTGAAGGTGGTTCGGAGCCCGGAGGACCTCGAACCGGAGCCACTGGCGAGCGCAGACTCCCTGTACTTCGTCGGCTCGACGTCGGCGCAGGGCCATCTGCTGCCGGTCGTCGGCGGTGTTGCAGCCCTGCACGAGCAGGCGAAGCAGCTCGGTGCGGACTTCGTCGTCGTGGACTCGTCGGGGCTCGTCTCCGGGATCACGGGTCAGACGCTCAAGTACCACAAGGTCGAGGCGCTGCGGCCCGACCTGGTGGTCGGCCTGCAGCGGGGCGAGGAACTGCTGCCGCTGCTCGGCGTGATCCAGCGCTTCTTCGCCACCGAGGTGGTGCCGCTCGGGGTCCACCCGAGGGTCGTCCCAACCACGGTCGACCTCCGCGCCGAGAACCGAGAGCGCTCGATGCGGCGGTACTTCTCCGGGGAGCTGCACCGGTTCCGCGTCAAGCCGACCGTGTTCATGCCCGCGCTCCCCCCGCTGTTCGAGCCGGGCGACCTCAACCGGCTACTCGTGGGTCTGTCGGACGGCGCAGGCGCGTACACGGGGATCGGCTACCTGGAGCACGCCGCCGACGAGGGCGTGCTCAGGCTGATCTCGCCGGTGGCAGAGGGGCCGAAGGCGCTTAGACTGGGGTCCGTCCGTCTGGATGCGTCCTATCGCGCGAAGCGCGTGGACCTCCGGAGCCTGTTCGGATCGGAATAGGAGAACGCTGCGTGCCGTCGCTGGTCAAGAAGCGCCGCAAGAAGATGCGGAAGAAGAAGCACAAGAAGCTGCTGAAGAAGACCCGCTGGCAGCGTCGTCAACAGGGCCGCTAGGAGGCCCGACGGTGCGTGCGACGGTCCCGTTCCGGGCCCGTCTGCTGGGGGTGGTTGCGCTCGGGGCGATCGCGTTCGTCGCGTGTGGTGAGGCGGCCGCTCCCGACCTTTCCGGTTCCCGGGCCGTCACGTTCGAGTCCCGTGACGGGGTCATGCTCGAGGGTCGTCTCTTCGGCGATGGGTCGACGGCGGTCGTGCTGTCGCATATGCGTCCCGCCGACCAGCGGTCCTGGTACGCGTTCGCGAACCGGCTCGCCGATGGAGGGTACCTGGTCCTCACGTACGACTTCCGGGGCTACTGCCCGGGCGGCGATGGCGGATGCTCGCAGGGCGATCAGCAGATCTCGGCGATCTGGCAGGACGTGCTGGGTGCGATGGACTTCGTCCGATCCCAGGGCGCGACCGACGTCGCGCTCGTCGGGGCGAGCATGGGGGGGACCGCCTCGCTCGTCGCGGCCGGCCAGGAGGGATCGGACGTGGCGGCGGTCGTCACCCTTTCGGCCCCCGTCTCGATCCAGGGGTTGAACGCCGACGCCGCACTGCTCCAGCGTGTGCCCGCGAACAAGCTGTTCGTCGCAGGGGTCGGGGATCCCGAGGCTGCCTCCGCGGCGGAGGACCTGTATGAGACCGGCCCGCCGCCCAAGCGCGTCGAGATCCTTCCGGCCGACGACCACGGGACGGACCTGCTGACGGGATCGCAGGGCGAGGCGGTCCAGCGGTTGATCGAGACCTACCTCACGCAGTTCGCACCGGCGTGACCGTCACGGCGACGGCGCGAAGGTCGGCAGCGGGGTGCCCTCGACGGGTCCCGGGTACGGCGCACGATCTCGGCCCGCGAGCGCGATCTGATAGACCGCCGCGCCCGCGATCAGCGCGAACAGCACGATGATCGTGATGAGCGTGAACCGGCGCACCGGCGGAGGCTAGCATCGCGCCGAGGGCCGGCCGGGGCGCGACGCTCGAACGCCTACCGGACGACCCTGATCAGGAGTGAGGCTCGGCCGGTCACCACGACATCCTGCGCCTCCGCGACGGTTCGGCCCAGTCCCCTCGCGATGAGATCGTTCAGGTGGTCGCCCCGATCGTGGACACCACGAACACCTCCTCGGCTGGGTGGATCGTAGATCCCCAGACGCTCGGATCGGCAGGGACCTTCCGTCGCTCGTTTCAGGCCGGGAGGGTGAGCCCCGCCTCGCAGAGGTCGCGGTTGCTGGAAAGGATGTGGCGCAGCGCCCGATCGTCGTCGAGCTGGCTCCGCAGGTCGATCTCGAGAGAGATCGCCCCGTCGAACCCGCGGGTGGCGAGCGTCTCGAGGAACGCGCGCAGGTCGAGCACGCCCTCGTCGAGCGGCAGATGGGAGTCCCAGCCCTTGCCCGAGTTGTTCGACAGGTGGACGTGGGTGAGCCGGCTGCCCAGCGTCGCGAGCGTGTCGATCGGGTCGAGCCCGGCGACCGCGAGGTGGCTGGTGTCCAACGTGACGTCCGGGAACCCCTCGAGGTCCTCGAGCGACTGGGGCGCGTGGAAGCGGGCGATGTGCCGGCCGCGAACCCGCAGCGGGAACATGTTCTCGACGGCGACGCGGACCCCTTGCTCCGCCGAGATGGCGAACATCCGCTCCTCCAGCCAACGCCGGTACGTCGTCTGCCACCTGTACGGGGGATGCACGACGACGAGTGGGGCCCCGATGCGGAGCGCGAGCTCGACCGCGCGGTCGATCTTGCCGACCGGGTGCCGGCCCCACACCCTGCGTGACATCAGGAGGAAGGGCGCGTGCACCGCGAGGACCGGCAACGCGTGATCCTCAGAGAGCGCGCGGATCCGGCCGGCGTCCTGCGTGTCCGGATCGTTCGTCACCATGAGCTCGATCCCCTCGAAGCCGGTCTCCGCGATCAGCGGGAACGCCTCGTCGAGCGGTTTGGAGAAGACCGAGATCGTCGAGCACGCGATGGGTGGGCGAGGGCCGGGCACCTCGCGATGCTAGCAGCGGCCTGTTGGGGCGCCGCTATGCTGCGGGGCCATGTGGGTGTTCCCGCTCGCAGCAGCGCTCGTCGCGGTGCTGTTCGCCGTCGCGCTCGCGCGGCGCTACGCGAGCCGGCGTCGCTCCTACGAAGGGATCTGGGCGATCGCCCTGCTGATGTACGCAGCGGCCTCGGTCTCGGTCGCGCTCGGAGTCGCGAACGGGTGGACCTCGGGTGAGTTCCGCGTCTACTGGGCGCTCGGTGCTGTGCTGAACGTCCCATTCCTTGCCGTGGGCGAGCTCGACCTGCTGATCGTCCGGCGCGAGGTCCGGTGGGGGCTCTATGTGCTGCTCGCGTTCATCACGGCGTACACGATCGCGGTCGTGCGCACCGCCGAGATCCACACCGCTGCGCTCTCGCAGGACCTGCCCTCCGGCAAAGAGGTGTTCGGCGACGGGACGGCCGCGCATCGGCTGCCGCAGGTCATCGCGATCCCCGCCTACCTCGTGCTGCTCGGCGGGACGCTGTGGTCGGCGTGGCGCATGCGCGGCCGGCCGGAGCTCAGGGATCGGTTCTGGGGCACGCTCCTGATCGCGCTCGGTGCGACGATCATCGCAGGCTTCGGGTCCGCGTTCGCCGCGCTGGGGTATCTCGCACCGTTCTCGATCGCGTTGCTCATGGGGATCTGCGTGATGTTCGTCGGGTTCCTGCGCGCCGCCCGACGACGGGCTCCCGCACCCACGGACTGACGGACCTCCATCTCGAGGTGATCCGCTCGGCGGGCTCCGCCAAGCATGACATGACCGCACTGCGAGGGAGGTGACCGACCGCAGGCCGGAGGGTCCGACCGGCGGAGCCGGCGGTCTCCGTTCGACGGCTCCCACGAAGGAGGAGATCCGTTGCCTTGTACGTGCATCCGTACGCGTGCGCTCGCGGCGGCCGCGTCGATCGCGCTGCTCTGCCTCGGGCTGACCCTGCGCGGGTACGTGCATGACCTGATCCAGGCTCGTATGGAGCGCGGACAAGGTCGGTCCGTCCGTTAGGCGGTGAGCGAGGCGCGCCAGCTCGGGCCGTCCGTGTTCGGCACGGAGGGCGGCGGGCCGAGCGCCTCTTCGGTGATCCAGATCTCGTCGTAGCGGGAGACGTCGACCGAGACCTCCAGCAGGATGACCCCTTCGTCCGGCCAGAACATCTCGCCCACCGGGGACCACTCGCCGTTGCTCCCGAGCCACAGCTGGTACGCCTTCCCCGGGGAGGGTTCGGGGCAGTGCTCGGCGGCGATGTACAGGCGTCGGATGTCGGGCGCCGAGACCTCCACCATGCCGCTCTCGGGCGGGGTCTCGCCCTGCGGTGTCACGTTCACGGGCTGCGCACCCGGGGAACGCATCGCGGACAGGATCTCGAGCGCCGTCCCCGCGCGCGTCTCGGCTTGCGAGAGGCGGCTGCCCAGCACGAGCGACAGGCCACCCATCGCGACCAGCGCCACCGCCGACGCGGCGACGGCGATCAGGGCGCCTCGCCTCGGTCTCCGGCCGTGGAGCGGGACCTCGTCCATCGCGCGATGGAGGCTGGGCAGCAGGGTCTCCGGGGGATCGACGGGCGGTGCCGCGAGCGCGAGGTCACCCGAGAGCGCCTGGAGCGCGCTCAGCGTCCCGCGGCAGCGGAGGCACGTGGGCACGTGCTCGGCGAGGATCCGGTCGGCCTCGGCCGCGTCCTCGCCGGACAGCGCCAGCAGGACATAGCCGGCCAGGAGCTCGTCGATCCGCTCGTGATCCTCGGTCACGACCTCACTCCTCCCGCAGGGCTTCCCGCAGCTTCCGCATCGCCGCCAGCGTCCTCGTCTTCACGGTTCCGATCGGGATGCCGAGCTCCTCGGCGATCCGCACCTGCGTCTTGCCGTCGAGATAGGCCATCTCGAGCACCTGTTGCTGCGCCGGAGGAAGCGTCGTGAGCGCGT
Organism: Actinomycetota bacterium; assembly: GCA_049587975.1. GTDB lineage: Bacteria > Actinomycetota > UBA4738 > UBA4738 > HRBIN12 > DASSJM01. Next base: position 963 of record JBAVEY010000193.1, on the reverse strand, counting down.
CTCGGACCTCTTTGCGCCGAACGCGCAGGTACGCGTCCTCGACGACGTCCTCCGCAGGGTCTTCGCCGGTCGCGGGCTCGAGGTTCGCCGCCCGCTCGGTCCGGCGCCGCAGACGTTCCTCGCGCCGAACCGCGTCGACCGCCCGATGGTGGACGAGGGAGAGGAAGAAGGAGCGGAACGCGCCCCGGGCGGGGTCGAACGCCTCCGGCGCCCGCCACAAGGCCAGGAAGGCATCCTGGACCACCTCCTGGGCGATCAGGTCCTGGGAGGTCACCCGGAGCGCCACGCCGTAGGCCGAGCGTGCATACCGCCGGTAGAGCTCGTCGAAGGCCGACCGGTCCCGGGCGGAGACCCGTCGGTGGAGCTCGAGATCGTGCCGGTCGTCCTCGCTCACGGGCAGTTCTCTACCACACGACGGCGGCCGTTCCCTCGCTACCATGCATCCGTGCCCGAGGTGCTGATGTACTCGCGACCGGGCTGCGGCCTGTGCGACGAGGCCCGCGAGGTGATCCGGGCGCAGCGGGTGCGGACGCCGTTCGACTACCAAGAGGTCGATGTCTCCGTCGACGACGCCCTCGAGCTCGAGTACGGGATCCGCGTCCCCGTCGTGCTCGTGGACGGGCGAGAGCTGTTCGAGATCCGGGTCGACGCGCGTCGGCTGGCGGAGGCCGTCACGGGTGACCTTTGAGACGTGTCTCCCAGCGGAGCGGACGCGGAGTGGGGTGGGACGCCGGCGACGGTAGGCTACTCCGATGCGACCCGGCACGATCTCGCAGGTTGCAGGCGGGCCCGCCGCCGCGCAGCACCTGCGCGAGCTCGCGCGGCTGCGCCGGGTCCGCGACCGTATCGACCGGGAGTACGCGCAGCCGCTGGACGTCGAGGCGCTCGCCCGTGGCGCGCACATGTCGGCCGGCCACCTCAGCCGCCGGTTCCGGCTCGCCTACGGGGAGTCGCCGTACGCCT
>JBAVEY010000192.1:0-3186 GCA_049587975.1 Actinomycetota bacterium | reverse complement strand
GGATAATCACACCACCGGAGAGGCGCTTGGGGGCAAGCGGCCGGTGGCTGATAGATCAATCGCGTGCTTTGGGGGAGCGCGCCATGCGGCACACACGTCATCACCTGGCGTTTACTTACGTCCCACTGACCAACATCAAGCCGATTGCTTGCCCGCGCTGCAAAGCAAATGTGCGCCTTATCGAGCGTGCGCCGCTCCCTGCTGGCCTAAAGGGCGAGATGCGTACTTTCGAGTGTAAGAAATGCGGTAAGCAAATGAAAATAATCGTTGAAGACTAGGCCGCCGCATGATCGGCCGATAGCCGTGGCGTCTTTCCGAAATCTGATCAGGTGCGCAGACCCATCACTCTCATCGGGTCCCGTTGCTACTTCGCACACAACTTATCGAGCGCCCCGAGCACCGAACCGATCTCCTGACCAACTTGGGAATTCGGATTGATGTCCTGAAGCCCGTCCATTAACGCGACATATTCGGGACCCAGTTTTTTCGCCAATTCGTCCATTTTCTGAAACAGCTCATCGGCTTTCTTCTCGTCGGCCTTCTCGGCCTCGTCACCGAGCTTAATGATATCGCAATAGGTCTGGGTCTTGGCCTTATCGTCACTGATGATTTCGAGGACCTTTTGCGCGTCCGCCTTGGTCACCTTTGCCGCGCTCGGCGGTTGAGCCTGCGCGCACACCGGCACGGCAGTGATCACCAAAATGGCGACAATCAGTTTCCGGTTCATCGAAGGGCCTTCCTCGATGCAAAAATGGAATCCAAAAAAGTAGGCCGCTTCGCAAGGCAGCCTACACGCATGATCAGTTCCGAATTGTCAGTCTACGTAGGCGATGCGCTTCTGGGCATCTGCCCCGGCCGCAGTCTGCGCAGGCAGCTGAAGCACCGTTGCCTCCTGACCCTCACTTAGTCGTGTCAGTAGAACAATGCGCCCATCCGGGAATTCGAGCGCATCATGGTTCTTAAATGGTTCGTCCTTATTCACTTGTCGGAAGATTGCCGTCGCGTGACCTAGTGTTTCCACCCTATAACCTACGATTAAGCGGAGGAAATTTCTAACTGTCACCGGGATGGAAAACGCAAGTTCGGTTCCGGGGAGAACGCAAACCGCCACTCCAGCATCTTCCGGCGAGGCAAACCCACGTGTGCCGGTACCGAAGTCACGTGTGGTGAGTTTGTCGCCAACCTTTGCAGGCCGCGACCTGACCCTTTCAAGGCTGTAATCACACATTTTTCGGAACTCCCTTGTTGGAAGCCCCTCCAGTCCAAGCAGGACATTAACGCATTGCCCAGTCATACTCGCGCCAAAATATTTGCTCCCACAATAATCCGCTCGCGCATAGCTCCAACCGAGCCTATGTTCTCGCGCATAGCACCGCGCAAATATTGCTGCGCAGCACCAATAAAAAATCCGTCAAATATCCGAGCTAATGTATGGAAGCCAAAATACTGTCTCGGTTGCCTGGCTCGATAATATTTACGCGGCGAGAAAGCCGCACTCCCGTATCAAGTGTGGGGGAACGGACCCATGCGCAAATCTCAAATCATGCCGCATCCACGAATAGTGAGCCGTCCTTGTTGCGAAATTTGCGATGAGCAGATGTGGCTTCGCGAAGAGGCAATGGGCGCGGTCCCTGTTATTCCGCGCTGCTTAGCCACTGAAACGCCCAAACAATGCTACAACGTTGACGAGCGGTGGCGCGATAGATTCAGATGACACACTCAAGCGGTTTACGGTTCCAAGAAATCCGAAATATGATCTCAGCGTAACGAGGTCCGAATGACAATTCGTTTCCGCCAGCTCGCTTTAGTCATCAGCTGCGCAGTTCTATCTCTTGCGCTGAGTGGGTCAGCATTTGCCCAGATCCAGCCAAAGTTGAATTTAGCGGGAGAAAAGTCAGTAGATCCGACAAAAGAGGCGAAGAAAAAGGAAATTGACGAAAAATACCGAGAAACATTAAAGGCAATTCCCGACCAGCCACAGAAGAAGGTTGATCCGTGGGGTAACGTCCGCAGCGCTACCCCCTCCCCAAAATAACATCCGTAGTTGGGTTGGCGATGACCCCCATTTATCAAAGCCTCGAGGCTAAGGAGGAGAAACGGGCATGAAGAAGAGCGGGTCGCAGAAAAGCAAGTCTCCTTCTCAGCTGATAGACGCGAGAATCAAGGAGCTAGGCGACTGGCGGGGCAAGATGCTTAGCCGGCTCCGTACCTTGGTCAAGGAAGCCGATCCCGAAGTCGTCGAGGAGTGGAAGTGGAGAGGGGTTCCGGTGTGGTCGCACGACGGATTGATCTGCACAGGCGAGACTTACAAGAACGTCGTGAAGATGACCTTCGCCAAAGGGGCGGCTCTGAAGGATCCTTCGGGCCTCTTCAACTCCAGTCTTGACGGGAACACGAGGCGTGCCATCGACTTCCACGAGGGCGAGAAGATAGACGAGGAGGCGTTGAAGACTCTCGTTCGCGCCGCCGCGACCCTGAACAAGTCCACAGCCCAAAGCTAATTCACGAAATCAAACATGTTCCGTGGGATCCTGTAAACGGCGCCTGGTCGGGTTGGGGTTCTCCGCCGCCGGCGCTGATCCCGGCTGTCACGCGATCAGTCAACCGTCCTCAGTTGGCTCTTCGCCACGGCTTTTCCGCGACTACCTTTTTGATCGCCTCCATCATCTCCTTCGGCGGCCCCATCTTCACGCTGACCGCGATCGGCTTGCCGGTTTCCAGAACGCTCTTGAGGCTCGACAGGATGAACGGCCAGCCCTGGCGGCCGCCGGCGAGGATCGCGTCCGGAACCTCCCACTGGAAGGATTCGGTCATGGTCAGCTTCACGCTTTCTCCCATCGGCTCGATCTCGTAGCTCACCAGCGATTCCGGCAGCTCGCGGAACTCCTCGAAATCAACCGCCCAGGTGACCGACAGCCGGCGCGGCGGATCCCATTCCAGCACGCGGCCCTTGATGTCGAGGCGGCCGTCCGGCATCCGCAGCGCGAAATTGCCGCCGAGCTTCGGCTCGATCTCGACCGTGCGGCCGAAGAAGTACTGCCTGGTGAATTGCGTGCTGGTAAGCGCGTCCCAGACCTTCTCAGGCGTGCTCGCGATGTAGATGACGTAGACCGTCTTCGGCAGAAATTTCGGCTCGCGCATGTCGGCATCCTCGCCCCTCAACCGGCGGCGCGCTCGGCCGACGCC
>JBAVEY010000191.1:0-1520 GCA_049587975.1 Actinomycetota bacterium | reverse complement strand
CCCACACCCGCGTTCTCGTATCCCGTCTCGCCGGTAAGGTGCGCGAGCCGTTGCAGCACGTCCGCGGCGAGCGAGTTGCCACTGGGAACGGCGTTGTCCGAGATCTCCTTCGGACGCACGACGAGCGGTTCAACGTCGCGTCCGGTCTGGAAGAACCCGCCGCGCTCTTCGTCGTGGAACAGACGCACCAGCTCGTCCGCAAGCGCTCGCGCCTGCTCGAACCATCGGAGCTCGAAGGTCGTCTCGTACAGGACGAGGCATGCGTCCGCCATCGCCGCGTGGTCGTCGGCGAACGCGGGTCTGCCGCCCCGCCCGTTCCGCCACGATCGCAGCAGCCGCCCCGGATCGTCCCGCAGGTGCGTGAGGACGAAGTCCGCGGCGCGGACGGCGGCCTCCACGTACTCGACCTCGCCGAACGCCCGCCCGGCCTCCGCCAGGGCAGCGATCGCCAGGCCGTTCCACGCGGCCAGGATCTTGTCGTCGGTCGCCGGGTGGGTTCGGCCCTCGCGGATCTCGAACAGCTCGGCCCTCGCCGTCTCGAGCTCGCCGGCCAGCTCCTCGGGATCGAGCTCCGTCTCCGCGGCCACCGCCTCGAGCGGTAGCGGGCGCCACAGCACGTTCGTGCCTTCCCAGTTGCCGTTCGGCGTGGCACCGAACGCGGTCGCGACCGCCTCGCCCGCGATCGCCACGAGTTCGTCCCAGGGCCAGACGAAGAACCTGCCCTCGACGCCCTCGCTGTCCGCGTCCTGGGAGGAGAAGAACGCCCCCTCGGCGTGCCGGAGCTCGCGGAGCAGGTACTCGCAGGTCTCGGTGGCGACGCGGCGGTAGCGCTCGAAGCCTGTCACCTGCCACGCGTGCACGTACAGGCGGACCAGCAGCGCGTTGTCGTACAGCATCTTCTCGAAGTGTGGGACGTGCCATCGTTCGTCCGTCGAGTACCGATGGAAGCCGCCGCCCACCTGGTCGTACATCCCGCCGCCGGCCATCTTGTCCAGCGTGGTCGTCACCACGTCGAGCGCGTCGGGCGTCCCACGCAGATGCATGCGCAGGCAGAACTCCAGGCTCATGGGTTGGGGGAACTTCGGCGCGGCACCGAACCCACCCCACCGTGGGTCGAACGCCCGCCGGAGCCCGCCGAACGCGGCCACGAGGATCGCCTCAGTGAGCGGCCCCGGGGAGGCAGCGAGGCCGGTCGACCGCTCGATCGCCTCGGTGACCCTCGCGCTCTGCAGCTCGGCCTCGGAGCGGCGGTTGGCCCACACGTCCGCGATGGCCGACAGGACGGTCCGGAAGGCGGGGAGGCCATGGCGGGCCTCGTTCGGGTAGTAGGTGCCGGCGTAGAAGGGCTTGCCCTCCGGGGTCAGGAACGCGGTGAGGGGCCATCCGCCTCCGCCGGTCATCGCCTGGACGGCGTCCATGTAGATCGCGTCCAGGTCGGGGCGCTCCTCCCGGTCGACCTTGATCGAGACGAAGTGCCGGTTCATCAGCGCGGCGGTCTCGGCGTCCTCGAAGCTCTCGCG
>JBAVEY010000190.1:0-2442 GCA_049587975.1 Actinomycetota bacterium | reverse complement strand
GGAGGCCACGGGTCTTCGTTCCCGTGGCCTCCTCGAGTTCGTGGGCCTGAGGACTGCCCGATCCCTACTAGGCGACCTTCGCGGCCTTGACCGGCAGGGCCGTCTTGATCGGGATGGTCCTCGGCTTCGGAGGCTCCAGCGCCTTAGCTGCCGCAGGCACGATCACCTCCAGCACGCCGTCCTCATAGGCGGCCTCGATCTCGGCCTCCTCGAACCCCTCGGGGAGCGGGATGAACCGCTCGAAGGTCCCGTAGGCGGTCTCCAGCCGGTAGTAGGCCTCCTCCTTCAGCTCCTCCTCTTGCTTCCGCTCGCCGCGGATCACGACGTACCCGTCCTCGACGTTCACCGTGACGTCGCTCGCCGGGTCGATCCCCGGCAGCTCGACACGGATCACGAGGTCCTCGTCGCGGACGAAGACATCGGTGGTCGGCACGAACGGCTTGTGGAGGAACAGCGGGAGGACCGGTCGGGTGAACCGGGCCCTCGGCCCGAGGAACGACCGCATCAGGTCATCCATGCGACGCTCCAACTCTCCGATCTCCTCGTACACCGCAAGCTTCATCGTATTCACCTCCTCGCATGCCAAACGTAGGCGTGGCAGGCACCAGCGGCAGGGCTGAAGGCCCCGCTACCGACGGGGCACACTCCATCCGCGATCGAGCAGTCAGCCCAGCAACGCCATGCCGCCGGACGAAGTCGAGTCCCGACCACCCTGGACAAGAGGGCCCAACGTCTGCCCCCACGTGAGCCATGCTCGACACCCGAGAACCTCGAGCCCGTCTTACGGCTGCGCGGGTCATGGATGCTCCGCGGAGCCGGATCGAACGACACCGAATCGTGATGCTGATCAGATGGCCGACGACTCAGCGATCGGTCATCCGCTCGAGGTGTTCCGGGTACCGAGCCCCCTCCACCGGGATCTCTGAGGCCGCGCGTTCGATCTCCGCGAGATCCTCGGACGTAAGTCGGACCTCAGCCGCTCCGAGATTCTCTTCCAGACGCGCCAGCTTCGTCGTCCCCGGGATCGGGACGATCCACGGTTGCTGGGCGAGCAACCAGGCGAGCGCGATCTGCGCGGGTGTCGCACCCTTCCGGTCACCGATCATGCGGAGCAGGCCGACCAGGGTTTGGTTCGCCTGCCTCGCCTCCGGGGTGAATCGTGGGAGCCCGGCCCGGAAGTCGCTGCTATCGAACGTCGTCTGCGCGTCGATCTTCCCCGTGAGGAACCCCCTCCCCAGTGGGCTGAAGGGGACGAAACCGACCCCGAGCTCCTCGAGCGTCGGCAACACCTGCGCTTCGGGTCCTCTGGTCCACAGCGAGTACTCGCTCTGCACCGCGGTGACGGGCTGGACCGCGTGCGCGCGGCGGATCGTTCCCGCCGCCGCTTCGGAGAGGCCGAAGTGCTTGACCTTGCCTTCCTGGATCAGATCGCGGACGGCGCCCGCGACGTCTTCGATCGGGACGTCCGGATCCACGCGATGTTGATAGAAGAGATCGATCGCATCGACGCCCAGCCGTTTCAGCGAGCCCTCCGCGACCTCCTTGATGTGCTCCGGTCGGCTGTCCACGCCGACCTGTTCGCGTTCGCCGGTCGGGTCGAGGTCGAACCCGAACTTCGTGGCGATCACCACCTGCTCGCGGAACGGAGCGAGCGCCTCGCCCACGAGCTCTTCATTCACGAACGGGCCGTACGCCTCTGCGGTGTCGAAGAACGTGGCCCCGAGTTCGACCGCTGACCGGAGGAGCGAGATCATCTCACGTCGGTCCGGGACCGGGCCGTAGGAGGAGCTCATCCCCATGCAACCGAGCCCGACCGTGGAGACCTCCGGGCCGCGGGTTCCAAGTCTGCGCTGATGCATCGTTCCTCCCTAGCTCGGCATGAGCCGGATCGTCGTAGATCGTGCCTTCGGGTTCGTGATGTGTTCGACGGCCGCCGAGGATCGGCCGTACTTGCGCCGGTACTCCTCGTCGATCTCATCGTCCAGGTCGTGATCCGCATCCTCGAAGACGACGTCGCATCGACGCCGCCGGCCCAGATGTGACCTGCCTGCCGTACCTGCACGCCGCGGAACCAGGCGCCGTCCCGTCCGTTGACCGATCGGACGTAGACGTCACCGCCCTGGCGGACGACCCAGATGATCCGGGAGCGCTGGAGCGTGCCGTCTCGCCGCACGGGCGCGATCCTGAGCTCGTCTGCCCCCCCGATGTCGGCCAGCTCCTCATCGCTCCATACGGTCATCGACGAACCTTCCGATCACGTTGCCCGGTCCACCGGGTGTTCGGTCGCAGTCTCACACGACTGCCGAACCTCCTGTAGGCACTTGGTACAAGCAGTGATGGGATGAGGCCTCCATCGGGGACAAGCCGGGCAGTCCCGAAGCGCGCGCTCGGCGGTGTCTTCGTGCCTGCGCTACCGACCCTCTCGATCCGCGGACAACAGAC
>JBAVEY010000189.1:0-1745 GCA_049587975.1 Actinomycetota bacterium | reverse complement strand
CCCACGTACCGATCGCGGGTGGAGTGGTAGCCGCAGGACATCCGGTCCAGGATCGGGTCCGGAACGCAGTTGGCGGGCTTGCCGTTCCTGAAGTCGATCCCGTCGGCGCCCGGATAGGTGCCGAAGTAGTGATCGAACGAGCGATTCTCCTGAACGATGAAGATGAGATGGTCGAGCTTGAAGATCCCCTCGGACCCGGACGGCGCCGCCGCCGGATCGCCCTCACCCGCGACGACGGCCGGGGCGAGGGGCGCCACCAACGAGACCAGGACGAGGGGAACCGCCATGGCGAGCACGATCGCACCGGCCCGCGCGGGGCCGTCGAGTCGAGGAAGGAGGCGCCGCATCGGTGTCGGAGTGTAGACGCCGCACATGGTGGAAAGGAACCGCACGTGGTTGCGGTCGTCCACGAGTTCCCGTAGCGTCCCCAGGTTCATGAGGATCGTCCGGCGAGCGCTCGGCCTGCTCCTTCCCCTGGCACTCCTCGCCCCCGCCCCCGCCCATGGCGCGTCGAGGATCGGCCAGTTCGTGTTGCGCTGCACGTACTCGCACACACTGGCGGACGATCCCATCGTGTTCCCGGGTCAGCCGGGTGCCTCGCACCTCCACGACTTCTTCGGGAACGAGACGGTCGACGCGTTCTCCACCGTCGGCTCGCTCCTCGCCGGCGACACGACCTGCCGGGTCCCGAGCGACACGGCGGGGTACTGGGCACCGACGCCGTACCTGAACGGCGAACAGCTCGAGCCGCACGTGATGCGGATCTACTACTTCGGCGACCTTCGGAGCGTCGAGACCATCCCGCCGGGCCTTCAGATGATCGGGGGCAACAAGCTGGCGACCTCGCCCGCCGAGAACCCCAACGTTCGGTGGTACTGCGGCCAGATCAGGGGCCAGCGGACTCCGGTGATGGATCACCCCTACGACTGCCGGCCCTGGCAGGCATTCGGCTTCGTGGACGGCGTGATCGCGATCATCGAGATGCCGAGCTGTTGGGACGGGATCGGCCTCCTCCCTGAGGACGTCGCGTACCCGGTCGCGCCACGCGAGTGCCCGCCAGACTTCCCTCACGTCCTGCCACGCCTGAGCGAACGCCTGCATCTCGGGATCATGAACCCGCTGGATGCGGACGGGTCCGTGGCCCTCACGCTCTCGAGCGGTCCGTTCTACACCCTTCACGCCGACTTCTGGAACACATGGCAACAGGAGCGGCTGGATCAGCTGGTGGAGGAGTGCCTGGCGGCAGGGGTGCACTGCGGGTCGGTGGACGAGACGCGCTCGATCGATTGGACCAGCCAGTTCGGAACCCAGCGGTACGACCTGGCGTATGCGACAGCAGCCGCCGATGACGGCGTGTACGTCGCCGGGTTCACCAACTACGCCCTTCCGGGGCAGACGTACCACCATCGGTATGACGCGTTCGTCCGCAAGTACGACGCCGCGGGCACCGAGCTCTGGACCCGGCAGTTCGGAACGTCGGGGACGGACCAGGTGTTGGCGCTTGCCGTCGGCGACTCCGGCGTCTACGCGGTGGGGTCGACGGATGGGCGCTTCCCGAAGCAGGCGCGTGCGGGAGGGCTGGACGCGTTCGTCGCCAAGTTCGGACCGAATGGGCGCCAGATGTGGCTCGAGCAATTCGGGACCCGAGGTGCGGACGAGGCAGCCTCGGTCGTGGCGGCGGGGACCGGACTCTTCATCTCCGGCTCGACGGACGGACGGCTCGGGGCGTCGCGCCTGGGTGGCAC
>JBAVEY010000188.1:0-7922 GCA_049587975.1 Actinomycetota bacterium | reverse complement strand
TTGCCGCTCTCGCCGTGCGGGACCTTGAGCGAGGTGTCGCGCACCTCACGCGCCTTCTCACCGAAGATCGCGCGGAGCAGGCGTTCCTCGGGGGTGAGCTCGGTCTCGCCCTTGGGCGTCACCTTGCCGACGAGGTAGTCGCCGGGATTGACCTCGGCGCCGATCCGGACGATCCCACGCTCGTCGAGGTCCTTCAGGATCTCCTCGGACACGTTGGGGATGTCCCGGGTGATCTCCTCGGCGCCGAGCTTGGTGTCCCGGGCGTCGACCTCGTGCTCCTCGATGTGGATCGAGGTCAGGACGTCGTCCTTGACCAGCCGCTCGGAGATGATGATCGCATCCTCGTAGTTGTGGCCCTCCCACGGCATGTACGCCACGATCAGGTTGCGGCCGAGCGCGAGCTCGCCCGCCTCGGTGGACGGCCCGTCGGCGATCACCTGGTTGCGGACGACCTTGTCGCCCTCGTTGACGAGCGGCTTCTGGTTGAGCGAGGTTCCTTGGTTTGACCGGCGGAACTTCTGGAGCTTGTAGGTCTTCATCGAGCCGGTCCGCTCGCGGATCACGATGTCGTCGGCCGAGACGTCCTCGACGGTCCCCGCTTCCTCGGCCAGCACGACGTCCCCGGCGTCGACGGCGGCCCGGAACTCCACGCCGGTCCCGACGATCGGGGCCTCCGAACGGAGCAGGGGCACCGCCTGGCGCTGCATGTTGGCCCCCATCAGGGCCCGGTTGGCGTCGTCGTGCTCGAGGAACGGGATCAGGGCGGCCGCGATCGAGATGATCTGCTTGGGCGAGACGTCCATGTAGTCGACCTCTTCGGGCCCGACCGAGTCGACCTCGCCGCCCTTGCGGCGGACCAGGACCGTCGGGTTGGCGAAGGCGCCGTCCTGCTGGATGGGCTCGTTGGCCTGCGCGATGACGTGCCGGTCCTCCTCGTCGGCCGAGAGGTAGTCCACCTTGTCGGTGACCTTGCCGCTGGTCACCCGGCGGTAGGGCGTCTCGATGAACCCGAACTGGTTGATGCGTCCATACGTCGAGAGCGTGCCGATCAGGCCGATGTTCGGACCCTCCGGCGTCTCGATCGGACACATCCGGCCGTAGTGCGAGGGGTGGACGTCCCGGACCTCGAAGCCCGCGCGCTCGCGCGAGAGCCCGCCCGGGCCGAGCGCCGACAGCCGGCGCTTGTGCGTGAGCCCCGCCAGTGGATTCGTCTGGTCCATGAACTGGGAGAGCTGGCTGGTGCCGAAGAACTCCTTGATGCTCGCGACCACCGGGCGGATGTTGATCAGCGTCTGCGGCGTGATGGCCTCGACGTCCTGGGTGGTCATCCGCTCGCGGACGACGCGCTCCATGCGGGACAGGCCGATCCGGATCTGGTTCTGGATCAGCTCGCCGACCGAGCGCAGGCGCCGGTTCCCGAAGTGGTCGATGTCGTCCGGCTCGTACCCCTCTTCGCCCGCATGGAGCTTCACGAGGTAGCGGACCGTCCGGAGCATGTCCTCGTAGGACAAGATCCCCTTGTACTTCGGGCCGTTCTCGCCCTGCTCATCCTTCTGGAGCTCGGACCAGACGCGGAACCTCGGCTGGTCCCATCCCTTCTTGTCCGGGTTGTCCAGCTCCGATAGCTGCTTGGCCCGCGCCTTCAGCTGAGCCTGGAGGACCCCTTGAGCCGCCTCGAGCTTCTTGTTGACCTTGTACCGGCCGACCCGCGCCAGGTCGTAGCGCTTGTGGTTGAAGAACAGGTTCTCGAGCAGCGTCCGCGCGGACTCGGCCGTCGGGGGCTCGCCCGGCCGCAGCTTGCGGTAGATGTCCTCGAGCGCCTCCTCCGGGGTCTCGACGTGGTCCTTCTCCAGGGTGTTCTTGATCGACTCGGCGTGATCGAACAGATCCAAGATCTCGTCCTGGGACCAGCCAAGCGCCTTCAGCAGGACCGTGACGTTCTGCCGGCGCTTGCGGTCGATCCGAACGCCGACCGTGTCCTTCTTGTCGACGTCGAACTCCAACCATGCCCCACGGCTGGGGATGATCTTGGCGACGTAGACGTCCTTGTCCGAGGTCTTGTCGAGCTCGCGGCTGAAGTAGACGCCGGGCGAGCGCACCAGCTGGGAGACGACGACCCGCTCGGTGCCGTTGATGATGAAGGTCCCTCGCTCGGTCATCATGGGGAAGTCCCCCATGAAGACCTCCTGCTCCTTTATCTCCCCCGTCGTCTTGTTCACGAACATCGCCTCGACGAACAGCGGGGCGGAGAAGGTGGCGTCCTTGTCCTTGCACTCCTCCTCGGTGAACTTCTGATCCTTGAAGGCGTGCTTGCCGAAATGGAGCTGGAATTGCTCGGTGAAGTCTTCGATCGGAGAGACTTCCTCGAGGACCTCCTTCAGGCCCTCGGCCAGGAGCCAGTCGAACGACTCCCGTTGGATGCCGACGAGGTCGGGAAGCGGTAGCGCCTCATCGAGCTTGGAGAAACTGACACGATCGCGAACAGGGACGAGCGAGTCAGGCAAGAACGATCCCCCCTAGGGTAGACAACCCTGGAACCAGGGCATGCAGAACGCGGCACGGCAAACGAGTAGTGTAGGTGCGCGCGCGCGCAGCGTCAACCCCCGGGCGGGGACCCGGTCGAAACCGGCCGAAGGTTACCCCCCCTCGGAGCGGAGGTCAACCCTCAGGAGTCCTGGGCGACCGCTAACGGCCGTCGGTGGGCCACGCCACCGAACCGATCACGCCGACCGGCGACAGATCAGGCGGATCGTCGGCCGAGCGCATCCCGTCGTCGACCATCCCGAGGGCACGGGCGATGTCGGCCACGGCGCTGCCGAGGGCGACCGCCTGCTCGCTGGAGGCGATCCGGACGCCTCGGGTGGTCAGGACGTGGAAGAACTCCTCCATCAACGCCCGGTCATCACCCAGGAGCGATGCCTCGGAGACGTTCAGGGCTCGGGCAAGACGCTCGAGCGTCTGGATCGAGGGAGCGACGTGACCGTTCTCGTACCGGGACAGCCGCGCCTTCGGGATACCCGAGATCTCCTCGAGATCCGACTGCGAATAGCCCGCCTTGATCCGTGTCGCGCGGAGCCTCTGCCCGAACGTACGTTCGTCGCTCATCCCACGCCCCCTATCCCCATGGTTGCTCGCTGAGGAATCTATCCCCATGCCGAAGCCCACCGCAATGCAGGCTTCTCCCTCCGCGGGCCTGATCTCGGATTCGGCCGTTCGGCCTACTTGATCTCGACTGAGGCGCCGGCGCCCTCGAGCTGCTCCTTGGCCTTGTCCGCGGCCTCCTTGTTGACCTTCTCGAGAACCGGCTTCGGCGCGGAATCGACGAGATCCTTCGCCTCCTTGAGACCGAGGCTGGTCAGGGCGCGGACCTCCTTGATCACCTGGATCTTCTTGTCCCCGGCACCCGTGAGGACGACGTCGAACTCCGTCTGTTCCTCGGCCTCCTCGGCCCCGGCGGCCCCGCCGGCACCGGGCGCCGCCATCATCATCGGTGCCGCCGCGGCCTGGACGTCGAAGGTCTCCTCGAACTTCTTCACGAAATCCGAGAGCTCGAGCAGCGTCATGTCCTTGAACTGGTCGAGCAGGTCGTCGGCGGTCATCTTCGTCTTGGCCATCGCTCTACCCCTCTTCTCCCTGTGGCTCTTCCTGTCCCTCTGCTTCTCCGCTGGACCCCTCAAGTGACTCGTCCACCGGTTCGTTCTCTGACCCGGACTCCCCATCCATCTCGCCGGTCTGCCGCGCATCCGGCTCGGCATCCGTCGAGGCGGCCTCCGGAACCTCGTCCCCTTGCGGCGTCGCGTCGGCGACGCCGGCCGGGAGCTTGTCCTTGTACGCCTCGAGGACGCTGAGGAACCGGCCCTGGATCGCCTGCAACATGGAGGCGGCCCTGGCCATCTCGGCCTTCAGCAACCCGGCGACCTTCGAGAGCATCACCTCGCGCGACTCCAGGGTCGCGAGCGCCTGCGCTTCGGTCGCCGAGAGCACCTTTCCGTCGAGGTACCCGCCCTTCAGGACCAGCGCCGGGAACCGCCTCGCCGCGTCGACGACCTTCTTGGCGGTCGCGACCACGTCGCCCTGGACGAACGCGACCGCGGTCGGCCCTTCGAGGAGCGCCTCGAGCTCGGCGACGCCGGCGTCTGCCGCCGCACGCTGCATCAGCGTGTTCTTCACGATCGCGAACCGCGCCTGATCCGAGAGGGAGCGGCGGAGCTCGGTCGCGTCGTGGACCGACAGCCCGCGGAATTCGGCCAGGAGCAGCGCATCGGCTCCCTGGATGCGCTCCTTCAGTGCGGCGACCTTCTCGATCTTCTCGTCGTTCGGCATCGAGCCTCCATACAACGGGAAACGCGCCCCCGCAGACAGCGGAGACGCGCTCGAGACGATGCGTCCTCGACGTGCCTCGGCAGGTACCCCGGAGGGATTACGTGTGTGCGCACCCCTGCTGTCTGCGGCTCAACAAGGATACGGACGATCTCCGCTTCACGGCAACTTGCGTGCGCGCGGACCACGACCTGGTGCGCGAAGGTCAGATCGATGCCGGCGGGACGACAGGTCCCTGCTCGATCCGGAACCGCCCGTCCGCCTTCACGCCCCCCGGTCGCCGCTCGAACCCTGCTGAGGGGTCGAGGCTCCGCGGCGACGACTCAGCCGGCGAGGGATGACGGCCAGACCGAGCAGCGTCATCGCTCCGATGAGCAGGAGCAGGTCGTACCTCGGGAACGGCTGGTAGACGAACCGGACCACGTGCCTACCCGCAGGAACCACCCGCCCGACGAAGCTCGGCGCGATCATCTGCGGCTCGACGGCGACGCCGTCGAGCGTGACCTGCCACCGTGGATCGAACGACGCCTTGAGCATCACCATCGCCGGTCGCTCGGCGACCACCGTCGCCGTCGCCCTCCCGTCACGCAGGTCCACATCCTCGCTGGTCACCACCCCCGCGGGTGTCGCCGGAAGGTGATCTTCGCTCACCGTCGCCTCGGGTGCGGGATGCCCCGCGAAGGCGATCCCGGGGTTGGCTCCCCTGCCCGGAAGATCGGACCTGAACCAGTCCGCGACGCGCAGACCGAGGTTCGTCCGGTCGGCCGTGATCGGTGGGAGGACGTCGACCAGGTCGACGTAACCCGGATCGGGGGTCTCCCACAGCACGTGGCGCCCGCGCTCGGCCACCCGCTCCGCCGGGACCGGCGGCTGCTTCCCGGCCTCGAGGATCAGGTAGCGCACGTCGAACAGGTCGTAGTGTGCCGGGTTCGAGTCGGTGAACCGGTACTCGAACGGGGCCGAGAGCGACCACGTCGGGCGTACGAAGCCGACGCCCTCGGTTCCCAGATCCAGGAGCATCACGTAGACCGGCACCTGGCCGACCTCGTACGACGATCCCCAGTTCGCCCGCATCCCGGCGTAGAACCTCCCGGGTCCGCGATCGCGCGCGATGTCGACCAGGGCCGCGACGTCCGCGCCGTCGGTCGCATCGGCGGTCGCCTGTTCCCCGATCCACTCGGCCCCCTGCGCCGCCCATGCGGTCCGTTCGACGAGGCCGGGACCGAGGAATACCAGCGCCGTCGCGGTCGCCAGGGCGGCGAGCGCGACGGGTTGCTCGCTCAGCGCTCGGAACCGATGGAGCTGCCCACGAGCGATCCTCGCGAGGGTGACCGCGCCGAGGCCCGCGAGGTACAGGCCGGCCAGGTGCACGCCGAACACGAACCTCCGCAGGAACAGGTCTCCGGATCCCGGCAGCAGACGCAGGACTGGGCCCAGCGTCGGCCGGCCGAAGAAGAGCACGAGCGACAGGAGGAACAGGAACAGCAGCACGCGCCCCCGCTCGTCGCGTCGGTACCGCCACAGGGCGACCAGTAGGCCGGCGGCGACCAGGATCGTGATCATCGGCGGGCGCCCGCGATCGAACAGCTCCCCGCTCGCGAACCAGGTCAGGATCCGGCGGGCCCCGAACGAGTCGTAGTAGATCTTCCCGCGCGAGTACTCGTCGTTGACCGTCCACGCGCGGTCCGCCAGAAGCGGCACGACCACCCACGCGGCCACGAACAGGCTCCCGAGCCCGACGAGCGCCGTGCGCCAGATCCGCCGGAACAGCTCTCCCCACTTCACGAGCGCGAACACCCCCAGGGACAGCAGCGCCAGGTAGCCCGTGAGCAGGTGACAGGCGATCGTGAGCGCGAGCACGAGCGCCGCGAGCCAGTAGGAACGACCCCTCGCGATCGCTCGCCAGGACAAGCCCCACGCGAAAGGCAGCAGCCACATCCCCCAGAGCTGCGTCCAGGTGCCGTAGCCTCGCCACGCGTAGCTCCCCCATTCGTAGCCGAGGGTCGGTTCGCTCGCGATCAGGGGCGACGCGGCTGCGGCGATCGCGCAGACCCACGGTTCCCATCCCAGGAGCCGGCCTCCGGCGTACACGGCGATCGGCCAGAGCGCCATCCCCAGGTACGTGGTCCACGAGAGCGCTCGCTCGCTGCCGATCGCGAGGGCGAGGAACCCCGTCAGGACGTGCGGGAGGCTCTGGTAGTGATGGAACCTCGAGGAGCCGAGCGCGAGATCCGGGTACCAGCCGTCGAGCGGCAGATGGCCTTCCTCGATCCGACCGCTCGCCCAGGCGATCATCGACCGGTGCACGGAGGCGTCGTTCAGGTTCTGGACGGGCCTGGCCTCGGCTCGCAGGACGACCAGGTTGAACAGCACCACGATGCCCACGACGACGAACGGCCACCGGGGAGGGCCCTCGGGTCGCGGTGGTTCGAGGTCGCCGGCGGCCTGCGCCTCCTCCCGTTCGGAGACGGACTCACGCATCCGCCCATGTTGCCACGGCTCTGCCGCTATCTCGGGCAACGGCGGAGCCCCGGAGACAGGTCGTCAGGCCGTCGGAGCGACCTCCGCCGTCCCCTTGATCCGGTTCGTGTCGATCGGAACGCCGGGACCCATCGTCGTGGAGACGGTGAGCGTCTTCACGTACTTGCCCTTCGCGGCCGAGGGCCGCGCTCGGATGATCTCGTCGACGACCGCCAGGTAGTTCTCGAGCAGTTGCTGCTCGGTGAACGACTTCTTCCCGATGATCATATGGACGTTGCCGGTCCGGTCGGTCTTGTACTCGACCTTGCCACCCTTGATGTCCTGCACCGCCTTGGCGATGTCGTTGGTCACCGTCCCGGTCTTCGGGTTGGGCATCAGCCCACGCGGACCGAGCACTCGCCCCGCCTTGCCGACCGCGGCCATCATGTCCGGCGTCGCCACCGCGGCGTCGAAGTCGATCGACCCCCCGATCACCTGTTCGACGAGCTCCTCGCCGCCGACGACATCCGCCCCGGCGTCCTTGGCCTCGGTCGCCTTCGGTCCCTGGGCGAACACCGCGACCCGTACCGACTGGCCGGAGCCGTTCGGCAACGAGACCGTGCCACGGACGAGCTGGTCCGCCTTTCGCGGGTCGACGCCGAGCCGGAACGCGATCTCGACCGTCTCGTCGAACTTCGCGTCGGGGAACGCCTTGAGGGCCCTGATCGCCTCGACGGGCGTGTGCTCGCGTTCGCGTTCGGCCAGCGCGACGGCCTGCGCGTACCGCTTACCGCCCCCGCTCATACGCCCACCACGTCCACGCCCATGCTCCGCGCGGTGCCGGCGACGATCTTCATCGCCGCATCGACGTCGTTGGCGTTCAGGTCGACCATCTTCTGTTCGGCGATCCGTCGCACCTGATCCTGCGTGAGGCTCCCGACCTTGTCGCGGTTCGGCTCGCCGGATCCCTTCTCGAGGCCGGCGGCCTGCTTGATCAGCTCGGCGGCCGGAGGCTGCTTCGTCACGAACGTGAACGAGCGATCCTCGTAGATCGTCAACTCGGCCGGGATCACCTGGCCGGCCTGCTGCTGCGTCTGCTCGTTGTACTGCCGGCAGAACTCCATGATGTTCACGCCGTGCTG